>JBIOTX010000107.1:0-42114 GCA_044866315.1 Thermoanaerobaculia bacterium | reverse complement strand
CCCCAGACGTGGTTGAGCAACGCCTCGCGGCTGACGACTTCGCCCTGGTGGTCGATGAAGTAGCGGAGGATGCGGAATTCGCGGGGGGTGAGCTCGAGGGTCTGGGTGCTCTTGGTGGCCTGGTAGGTCCGAAAGTCGAGGGCGACGTCGCCGAAGGCGTACTCGTCGCCGGCGGCGGTGCGGTTGACGCGCCGCAAGACCGCCTCGACCCGCGCCAGGAGCTCCATGAAGCTGAAGGGCTTGGTGACGTAGTCGTCGGCGCCGAGCTTGAGGCCGACGATCTTGTCGATCTCCTGGCCCCTGGCGGTGAGCATGATGATGGGGGTGTGGCTGCCGCTTCGCCGCAGCTCTTTGCAGACGTCGAGGCCGGATTTTTTGGGGAGCATGACGTCGAGGATCATCAGGTCGTGGTCGCCGCGGGTGGCCAGGCGCAGGCCTTCTTCGCCGTCCGCGGCCATTTCCACGGCGTACTTTTCGAACTCGAAGCCGTCGCGCAAGGCCACGGACATGGCCGGGTCGTCTTCGACGATGAGGATTCTGGTCATGCGTACTCCTCGCCGGGATTGCGGACAGGCAGGATTGCCTGTCCTCCACTGGGCAGGACGATGGTGAAGGTGCTGCCGTCGCCGGGGGTGCTCTCGACCTCCACCCGCCCGCCGTGGGCCTTGACGACATGTAAGACGATGGACAGGCCGAGGCCGCTGCCCTTGACGTCGTGCACCAGGCCGCTACCGACGCGGTAGAACTTCTCGAAGATCTTCTTCTGCTCGGCGGCGGGGATGCCGATGCCGTGGTCGCGCACGGAGACGCACACCTCGGCGCCGCGCGCGGTCACGCTCACCTCGACCTCCTTGCGGCCGTTCGAGTATTTGAAGGCGTTGTCGAGAAGGTTCATGACCGCCTGGGCGATGGCGTCCTTGTCGATGAGCATGAGCGGCGGGTGGGGGGCGGGGGCGCTGAAGCGGATGCTCACGCCGGACTCGCGCAAGGGGACCTCGAAGGCGGAGACGGTCTGCTCGACGAGCTCGGCGACGTCGGTCTCGCAGAAGTGGTACTTCTTCTCCGCCGACTCGATCTTGGAGAAGTCGAGGATGTTGTTGATGAGCTGAGTCAGGCGCCGGCTTTCGGCCTCGATGTACTCGCCGTACTCCTGGATCTTCTCCTGTTTCGTCACGCGCCCCAGGCGCATGTACTCGCCGAAGACGCGGATGGAGGAGAGCGGGGTGCGCAGCTCGTGGGAGACGTTGGAGACGAAGTCGCTCTTCATCTGGGACACGCGCATCTGCCGGGCCGCGGCGTGCATGGCCAGGCCGATCGCGCCGAGGAGGATGAAGAACGCGCCACCGGTCCACATGGAGTTGTTGCGGAAGTGGATGCGGGCCACTTCCTCCGGGCTGGCGCAGGTATCGCGGATCCCGGCCCGCCAGTTGGTGAAGACGAAGCCCAGGGGGCGGGTGACCCACTCGTTGGTGCGCGGGAAGTCGTCGCCGATCTTCATTTCGATGAGGCTGCGCGGATAGCGGTCGTGGAGGGCGCGCTGGCCGATCCTGGTCATGGCCGCGCGGGCCTTTTCCTCTTGCAGGATGGCCCCGACCACGCCCACGACGTGCCAGGAGGCGTCGACCACGGGCCGGAGGAGGATCCGGTGCCTGGGGTCGCGCTCGTCGACGAGGACCGTGGGCTGGGCGACGCGCTGCCACTTGTGGGCGACGTGCCAGGAGACGGTGGCCAGCTTCACGGCCTCCATCTGGTCCATGCTCGGGATCTTTTCGACCCCTTTCAGATCGAAGTACCCCGTCTCGGCCTTGTCGTGGTGGAAGCGCATGGCGAAGAAGGTCTGCGCGCCGGGCACGGGGTTACGGCGGAAGCGCTCGCCGAGGGTGGCCACGCTCTGCAGCTCGGCCTCGCTCATGGTCAGGGCGCTGTTGGCCGCGGCGCGGTAGCGGCTCTCCAGCTCGTCGACCACGATCTCCAGCGACGTGCGCAGCCAGTTCCGCTCCGCCGAGGCCGTCTTCGCCTCCAGCGAGCGCAGGAAGCGGTACTGCATGACCACGAGCGCGCCCAGGGGCACGATCACGACCAACAGCAGACCCAGAAGCGAACGGCGGAACAGGCGGCGCATGGCGTCCGAAGAACGCAATGGTCGCACGGGGGATATTTCCGCTTCCAGCGGCGGTAACGAGGGGGTTGCGTTTGTCACAATTTGTAACGATCACCGTTGGAAGGCGTAAGCCACCTTCATGAACACGCTCCGCGAGTCCCGGGTGAGCTGGCCGCGGTCGCCGGTGATGCTGGAGTCGCCGTAGCCGAGGAAGAAGACGGTCTGCCAGTTGAGCTTGTAGGCGTAGAGGCCGGACAGGGTCAGGGACTGGTCGCGGGTCTGGCCGCGGGTGACGTCGGTGTGCTGGGCGACGAGGCGGACCAGGGAGCGGGCGGTGAAGATGTACGTGGCCTTGACGTAGTTGATGGTGGCGGTGAAGAGGCGGCCGCCGTCGAGGTCGAGCCACTCGCGGGTGGCGGAGCCCTGGAGCTCGAGGTGGTCGGTGGGGCGGAGCGTCGATGACAGGGTGAGGTTCGCGCCGTCACCGAGGCGGCCGCCGGCGTAGTCGATCTTGTCGCCGAAGGTGCCGGCGAGCTGCACGGCCGGGAACCAGCGCCGCGGCGCCGCGCGGACGGAGAGCTCGGTCATGGCGTAGTCGAACACGCGACTCCCGACGCGCTCGCGCTCGAAGCCGCGGTACGTGATCCAGCCCTCGCTCCCCCACTTGCCCTGGAAGTAGAAGCCGGGGTGCAGTTCCTCCTTGATCATCTCCCCGCCGTCCACGGCCTGCGCGGAGTAGCGGCCGAGATACGCGCGCAGATACGTCAGCCCCCGTTTCGGATACATCCGCGCCGCCGCCTCGGTGTACAGCGACCGGAATCCGACTTGCGGGATGAAGCCGCTGTCGGCGCGGAACTCGGGCGAGAGCTCGCGGGCCACGGCGTAGAGGTCGTAGCGCCGGGCGTCGCGCGAGAAGTGCACGCGCGCGGCGTGGCCGGAGGCGCCGTCGGTGTCGCTCAGCAGCAGCTGGCCGGAGATCCGGTCGCGCGCGTTCGGCTTCCAGAGAAAGTCGGGGCCGAAGACGCGGTTGTGCGAGTCGTCCTCGCCTTCGCGTGCGGTGGCCAGAAACCCGATGAAGGAGTTGCCGATGCCGCGGCGCGCGCGGCCGATGAGCACGTGCGCGCCCGCCTGCGGCTTCACCGAAGAGCCATACGTGCCGGGGAGGATGGTCAGGCCGCCGCCGCGGTCGTCGGCGACGAGGAGCGTGTACGCCGTCGACCCGAGCTGCCCCGTCGCGCGCATGCCCCAGGCCGGCGCGGTGATGGTGCGCGAGTAGACGGCCTGCATGGGCGAGGTCAGGAGATCGACGCTCTCGAGGAAGAAGGCCCGCTTTTCGGGATAGGAGAGCGCGAACTGCGTATTCACCGTCGACTGCGGGACGTCGGCCTCGATCTGGGAGAAGTCGGGATTGACGGTGGCGTCGAGGGTGAGGCGGGTGCTGGGGTTCCACTTGAAGTCGAGGCCGAGGTCGGCGGACTGAGAGTCCGCCGCTCCACGTTCCGTGTAGTTCGCGGTGGAGTACGGCGTGAGGGTGAAGTGGCTGCCGGTGGGCAGGCCTTCCAGGCCGGTGAGGGTGGCGGCGTGGCAGATGAAGCAGCTGGAGTTCTTGGGGATGGGCGTGTTGGCCATGATGTAGCGGAAGTCGCGCGGGTAGTTGCGCATCAGGATCACGCCCCACTGCTGCGGATCGGCCGCCGGGTAGCGCAGCGACGAGAGCGGGATGCGCATCTCCGCCGTCCACCCGCCCGGGACGCGCCGGGCCACGGCCTCGTAGAAGAAGTCGGGCGAAAAGTCCTCCAGGCCATTGGCGTCGTTGACCACGCTGTCGGTCTGCACGCCGCGCGGGTTGACGCGGAAGGCCACGCCGGCGCGGCCGTCGTTGCTCGTGTCGATGAGGATGGCCACGTAGTCCTGGTCGCCGAGGACCTGGTCCCGGTCGACGAGCGGCGCGCGGATGGAGTCCGGCCGCGGGTCGTCCGCGCGGAAGGCGACGTAGACCGCCGCCGCGTCATAGGCGAGCCAGCCGACCGTCTTCGCCGGCGGGGCGGTGTTGTCTCCGCGGAAGTACTCCACGAACGCCTCCACGCGCTGGGCCCGCTCCCAGGCCGAGTCGGAGAGATCGCCGTCGACGGCGATCGTCCCCGTGACCTTCATGATGTTGACCTGGGTCGGGACCGCGGCCGCGCGCAGTGCGGCCAGAACGACGAGCGCCAGAAGCGTGTTTCGCATGGCGCACACGATGCGTTGGCGGGCGCAACGAGTCTTCTCGGCGGCGTGACACGATGTGAAACGGAGTTACAAAAGGCTCACAGGCGCAGAGGCGCAAAGTCTCACAGGCGCGGGCTGACAATCGTCACTGACAAGTCCCCACTCGAATCGACAATAATCCGCCTCCAGCAATCATGGTCGACAAAGCAGCTCTCGAAGGTCTTCGCATTCAGCGCACCGAAACCGGCGCGCGGCGCCGCGCTCCGTGGTGGATCATCGGTCCGGTGATCGCCCTTCTCGCCGCGGCGGCGGTGTGGGCATTGACACGCAGCGACCGCAAGGAAGTGAAGGTCGCCCCGGCGACCGCGGTGGCCGGCGAGTCGCGCGGCGCGGTGCTCAACGCCACCGGCTACGTCACCGCGCGCCGCCGGGCCACGGTGTCGTCGAAGGTCACCGGCAAGGTGGTGGACATCCAGGTCGAGGAAGGGATGCAGGTCAGGGAGGGCCAGGAGCTGGCCCGGCTCGACGCCTCCTTCGCCTCGAAGGGACTGGCCCTGGCCCAGGCCGAGGCCGCGGCGGCGGCGAGCACGCTCGAGGAGACGCGGGTGCGCATCCGCGAGGCCCAGCTCGAGTACGACCGGGCCGCGCGGCTGACCCAGAGCGAGATCTCCAGCCGGGCCGACCTCGATCGGGCCCGGGCCCAGCTCGACGCCACGCGGGCGCGCCTGGTCGCGCAGAGCGACCAGCTCGCGACCGCGCGCCGGCAGATCGACCTGCAGCGCCAGAACGTCGAGGACCTGGTCATCCGCGCGCCGTTCGACGGCATCGTGATCTCCAAGGACGCCCAGCCGGGGGAGATGATCTCGCCCGTCTCCGCCGGCGGTGGCTTCACCCGCACCGGCATCTGCACGATCGTGGACATGGACTCGCTGGAGATCGAGGTCGACGTCAACGAGGCCTACATCAACCGCGTCCGCCCGAATCAGAAAGTCGAGGCCGTGCTCGACGCCTATCCCGACTGGCGCATCCCCGCGCACGTCATCACCGCCGTCCCCACCGCCGACCGGGAGAAGGCCACGGTGAAGGTGCGCATCGCCTTCGACCAGAAGGACGCGCGCATCCTCCCGGACATGGGGGTGAAGGTCGCCTTCATCACCGACGAGCCGGCGACCGCCGGCGCCACGATGACCGAGGTCCCGAAAACCGCCGTGCGCAAGGACGGGGAGACGGACGTGGTCTACGTGATCAAGGACGGGAAAGCCGAGCGCCGGGCGGTGAAGGTCGCAGCCACCGAGGGTGACAAAAGCCGCCTCGCCACGGGAGTGAGCGAGGGGGAGACGGTGGTGGTCGAGGGGCCGGCGGAGTTGAAGGACGGCGACGCGGTGAGAGTGAAGACGCAATAACCGGAGGAAACGAATGTCACTCGTCCAGCTCAGAAACGTCGAAAAGATCTTCCGCCGCGGCAGCGAGGACATCCGCGTGCTCAACGATCTCGATCTGGAGATCAAAGAGGGCGAGTTCCTCGCGCTCATGGGGCCGTCGGGGTCGGGCAAGTCGACGCTCCTGAACCTGCTGGCCGGCCTGGATCGCCCAACTACCGGCTCGATCGTGGTGAACGGACAGCGCATCGACAACCTCGCCCGCCGGCAGCTCGCCCACTGGCGCGCGCGGCACGTCGGGTTCGTCTTCCAGTTCTACAACCTCCTGCCCGTGCTCAGCGCGGAGCGGAACGTCGAGCTGCCGCTGCTGCTGACCGATCTCTCTGCGGGCGACCGCAAGCGCCACGTGGCTACGGCGTTGCAGATCGTCGGGCTGGAGCATCGCGCGAAGCACACGCCGCGCACGCTGTCCGGCGGCGAGCAGCAGCGCGTGGGCATCGCCCGGGCCATCGTCACCGACCCGACGCTCATCCTCGCCGACGAGCCGACTGGCGACCTCGATCGCAAGACCGGCGACGGCATCCTCGATCTCCTCCAGGCTCTCAACCGCGAGCACGGCAAGACCGTGATCATGGTCACGCACGACCCGCACGCCGCCAACCGGGCCTCCCGCCGCCTGTACATGGTCGACGGGCAGCTCTCGAGCGAGATGGCCGCATGAGATACCTGCGCCTGATCCTCTCGAACTTCAAGCGCCACAAGACGCGCACGCTCCTCACCGTCCTCTCGGTGATGGTGGCGTTCATCCTGTTCGCCTACCTGTCCGCGATCCGGGTGGCCTTCCGGGGCGGCGTGAGCATGGCCGGCGCGGACCGGCTCATCGTCCGCCACAAGGTCACGCTGATCCAGCTCCTGCCGCAGAGCTACGAGTCACGAATCGAACGGATCGACGGCGTGACCGACGCCACGCACGCGACCTGGTTCGGCGGCATCTACATCGACAAGAAGAACTTCTTTGGCCAGATGCCGGTCAAGCCGGAGGAGTACCTGGCCATGTACCCGGAGTTCAAGCTGCCGAAGGAGCAGAAAGACGCCTGGCTGAAGACGCGCACCGGGGCCATCGCCGGGCGCAAGCTCGCCAACCGGTTCGGCTGGAAGGTGGGGCAGAAGATTCCGATCCAGGCCACCTACTGGGTCAAGAAGAGCGGCGAGCGGACCTGGACGTTCGACCTGGTCGGCATCTATGACGGCAGCGACACCACCGACACCTCGAGCTTCTTCTTCCGCCACGACTACTTCGACGAGTCGCGCCGGTGGGGGCAGGGGCAGATCGGCTGGTACCTGATCCGGATCAAGGACCCACAGCGGGCCGAGGAAGTGGCCCGGAAGGTCGATGCGGAGTTCGCCAACTCGCCGGCGGAGACGAAGACCGAGACGGAGAAGGCCTTCCTCAAGGGCTTCGCCGAACAGGCCGGCAACGTCGGCGCGATCACGATGTCGATCCTGACCGCGGTCTTCTTCACCATCCTTCTCGTGGCCGGCAACACCATGGCCCAGGCCGTACGCGAGCGGATGAGCGAGCTGGGCGTGCTCAAGGCCATCGGCTTCACCGACGGGCAGGTGCTGGCGTTCATCCTCACCGAGGCCCTGCTGATCGCCGTCGTCGGCGGCGGCATCGGTCTCCTCCTCGGCTGGCTCGCCGTCAAGGGCGGCGATCCCACCGGCGGGGCGCTGCCGCTGTTCCTGTTTCCGACGAAGGATCTCATCGCCGGGATCGCGTTCGTCTTTCTGCTCGGCATCATCAGCGGACTGTTCCCCGCGCTGCAGGCCATGCGCCTCAACGCCGTGGAAGCGCTGCGAAGGGAGTAAGGGATGCGCTGGCTCACACAGTCGATTGCACTGGTCGGATTCAACCTGCGCACCCTCCCCGCGCGCAAAGGCTCGGCCGCCGCGGCGGTCTTCGGCATCGCCGGCGTGGTGGCCGTGCTCGTGGGCGTGCTCTCCATCGGCCAGGGATTCAGGCGCACGCTGACCCTGGCCGGATCGGACGACACCGTGCTGGTCATGCGCTCCGGCGCGGACTCGGAGATGGCCAGCATCCTGAGCCGCCCCGAGGCCCACGTCATCGCCGAGGCGCCCGGCGTGGCGCGCCAGGGCGGCAGGCCGCTGGTCTCCGCGGAGCTGTTCGTGGTGGTCAACCTGCCGAAGCGCTCCACCGGCACGGACGCCAACGTGCCCATGCGCGGCGTCGAGCCCACGGCCTTCCCGATCCGCCCCGAGGTCAAGATCACCGAGGGCCGGATGTTCCAGTGGGGACGCAACGAGGTGATCGTCGGCCGATCCGCGTACCTCCAGTTCGCCGGCCTCGACGTCGGATCGGAGCTGAACTTCGGCAAGGACCAGTGGAAAGTGGTCGGCATCTTCGACGCCAACGGCTCCCTCTCCGAGTCGGAGATCTGGTGCGACGCCGCCGTGCTCGGGCCGGCCTACCAGCGCGGATCCTCGTTCCAGACCGCGGTGGTCAAGCTCGCCTCGCCCGGCAGCTTTCAGCAGTTCAAGGACGCCCTGACCTCCGACCCGCGCGTCAACATCCAGATCCAGCGCGAGAAAGAGCACTACGCCGAACAGTCCCAGACCCTGCTCCGGATCGTCAACTTTCTGGCCGGCATCATCACCACCCTCATGGGCCTCGGCGCCATCTTCGGCGCGCTGAACACCATGTACACCGCGGTGGCGGCGCGGGCGCGCGAGATCGCCACACTCGAGGCCATCGGCTTCGGCGGCTTCCCGATTCTCGTCTCCGTCCTCGTCGAGTCCATGGTCCTCGCCGTCATCGGCGGCGCCGTCGGCGCCCTCGGCGCCTGGATCGCCTTCGACGGCTTCCGCGCCGCGACGCTCAACTGGCAGACGTTCAGCCAGGTGGCATTCTCGTTCGACGTGAACGGGCCGCTGCTGATCCGAGGGATCGTGTCGGCAGTGGTGATCGGGGTGATCGGAGGGCTGTTCCCGGCCATTCGGGCGGCGAGGCTGCCGGTGGCGACGGCGTTGAGAGAGGGGTAGCGTTTAACCGCCAACCATTTCCGCGCTCACACGTATCAAAGACAGACCCCATGACCGCGGAAATCGAAAGCGCTCCGCGCTATCGACTCGAGTCCCGCATCGGCGGCGGAGGAATGGGGGAGGTGTATCGGGCCTGGGACACGGCTCTCGGGCGCGCGGTGGCGTTCAAGATCGTCCGCCGGGACCGGCGCAGCGAGGAGCGCGTGCGGCGCTTTCTCTTCGAGGCCCACGCCACGTCGTCGCTCTCGCATCCGGCCATCGTGCCGGTCTACGACGCGGGGTGGCAGCTCATCGACGGCGAGGCCACGCCGTACCTGGCCATGGAGCTGGTCGAGGGGGAGACGCTGCGCGACGCGCTCAGGCGGCGGCGCGATCGCCGGCGCGTGCTCGAGGCGCTGGTGCAGGTCGCGGACGGCCTGGCGGCGGCGCACGAGCGCGGCATCGTCCACCGCGATCTCAAGCCGGAGAACATCCTTCTTGGCCGTGGCGGCTGGGCCCGCATCGCTGACTTCGGCCTGGCCCGCGCGCTCGACGCGGCCGGCGGCAACGACACGGAGACCGGCCCGACGACCGACCTCGGCACCACCGCCTACTCCGCGCCCGAGCAGTTGCGGCGGTCCGGTACGGACAGCCGCACGGACGTGTTCGCGTTCGGGGTGATGCTCTACGAGGCCGTGGCCGGGAGGCATCCGTTCGCCGCGGAGACCGGCGCGGAGACGATCCATCGCATCCTCGAGAGTCCGCCGGCGCCGCTCGACGCCAGGCGGGTCGCGCCCGATCTGCAGCGGATCATTCATCGCTGCTTGGCGAAGGATCCCGACGCGCGCTATCAGTCGACGCGCGATCTCGCGCTCGATCTGCGCGACGCGCTGCAGCGGCCGGCGGCGGTCGAGGTGACGACGCGGCGGGGGTTGTGGGCCGCGGCGGCGATTCTGGTCGCGGCAGCGGGCGTGGGCGCGCTATTCGTCCTGAAAGACAAGCCCGCGCCGGCCGACAGTCGCGTCGAGCGCGTGACCCGCTCCGGCCAAGTCACGGACGCCATGGTCTCCGCGGACGGGCGCTACGTGGTCATGGCCACGGAGCGCGGCGGCAATGCCGTCGTCCGCATCCGCCAGATTGCCACCGGCACCGAGGTGGACGTCATCGAGCCGCGGCCGATCTACGTCAGCGACGTGAAGATCTCGGCGGACGGCAACTTCGTCTACTACGTCGCCGCGCAGCGCAGCGAGCCGAACGTGCAGGACGTCTTCCGCGTCCCCACCCTCGGCGGCGAGCCGCGCCGCGTCGTCCGCGACATCGACAGCGGGGTGGCGCTCTCGCCGGACGGCACGCGCATCGCCTACCTGCGCTTCAACGCCGTCGACCGCCGCGCGAAGGCCTTCGTCGCGCCTTCGACAGGCGGCGAGGAGCGGCTGGTCATCGAGCGCATGTGGCCGAACGTGTTCGGCGCGGGGACGTTCTCGCCCGACGGGAAGCGGCTGACCTACCTCGCCGGCGACGCCACGAAGATGGGCTCCGCGCGCATCGAGGAGATCGATCTCGACAGCGGCGCGATCAAACAGCTGCGGCCCTCGCCGTGGAAAGGCATCGGCGGGATCCAATGGCTCCCGGACGGCAGCGGCCTGCTGGCCATTGCCTACGTGCCCGAGCAGCCGAATCAGATCTGGTTCATCCCCATGCCCACGGGCGAGCCGCGCCGCCTCACCACCGACGTCTCGGCCTACGATGACCTGAGCGTCACCGCCGACAGCAAGGCCATCCTGGCCATCCGCAGCGAGTTCTCGAGCGACGTCTGGGTGGTCGACGCGGCGGCGGGGAAGTCGAAGAAGGTCACCGCCGGCGCGGCGAATCTGTACGGCCTCGACGGCGGGCCGCGCTGGCTGCCCGACGGGCGCATCCTCTTCAGCTCCGTCGCACCCGGCGAGTCGATCCTGCTCGTCTGCGACGAGGACGGCGGCAACGTGCGCCAGCTGACCGACCGCGGGAAGTTCTACAACGCCGAGGTCTCGCCGGACGGCAAGTCCATCGCCTATCTCTCGCAGCGCGGCGACGAGGAGCCGTGGAGCCTCTGGACCAGCCGGCTCGACGGATCGGAGGCGCGCCAGCTGCCGATGGGCGACCGGCCCGGCCAGCCCTCGTTCACCCCGGATGGGCGGACCCTCTACCTCGCCTCCAGCGGCCGCGAGCAGGCCCTCTGGCGCATCCGCCTCGACAGCGGCGGCGCCGAGAAGCTGTCCACGCTGCCCATCAACTCGCCGAAGGTCTCCCCCGATGGCCGGAGCATTCTCGCCCGCTTGCGCAAGGGAAAACAGAGCGAGCCGCTCTGGCAGACCGTGATCCTGTCCGCCGACGCCAGGGGGGCGATACGCACGTATCCCATCCCACGCTTCGGCGGCGGACCGGTGTTCGCCTGGCATCCGTCCGGGGATTCTTTCGCCTTCGTCGACTACAAGGACGGCATCGCCAACGTCTGGCTGCAGAAGCTGGACGGCGGCGACCCGCGGCAGGTGACGTTCTTCGAGTCGCCCGCGCGCATCTGCGGGATGGACTGGTCGGACGACGGCAAGCGCATCGTCCTGGCCCGCGGCGAGTCGATCCGCGACGTGGTGAAGGTCACCAGCTTCCGCTGATCACGCCGTCTCCGTCGAGGCGTCGTCGCGGACCACTTCCCACCGCGCGGCTACGGTCCCGAACACGATCTCGTCGCCGTCGCTCAGCACCGCCCCCTCCCCCACCGGCGCGCCGCCGAGGAACGTGCCGTTCTTGCTCTCCAGATCGGCCACGCGCGCCTCGGTGCCCTCGACGCGGATCACCGCGTGCCGCCGCGACACCGACGCCGCGTCGATGACGACGTCCGCCGCCGGGTCGCGTCCGACGACGTTCTCCCCGCCATGCAGCGGCCAGCTCCGCCCGCCCACGACCAGCGCCGACCGAAGCGCCGGCAGCTCGCGCCGCAGCGGAGCAGCGAAGGCGTAGCCGAAGCGGTGGATGGTGCGGATGATCTCGTGCCCCTCGTCGCCGAGGGCGATGCGCAGCTCGGAGACCAGGGCATGCAGACTCCCCTCCTCGACGAACGTGTCGCTCCAGAGGGCGGCGTAGATGGCCTCGCGCGAGAGCGCGTTCGGCGCGGAATCGATGAGCAGCGCGAGGAGGGCGAAGGCCTTCGGCGGCAGGTGCACGACCTCGCCCCGGCGCTCGACCAGGTGGCGCTCGCCGTCGAAGATGCAGTCGCCGAAACGGGCCTTCATTGTGGGGATTCTACGAAGCTCATCGTGGGCCGGCCGGGTCGAATCCGAAAAATGAGGATTCGGTGAGGATTCCCACAGGACTCGCGGCGCACCCCATTGCGAACGTGAGCGGCGATGCTCGCCCTCGTTCTCGCCGTCGCGCTCGACGTCAGCGTCGCCCTCCGCGAGCCGGCGGTGCTCGGCCAGCTGCAAGCGCTCGTGGCCCGTTCCGGATTCGGGCGAATGGACGTCGAGGCCGCCGCCTTCCTCGTGCGCGACAGCGACTCCTGGTCGGTCGTTCCCTGGGGCGACACGCGCCGCTTCCGCGAGCAGCAGTTCACCGGCGCCATTCCTCGCGGCACGGTGGCCATCGTGCACACGCATCCGCGGTCGCTGCCCTCTCCCTCCGCCGGCGACTATCGCGAGGCGGAGCGTCTCGGGATGCCCATCGTGGTGCTGACGCCGCGGAGCATTACCGTGGCGCGGCCGGGCGGTGAAGAAGAGGTGATCGTCCGGGGGCGGTTCTGGTTTTAGGAGTGCGGTGGCGCCAGCCACCGCTTTGGGATTAGAAAGCGGTGGCTCCGCCACCGCACTCCTAAAGAGTAAACTGAAATCGGATGATCCACTTCTACCACGTGACCAAGCGCTTCGACCGCTACTCGACGGCGCTGCATGACGTCACGTTCCACATCGAGAAGGGGGAGTTCGTCTTCCTGACCGGGCCGAGCGGCGCGGGAAAGTCGACGCTGCTGAAGCTCATCCTCCGGCAGATCACGCCGAGCGAGGGGCAGATCGTGGTCAACGGGCGGAATCTCAATGCGATGAAGAAGTCGCAGCTGCCGTGGTTCCGCCGCGAGATCGGGATGGTCTTCCAGGACTTCAAGCTCATCGAGCGGATGACGGTGTTCGAGAACCTCTCCTTCATCCTCACCGTGCTGAACGTCCCGCCGAAGGAGCACAAGAAGAAGGCCTACCACGCCCTGCGGACGGTCAACCTGCATCACAAGCTGAACTCCTATCCGCTGCAGCTGTCCGGCGGCGAGCAGCAGCGCGTGGCCGTGGCCCGAGCGCTGATCAATGACCCGCTCGTGCTCATCGCCGATGAGCCGACCGGGAACCTCGATCCCGATCTCTCCCAGGAGATCCTGCAGATCTTCGCCGAGGCGAATCTGCGCGGGTCGACGGTCTTCCTGGCCACGCACGACCGTGACCTGATCAAGGCCCACGGCCGGCGCACGATCGTCCTCGAGCACGGCCGCATCGCCGACGAGCGCCCGCCCACGGCCGAGCGGCGGGTCGAGCGCGAGAACGTCTTCGGGATCGCGCTCTCCTGATGGCCAAGAAAGAATTCATCCCCGGCCGCCGCGAGCCGGACGTTCCCTCCAACACGTTCTCCTATTTCTTCCGCGAGGCCGTGCGCCGGATCTGGGTCTCGAAGCGGACGAGCTTCGTGGCCGTGGCCATGATCGCCATCTCCCTGCTCATCGTCGGGGCCTTTCTCCTCCTCGCCGAGAACCTCGGGCGCGCGGCCGAGGAGTGGCAGGGGAAGTCGCGGATCGTCATCTACCTCGACCCGGCGGCGACGCCGCAGCAGGTGCAGGCGGTGGATCGGTTCCTGGCCTCGAATCCGGTGCTGGCCAAGCGGCGGTTCGTCACCCGGGAGGAGGCGATGGCCCGCTTCCGCCGCTACTTCGCCAACATGGCCGAGGTGATGGGGCAGCTCGAGGACAACCCGTTCCCGGCGTCGTACGAGGTGGACGTGGTGCCGTCGCTGGCGCAGTCGCGCGCGTTCGCGGCGCAGATGGCGTCGCTGCGGGCGGTCCCGGGCGTCGATCAGGTGCAGTACGACTGGGAGTGGATCGAGCGCCTGAGGCGCCTGGTCAGCGTGATCAACATCATCGGCCTGGTCGCCGGCGGGATCCTGGCCATCGCCGCCGCGTTCACCATCGCCAACGTCATCCGCCTGACGATGATGATGTACCGCGAGGAGATCGACATCATGCGCCTGGTCGGCGCGACCGAGCGCATCATCCGCGGCCCGTTCCTCATCGAGGGCTTCCTGCAGGGCACGATCGGCGGGGTGCTCTCGGTGATCCTCCTCTTCGCCGCCTACGAGGCCGGCCGACGCACGCTCGCGCCGTCGAGCTCGATCCTGTGGGGGTTCCTCTTCACCGGTTTCCTACCGTGGCAGAAGATCGCCGCACTCGTGGCCGGCGGGATGCTGGCCGGGTGGATCGGGAGCTGGCTAAGCGTGCGCGAGTGGGGAGAAGAAGCCTGAGATAGCATCCGCGACGCATGAAGATCGTGGAATGCGTCCCCAACATCTCCGAGGGTCGGCGGCCGGAGATCTACCACGCCGTCGCCGAGGCCGCGGCGTCGGTCTCGGAAGTCACGCTGCTCAATGTCGATCCCGGCGCGGACACGAACCGCACGGTGATCACGTTCGTCGGCGCGCCCGACGCGGTGCTCGAGGCCGCGTTCCGGCTGGTGAAGAAAGGGGTCGAGCTGATCGACATGGCGACGCACCGCGGCGCGCATCCGCGCATCGGGGCGGTCGACGTCGTGCCGTTCATCCCCGTCGCGAACGTGACCATGGACGAGTGCGCGGAGCTGGCGCGGAAGCTTGGCGAGCGCGTGGGGCGCGAGCTGGGCGTGCCGGTATTCCTGTACGAGCACGCCGCCAGCGCGCCGCACCGGCGCAACCTGGCCGACATCCGCGAGGGCGAGTACGAAGGCTGCGCGCGCAAGATCATGGACCCGCTCTGGCAGCCGGACTTCGGACCGTGCGAATTCATCCCCCGCTCCGGCGCGATCGTCATCGGCGCGCGGAAGTTCCTGGTGGCCTACAACATCAACCTGAATACGCTCGACAAGCGGCTGGCGAACCGGGTGGCCTTCGACATCCGCGAGCGCGGGCGGATGAAACGCGACGCGGACGACAACCCGATCCTCGACGAGAAGGGCGAGCCGGTCTGGGAGCCGGGGCTGCTCAAGTCGGTGAAGGCGGTGGGGTGGGTGATCCCGGAGTTCGGCTGCGCGCAGGTGTCGATCAACCTGACCGACCTCGACGTCACGCCGCTGCACGTGGTCTTCGACACGGCCGACCAGCGCGCGCGCGAGCGCGGGCTGCGCGTCACCGGCTCGGAGATCGTCGGCCTCGTGCCGCTCTCCGTGCTCCTCGACGCCGGGCGGCACTTCCTCGAGAAGATGGGCCGTCCGACAGGCGTCTCCGAGGCGGCGCTGGTGCAGATGGCCGTCCGCACCCTGGGGCTGTCGGAAGTGAAGCCGTTCGATCCGAAGGAGCGGGTGATCGAGTACCGCCTGGCCGCGCTGCCGCCGCGGCTGGCGTCGATGACGCTGCGCGACTTCGTGGACGACCTCGGAAGTGAGTCGCCCGCGCCGGGCGGCGGATCGGTGTCCGCGCTCGCCGCGTCGATGGCGGCGGCGCTCGCGGCGATGGTGGCGGTGCTGTCGCACACGAAGAAGGGCTTCGAGGCCAAGCAGGAGGCTCTCGACCGCATCGCCGTCCGCGGGCAGCAGCTCAAGGATCAGATGCTGAAGGCGGTCGACGCCGACACGGCGGCGTTCGACGCGCTGCTCGACGCCATGCGTATGCCCAAGGAGACGCCGGAGCAGCAGGCCGTGCGCGACGCGGCCATCGCCGACGCCACCGTCGGCGCCGCCGAGATCCCCCTCGGCGTGCTCGAAGCCTGTCCGGAGATCATCGATCTCTGCCGCGAGATCGGCGGTATCGGCATGCAGGCGTCGCTCTCGGACGCCGGCGTGGGTGCGCAGGCGGCGCGCGCGGCCGCGGCGGGCGCCTACATGAACGTCTGCATCAACCTGGCGGGACTCTCCGACACCTCGCGCAAGTCGTCGCTCCTGGCGCGCGCGGACGCCGCGTGGGACAAGTCACGTGAGGCTCACGCCGCAGCCGAGGAGGAGATCCTCGTCAAGCTGCGCAGGCAGGCATGATCGACCCGCACGATCCGCGCGACCCTCGCGCGTCGACGCTGCTCGTCCGCGGCGACGCCTACGCCGCCGGCGACTTCGTCCTCCTGGGGCTCCCGTTCGACAGCTCCATCCCCTCCCGCCCCGGGGCGAAGCTCGGGCCGAAGGCATTCCGCGAGGCTCTCCCCTCGCTGACGACCTTCGGCCGCGGCATCGAGCTCACCGGCCGGATCTGCCGCGACCTCGGCGACCTCCACCTCCCGCCCACCTCCGTCCGCCGCGCCCACGAGCGCGTGCAGTCCAAGGCGCGCGAGATCTTCACGAAGGGCGCGACCCCGTTCTTCATCGGCGGGGACAACGGCCTCACCGGCGCCATCATCCGCGGCCTTGCCGAGGCGCGTCCGGACCTGCGCCTCGGCCTCGTGGTCATCGACTCGCACTATGACGTGCGCGAGTACGAGGACGAGGACTCGCTCTCGAGCGGGACGCCGTACCGCCGGGCGCTGGAGACGCCGATCTGCGCGGGCGCGCGGACGTTCATTCTGGGGACGCGGGAGTTCGCGAACTCGGCGTATTACGACCGGTGGGTGCGGGAGCAGGGGGTGACGACGATCTCGGTGGACGCGTTCGATGCCGCTTCCGCGGCGGCGATCGCGGCGGATGTTCGGGCGAAGCTGGAGGGCTCCTCGGATGCGATCTTTCTTTCGATCGACATCGATGCGGTGGAGCTGCCGGGCGCAAGTGCTGCGGCTCCGGGAACGCTTTCCTCACGCGAGGCGATCACGCTCGTGCGCGAAATCGCGGGCTCGCCGAAGCTGGTGGCGACGGATCTCATGGAGTTGTCGCCGCCGTGGGACGTTAGCGGCATGACTGCGAAACTGGCAGCTCGGTTGTGGTTGGAGGTATTTGCTACGACCCAAACTCCCAGGCCACCTTCTTGAGCACCCGATCCGCCCGCTCGATGAGCTGCAGGATGTCCTTCTTCGCGTGCGCGGCGCTGAAGAACGCCGCCTCGAGCTGCGACGGGGGCAGGTACACGCCCTCGGCCATCATGAGATGGAAAAAGCGCGCGAATTTCTCGCGGTTGGAGCGGTTCGCGGAGTCGAAGTCGGTGACCGGGCCCTCGGTGAAGAAGAGGGTCCACATGGAGCCGACGCGGTTGAAGGTGATGGGGACGGCATGTTTGTCCGCGGCTTGGCGCACGCCGTTCTCGAACTCGGCGCTGCGCTCCTCGAGGTCGTCGTAGATGGACGAGTTGCGGAGGACGCTGAGCGTGGCCCGGCCGGCGGCGACGGCGACGGGGTTCCCGGAGAGGGTGCCGGCCTGGTACATGGGGCCCAGGGGGGAGACGAGCTCCATCAGCTTCTTCGGGGCGCCGTAGGCGCCGATGGGCATGCCGCCGCCGATGATCTTGCCGAGGGTGGTGATGTCGGGGCGGACGCCGTAGAGCGACTGGGCGCCGCCGTAGGCGACGCGGAAGCCGGTCATCACCTCGTCCAGGATCAGCAGCGCGCCGTGCTCGTCGCAGATGGCGCGGAGTCCCTGCAGGAAGCCGGGCTGGGGCGGGATGCAGCCCATGTTGCCGGCCACGGGCTCGACGATGATGGCGGCGACGTCGCCGCTCATCTTCGCCCGCACGTCCTCGAGGTCGTTGTAGCGGGCGACGACGGTGAGGCCCGCCAGCTCCTCCGGCACACCCGCGGAGTCGGGGACGTTGAACGTGGCCCCACCCGATCCGGCCTTGACCAGCAGCGAGTCGACGTGCCCGTGATAGCCGCCCTCGAACTTGAGGACCTGCTTGCGTCCGGTGGCCGCGCGGGCGAGTCGCAGCGCGCTCATGGTGGCCTCGGTGCCGGAGTTGACGAGGCGCACCATCTCCATCGACGGCACCGCCTGCACGATCATCTCCGCGAGGTCGATCTCGCCCGCGGTGGGCGCGCCGAAGGAGAAGCCGCGCGTGGCCGCCTTCTTCACCGCCTCGACCACGTAGCGGTGCCCGTGGCCGAGGATCATCGGGCCCCAGGAGCCGACGCAGTCGATGTACTGAAGGTTGTCGGCATCGAAGATGCGCGAGCCCTGGGCCATCTCGATGAACGGCGGCGTGCCGCCCACCCCGCGAAAAGCCCGAACCGGCGAGTTCACCCCGCCGGGGATCACCTCCTGAGCGCGCTGAAAAAGGGACTCGGAGTGCTTCGCCATCGAAGTGAGGACTTACAGCCCCCGCTTCTTCGCGCGAATGTTCCGCCGGCTGCCCTTCGGCTTGCCACCGCCGCCGCCGTAGCCGCCACCGCCGTAGCCGCCGCCACCGCGGTCTCCGCCGCCGTAGCCGCCGCCATAGCCGCCGCCGGTGCGCCGCGGGCGGTCTTCCGCCGCGTTCACGCGCAGGGCGCGGCCGCCGAGCTCATAGCCGTTGAACTTCTCCATTGCCTGCTGGGCCTGTTCGTCGGTCTCATACTCGATGAACGCGAACCCGCGCGGCCGGCCCGTCTCACGCTCCGTGGGCATGAAGACGTCCTTCGGCTGGGCGACCTGCGAGAACAGCGCTTCGAGCTCCTCGCGGGTCGTGTTGAAATTCAGGTTACCGACAAAAATCTTGGAAGCCATTCCTTCTCCTCAAACAATCTTCTGCGAGTCGCCCTCAACCATGACCAATCCGCAGGCTTCCGGTTCGATCGCGAGGCGCAGTCTATCTCAGTACGCGTTTTCGTGACGCAGACCGTGGAGGAGGGTCATGAACAGGATCTTGATGTCGAGGAGCAGCGACCAGTTCTCGATGTAGTAGAGGTCGTGCTCGATTCGCATGCGGATCGATGTATTGCCCCGCCAGCCATGTACCTGTGCCCAACCGGTCATCCCGGCGCGCACCTTGTGCCGGAGCATGTAGTGCGGAAACTCTGCCCGGAACTGCTCGACGAACTCCGGCCGCTCCGGGCGCGGCCCGATCACGCTCATGTCCCCGACCAGCACGTTCCACAGCTGGGGCAGCTCGTCCAGCGACCAGGCCCGGATAAAGCGGCCCACCCGCGTCCGCCTGGGGTCATCCTTCTCCGTCCAGACCGCCGCCCCCAGCTCCGCGTCCACCCGCATGGATCGGAACTTCAAAATCTCGAAGGGCTTGCCGTCCAGGCCCATGCGGATCTGGCGGTAGAAGATCGGCCGCCGGTCCTCGAGCCAGATGGCGAGGGCGACCATGAACATCACCGGCGACAAGACCACCAGCGCTGCCGCCGCGACCGCCAGGTCGAAGGCGCGCTTCACGAACCGGCTCCACCCCTCCAGCGGCGTCTCGGAGAGATTGATCGTCGGCAGGCCGTCAAGGTCCTCCACGCGCGAGCGCAGGACCATGAACTGGAGGAGATCGGGCACGACGTGAATGGAGACGATGCTCCGGGTCAGGCGGTCGAGCAGGCTCATCATCGCTTCGGAGGAGGCATGGGGCAGGGCCACGAAGACATGGTCGATGCTGTGCGCCTTCACGACGTCCTCGGCGTCGGCGATCGTGCCCAGGCAGTCGAGGCCCGGGAGGGTGCCGGGGTCCCCGTTGCGCAGATAGCCGACGATGCGGAAGCCAAGCTGATCCCGATGGGCCTTCATCCGCTCCAGTACCGCCCGGGCGAGCTCGCCGTTTCCGGCGATCAGCACGCGGTCGAGGTCTTTGCCCACCCGGTGGCGGCGCTCGACGATGGCCCGGACGAGCGTGCGACCGGCGATCACGAACAGCATCGCGCAGAACATGAAGATGGCGAGGGTGGCCCGGGAGTAAGGGATGTCCGGGCCGGGCCGGATCCAGAGAAGCACGCCGGAGAGGATGATCGTCGCCACCACCGAGCCGATGGCCACCGCCACCCACTCCTCGGTTTTGCTGCGCGTCGGCCGGATCCGGTAGAGGCCCTGCACCGCGAACGCGAGCGGGAACACCAGGGTGATGATCGGCAGCATCTTGGCGTACGTCGCCAGCTCCTGCTGCCCCTTCGTGACCGGGATGAGCTCGAACTGGAAGCGCAGGAACCAGGCGCAGAGCATCGCCAGGTTCGACGCCACGGCGTCGTTGACCAGGTACACCGAGGCGAGGGCTCTGTGCTTCTTTTCGATCATGGTTGAGAGCTGAGAACGACGAGCTGCGAGCTGAGCTCCCGTCGAAAGCGATCCCGCGAGAACTCCGTCGCGCGCGCCCGCAGGACCTTCCGATCCCACCGGCGCAACTCGACTTCGTCGAGCGCCCGGCGAAGCGCGTCTACCTCCGGCCGGTCGAAGAAAATTCCTGTGACGCCTTCCACCACCGAGTCCAGCACGCCGCCGGCGCGCAGGGCGACCACGGGCGTGCCGAGGGCCATGGCCTCGAGAGGCGTGATCCCGAAGTCCTCGACCCCGGGAAGAATCAGGCTGCGCGCGCGCGACATCCGCTCGATGATCTCAGATCTGGATACGGAGCCGAGCAGCTCCACGTTGGGCCCGCCACGGCGCCGGAGGTCGTCCAGGAGCGGCCCGCCCCCGATCACCACCAGCCGCCGGCCGGCGTCCACCGCGAGATCGACGCGCTTGTAGGGCACGAGCGCGGAGACGACGATGTGGTAGTCGTCGCGCTCCTCGTGGAGGGGCGCGGCGAGGAAGGCGTCGTCCACGTACGGGTGCACGATCGCCGCGTCGCGGTCGTAGTAGCGGCGGATGCGGTCGCGGACGAAGCGCGAGTTGGCCACGAACTGCGTGACCTCCTTGGCGGTCTCCACATCCCACTTCCGCAGCCACGGCGCGAGCGACATCGCCGCGGCGCGCCTCAGCGGCTTGGAGCGGGGGAAGTAGTCGTCGAAGCGGTCCCAGATGTAGCGCATCGGCGTGTGGCAGTAGCAGAGGTGCGGCTTGCCCTTCGCGTCCACGCCCTTGGCCACGCAGTGGCTCGACGACACGATGAGGTCGTACGCACTGAGGTCCCACTTCCGGGCCGCCCGCGGGAAGAGCGGCAAGAGGTGCCGGTAGTCGCTCACCTTCTCCGCCAGCGGCTGCACGACCGAGGTGTGGATCGTGCGCGATTCGATCTTCTGCGAGACCGACCCGGGGAAGTGAAAGAGCGTGAAGATCTCCGCCTCGGGGAGCAGGTCGAGGATGCCCTCGAGCACCGCCTCCCCGCCGCGCATGCCGGTGAGCCAGTCATGGATGACGGCGACGCGCGTCATTCGGGCTTCCGCGGCTCCGGCGTCGACGCCAGCGGATACTCGTCGCGCGCGGCACACGCGTCACAGATGTGATCGTTCCGCAAGTACTCCTCCGCCGGCACCGGGGCCAGGCACCGCACGCAGTAGTGCCGGCCCGTGCGCTCGGGCAGCTCGCGCGGCGGAGGGTCGTCGTGCATGGGCCGAGCATGATAATCCGGGAATGCTTCGTGGTTATGAGGGGCGAGGAGGCATCCGATGATCACCCTGAGGCGCGCCGAGGAGCGCGGGCATTTCGACCATGGCTGGCTGAACACCTACCACACCTTCTCCTTCGCCGATTACCACGACGAGCGGTTCATGGGCTTCCGCGCCCTGCGGGTCATCAACGAGGACCGGGTGAAGGGCGGCGGCGGCTTCGGCACGCACGGCCACCGGGACATGGAGATCGTTTCCTACGTGCTCGACGGCGCCCTCGCGCACCGCGACTCCATGGGCACGAACGGCGTCATCCGCCCGGGCGAGGTCCAGCGCATGAGCGCCGGCACGGGCGTGCTGCACAGCGAGATGAACCCGTCCGACGACGAGCCCGTGCACTTTCTCCAGATCTGGATCCTGCCCGAGCGCCGCGGCATCACCCCCGGTTACGAGCAGAAGAAGTTCGAGGACGACGAGCGCCGCGGGAAGCTGCGCCTGGTGGCCTCGCGCGACGGACGCGAGGGCGCAGTGACCGTGCATCAGGACGTCGCGCTCTACTCGGCCATTGTGGATGGCGCTCCTGTCACCTATGAGTTCCAGCCAAACCGCTACGGCTGGCTGCAGGTCACCCGCGGCGAGGTCGAGCTGAACGGGCAGACGCTGAAGGCCGGCGACGGCGCGGCCATCGAGAACGAGCGCGCGATCACCATCGGCGGCAAGGGCGGCGAGGTGCTGCTTTTCGATTTGAACTAACGTAGCGGCCGATGCTCCTGTTGTTCCGCTTCCTCCTGGTGATCTTCGCCAGCCGGCTGCGCCGGCGCATCGAGCCCCTCGGCGAGGCGCGCGTGCGCTTCACCGTCCTGCCCAACGACTGCGATCTTAACGTGCACCTCAACGCCGGGCGGTTCCTCAGCTTCATGGACATCGCCCGGGTGGAGCTGATCGCGCGGCTGCGCATCCTCCGCCCGCTGCTGCGGCGCGGGTGGCGGCCGGTCATGGGCGGGGCGGTGCTGCGCTTCCGCCGCTCGATCCTGCCGTTCGAGCGCTTCGACGTCCGCACACGGGTCCTGGGCTGGGACGAGAAGTGGTTTCACATCGAGCACATCGTGGAGCGGAAGGGCGACCTCTGCGCGATCGCCCGCGTCCGCATGGCCATCCGCGGCAAGGACGGCACCGTGCCGCCGCGCGACGTCCTCGCCCTCCTGGGCGTCGCCGACATGCCCTCGCCGCCGCTTCCGACGGGAGAGCCGTGATGAAGCGCGCGGAGAAAGCGAAGCGCATCGGCGAGATCCTCGACCGCCTCTACCCCACCCCGCCCATCCCCCTCTCGCATCGCGATCCGTTCACGCTCCTCGTGGCCGTGCTGCTGTCCGCGCAGACCACGGACGTGCAGGTAAACAAGGTGACGCCCGCGCTGTTCAAGCTCGCCCACACCCCGGAGGAGATGGCGCAGTTGCCGGAGGCGAAGATCCTGGAGGCCATCCGCAGCTGCGGCCTGGCGCCGTCGAAGGCGAAGAACATCAAGCGCCTCGCCCAGACGCTGGTCGACGAGTACGGCGGACGCGTGCCGCGCGACATCGAGGCCCTCGAGCGCCTGCCCGGCGTGGGCCACAAGACCGCGAGCGTGGTGATGACCCAGGCCTTCGGCGAGCCGGCGTTTCCCGTGGACACGCACATCCACCGCCTCGCCGAGCGCTGGAGGCTGTCGAAGGGAAAGAACGTCGTCGAGACCGAGCGCGACCTGAAGAAGGTCTTCCCGCCCGAGGAGTGGGGGCGGCGGCACCTGCAGATCATCTACTTCGGCCGCGAGCACTGCCCGGCGCGCGGCCACGACCCGGCGGAGTGCGAAATCTGCTCGTGGGCTGGCCGCAAATAATTTACAATTACGCGGTTTGCGGTCCAGAATCGTCCACCTCTTCGTCGCCCTGATTGCGCTCCCCCTCTTCGCACGCGAGTCGCGAGAGTTCGAGGTGCGCTCCGCGCCTGCCTGGGTCGACCGCCTTGAGGTCACGGACGTCGGCGTGGCCCGCGAGAACGTCCGCTGGGGGATCTACGACGTCCTCAACGACCACCAAGTGCGCGTGGCCGGCGGCGCGGAGACGCAGTACTTCCGCATCGCCCGCAAGGTGCTCTCGCCCAGCGGTGTACAGAACGCGTCCGAGCTCGAGCTCGACTTCGACCCGTCTTTCGAGCGGCTGGCCATCCACGACATCAGCATCCTGCGCAACGGCGCGCGCATCGACGCCCTGGACGCCGACGGGATCCGGGTGATCGACAAGGAAGACGACACCGAGAACCGCATCTACGACGGCCAGCGCACCGCACTGATCTTCATCAAGGACGTCCGTCCCGGCGACGTGATCGACTACTCCTGGTCCCTCGAGGGCGCGAACCCGATCCTCGGCGGCCGCTACACCGACGAGTACGACCTCAGCTCGACCGTTCCCGCCGCCCGCATCCGCCACCGTCTGGTCTGGCAGGCCGGGCGGCCGGTGCAGTGGCGCGGGCTCGATCCGGTCATCGCCACCAGCGGCGGTGAGCAGTTCCTGATCTGGGAGCGCAAGAACGTCGACGCGCTCGACCTCGAGGACGAGATCCCGTCGTGGTACGAGCCGTGGGAGAGCGTGCAGGTGACCGAATTCGCCTCGTGGAGCGAGGTCGCCCGCTGGGCCGACGCCATGTTCCAGCTCGACGCGCGCTCGGCGACCGAGGTCAAGCAGCTGGCGGCGCGCATCGCCTCGGAGCACAAGACCCGCGACGCCCACATCACCGCCGCCATCCGCTTCGTTCAAGACGAGATCCGCTACCTCGGCATCGAGATGGGCAAAAACTCCCACCAGCCGCATCAGCCGTGGGAGACGCTCGAGGCCCGCTGGGGCGACTGCAAGGACAAGACGCTCCTCCTGGTCTCCCTGCTGCGCGAGCTCGGGCTGCAGGCCTGGCCCGCGCTGGTCAACACGCGCCTCGAGCGTCGGCTCGAGGAGAAGCTGCCCTCGCCGTTCCTCTTCGATCACGTCATCGCCCAGGTCGTCGACGGCAGCCGTGTGTACTGGGTCGACGGCACGATCTCCGATCAGGGCGGCACGCTGCCGACCATCGAGACGCCGAACGACGGCCGGGCGCTGGTGGTACGGCCCGACACGCAGAAGCTGGCGCCGGTCACGACGAACATGAAGGGCGCGACGCTCGTCGAGCAGACCTACACGACGGGCGACTACGACCAGCCGACGCGGCTCACGGTGAAGACCACCTACACCGGCGCGGTCGCCGACTCGATGCGCTCATACCTGGCCAGCCTCTCACTGGAGGATTTCGCCCACGAGCGCATCAACGACCTGGCCGCCGATCAGCCGAAGATCGAGGCCGACGGGCTGCCGCACGTCAGCGACGATCGCCTCCACAACGTCGTCGTCATCGTCGAGAAGTACCGCGTGCCCGAGCTGTGGGCCGACGGGAGCTGGACCTGGTATCCGCGCGTCATCGAGGCCCGCCTCACCCGGCCGGACACGATGATCCGGGCGATGCCGCTCGACTTCGACTTCCCGCTCGACATCACTCAGACGGTCACGTTCAACTTCGCCGAGGACGTGCCGGTGGAGAAGAGCACCTCGGCGACGGAGACCCCGGCCTTCCGCTATGAGTACGTCGTCGACGGCAGCGGGAAGACCGTCACCGTCCGGCAGACGCTGCGTGCGCGGCGCGACTACGTCGAGGTCAAAGACGTCGCCGAGCACCTCACCAAGCTGAACGCGATCTGGAGCGAGATCGGCTATCGCCTCGCGCCGGACGGCGCGCAGCCGGCGAAGGCCGACACGACCACGCCCGCCGGCAAGTGGGCCCTCGGCATCGCCGGGGTGATGCTCTTCGTAGCCATCTGCTGGGCCCTGGCCACGCGCCGCAAGGAGGGGCCCCGCCCGCGGGAGCTGGTCTTCGCCCGCGGCGAGGCCCCGCAGTCCGCGCTCGCGGTCGCCCACGCCGGGGAGATCGACGCCCACCTCGCGTCCCGCGCCTGCAGCTGCGGCGCGCGGCTGGAGTCGACGCCGGACGTCCAGCGCGCGCGCTACGCGGAGCGCGATCTCACGATCGTCACGCGCCAGTGCGGGGCGTGCGGGCGGGAGCAGAGCGTGTACTTCACCGCGGCGTAACCAACCGCCGCTCGCTCCCGTCCTTGAGGCGCACCACCTTCGGCACGTCGCCCTTCATCGCGATCTCGAACGGCACGGTCTGCATGGCACCGATGCCCTTCTCCGAGGCGACGTAGACGGTCTCCGCGTCGCAGGCCCAGCCGAAGGTCACCGTCGCCGGGGAGATGACGCAGTCCGGCAGGGCCACGGTCTGGTCGATGATGCCGCCGTCGGCGCCGCGGGAGTGGGCGACCCAGGTGTCGCCGGCGCGGCGATAGCGCGTGCGCGTCGTCGTCGCGCCGCGGTGCGTGACCTCGACGAAGCGCGGTTTTTTCTCGGCGTCCAGCGCGGCCCAGGTCTCGACGGACGTGCCGTCGCGCTTGGCGATCACGCTGTGGGCGACCACGCCGCCGCCGGGACGCTCGTACAGCTCGAAGCGCTCCGTGCCGGTGGGACGGCGCCGCGCGTCGCGCAGCTCGTAGATGCCCGTGGTGAGCAGCGCGCCGCGCTCGTGGCGTCCGGGATGCGGCTTCGCCTCGCCGTGGGCGATGTCGGCGATGTCGCACTCGACGGACGCACCGGCCGGCGTCTCCACGAAGCGGCCGATCTCCTTCTCCCCGCGGCGGACGATCACCGTCGGCACGTTGGTGATGTTCTCGCTCTGCACGAAGTCCATCGGCGAGAGGAACTCCGGGCCGATGCCGAACAGCTCCACGGTCAGGTTCGGGTTGCCGGCGCGCTCGACGGCCTTGAGCAGCCGCGGCACGTGCTGCCGGCTGTCGCCGCACCAGGTGGCCATCACCACCTGCAGGCTGGTCGGCTCGGCGATCCCGCGCAGGCGCTCGACCACCGCGGCGTCGGGCTCGTAGTGCTCGGCGATGGCGCGCCACACCGGCGCGGTCGCCCAAAGCTCGTCGATGGTCATCACGCCGGCCTTGCTCTTGTGCGGCGCGATCACGATGGACTTTCCTTCGAGCGAGGCCAGGAACACCGCGTCGTCCGGCGAGAGCAGCTCGCCCGCGCTCTCCGTCTTCAGCTCCGGCGCCGTCGTCGCCGTGGTTCGGTCCGCGGCGAACGCGAAGACCGCCTTGGGTGCGCGCGTCACCGCCTTCGTCTCCGGATCGAAGAGCAGCACCTCCTCGCCGCAGACCACGGCGATCATCCGCGGCTCGGTCGTGGTCAGCGTCTGGGCGGTGCGGTCCAGTTTCCCGTCGACGTAGACGTCCCGGATGCTGTCGTTCCAGACCCGGGGCTGGACGGAGAGGGTGGCGGAGAGGAGTAGGAGGGCGACCAGATGCATGCGAGCCTCCGTTGTTTGTCGTTTTGTCTCCGACGACCCGTAGTGACATCTGGTTTCGATGGCGGGCTGAAGTGAAATTATTGTATGGAACCCCAGGTTTCGCTCGGCACGCGTACTCCGTGCAACTTTGGAAACCTTTTGCCGGGAACGGTCTCGGCGTTTTCCCAGGGTCCGGGGTGAGAAACAAGAAGGAGATCTCGAAGTATGCGCAGCACCGGTAAAGTCAAGTGGTTCAATGATGCAAAGGGCTTCGGCTTCATCACCACCGAGACGGGCGAGGATGTCTTCGTCCACTTCTCGGCCATCCAGTCAAAGGGCTTCCGCAGCCTCCCCGAGGGCGCCCAGGTCGAGTTCGACCTGATCCAGGGACCGAAGGGCCTGCAGGCGGCCAACGTCAACACCATCTAAGCCTGAGCCACAACCCGGCAGTGAGAGGACGGCGTCAGGCCGTCCTTTTTGTTTCGATCCATGAAAAAGCTCCTGCTCCCGCTCGCTCTGCTGTTCGCCACGGCGGCCTCGGCCTCGGCCGCGGACATCGATGTCGTGCGCTCGCAGTTCCTCGGCTACGCCACGGCCGCCGGAGCGAGCCGGACCACGCCGCGGATGACCGAGGCGCTGGGGAACCTGGAGGCGGCGGCGCGGGCGTTCACCGCGCCGGGATACCTTTTGGCGGACGGGAGCTGGACGGACATCAACTACAGCGAGACGCCGAGCGGGAGCTGGTCGCCGTGGGATCACACGCGCCGGCTCATCGTCATGGCCAAGGCGTATCACACGCCGGGGCAGGCCCTGTATCGCGATGCGGCGCTGCGCGGGCAGATCAACGCCGGCCTGGCCTACACGCGCAGCTACTACGGCACGAACGTCCTGCCGCTGGGCAACTGGTGGTTCTGGACCCTCGGCGTGCCCCTCGACCTCGCGCCGACGCTCGTCCTCATGCGCGACGAGATGGACGCGAGGGTCTACGCCGATCTCGTCGCCGCGATCCAGCTCCGCATCGGCAGCTCGCCGACGGCCAAGGGACTCGTCGGCCCCACGCCGACGGGACAGAACCTCGTCGCCTCGTCGTACACCCATCTCTGCCTGGCCCTCTTGAAAGACGACCCGGAGATGCTCGGCGCCGTGCGCAATGCGATGAGCAGCGTCGCCCGCCCGACCAGCGGCGAGGGCATCAAGCGCGACTCGTCGTTCCACCAGCACGGCCCGCAGCTCTACACCGGCGGCTACGGCGCGCAGTTCGGCAATGACGTCGCGCGCTACGCGCTGATCACCCGCGGCACCGCGTACGCGCTGTCCGCGGACGCGCTGGCGGCGTTCACCGACTACGTCGTCGACGGCATCGCCTGGTCGCTGTACGGCGATCACTTCGACGTCTCGGTCGTCGGCCGCGAGGTCGCCCGCCCGTCGACGACCGGGTACAACGGCCTCGCCGCGCTGCTGCAGGCCTCGGAGATCGCCACGCCGCGCGCGGCGGAGATCCGCGGCGCCGCGGCGAAGATGCTCCAGACCTGGCGCGGCACGATGCCCACCGAGCTCGCCGGCCTCGCCGCGAAGATCGAGGCCGCGGGATACGCCGCCTCATGGCCGTCCGGCCACCGCCACTACTACGCCTCCGACTACACCGTGCACCGCCGCCCGGGCTGGTTCGCCTCGGTGAAGATGTTCTCGACGCGCACGAAGTCCGGAGAGCGCACGAACGACGAGAATCTCCTCGGCGCCCGCCAGTCCGACGGCCGCCTCCACCTCGTGCTGCGCGGCAACGAGTACTTCGGCCGCGACATCTTCCCCGCCCTCGACTGGACGCGCCTCCCGGGTACGACCGTCGAGCAGAAGGCCGACACCGCCAGCGACACCTACGGCTTCGGCACGCGCCCGTTCGCGGGAGGAACGGGCGACGGACAGAACGGCGTCTCGGCGATGGAGCTCGCGCCGCTCGATTCGGCGCTCACCGCGCGCAAGGCTTGGTTCTTCTTCGACGACGCCATCATCTTCCTGAGCAACGGCATCACTGCACTGTCCGACAATCGCGTGGAGACCATCGTCAACCAGTGGCCGCTGATGGATGCCAACGCGCCCCTGGCCCGCGGCACCAACTGGGCCGCGCTCGAAGGCGTCGGCTACTGGTTCCCGTCATCCACGGGACTGGAGATCACCCGCGCGACCCACAGCGGCACGTGGGCCTCGCTCGGCGCGCATCCGGATACGACGGTGCACACGAAGCCCTTCGTGACCATGCTCTTCAATCACGGCACCTCGCCCGTCAACGCGACCGCCGAATACGCGATCGTCCCGAACGTCACCGCCGATCAGATGCGCGCCTGGGCCGCCACCCGCCCGCTGGCCATCCTCGCCAACAACGACACCGTCTCCGCTGTGCGCGACACCCGCACCGGTGCAACCGCCATCACCTTCTGGCGCGCCGGCGCCATCGAGGGCATCCAGGCCAGCGCCCCCGCCCTCGTCTACGCGAGCGCCACCGACCTCTGGATCGCCGACCCGAACGCCGGCAGCAGCGGCACGATCGCCGTCACCATCCCCGGTGCCTGGACCACCGGCGCGATCCCCTCGGTGCACACCCTGCGTTGGACTACGATCTGGGTGCCACGGGCGGGCGGGCAGACGACGCGCGTGACGCTGACGCCAGCTCGCGTGAAACGCCGTTCGGTGCGCTAGCAGCAGACTGCGGCTCATCGAGGCGCTCGACGGAGACCACGGTGAATTCGGACGCCAGCGGCTCCATCGGGGCGAAGTGCAGGCAGGGCGAGCCGGAGGTCTGGCAGTAACCGCCGGGGAACTCCGTGCAGACCGGCCTGCCTCCGCCGGCCACATCGATGCACTGCCCGGACACGCACCAGAAGCAGTGCTCGGCCATCGCGGCAGGGGCAACGGCAAGGGTGATTAGAACGAGCGGAACCAGCAGCTTCTTGTTCATGACGTCGATGGTGGACCTGCGGGCGGACACGCCGATAGGGACATTTACGGAGCGCCGACTTCCAGTCGGCCGCCCCGCCGGCTTCCAGCCGGCTCCCCTCCGAGGTACACTCCCCGCCCCACACGCACCGTCTTCGCTCCACGCTCTTTCCCTGCACCAGCGAAGACATGCCCAAGCACTTCTTCATCCCCGACCTGTCCAAGGTCACGATCTACACCCGCGGCTACGTCCCGCATTGGGAGCTCCCCGGCGCAACGTACTCCGTCACCTATCGCCTGCACGACTCACTGCCGCGATCGGTCGTCCGCGAGCTCCTCGAGCAGATGCGCATCCTCGAGCGCGGCATCACTCTCGGCACCCGCAAGCTCACCGGTCTCGAGATGATGGACCTCCGAGCGAAGATCGCCCGCAAGATGGACGACTATCTCGATCAACACCACGGCGCGGCTTACATGAACGACCCACGGATCGCGGACATCGTCGCGAGCGCCATCACCCATTTCGACGGCGAACGGCATCACCTCGAGGCGTGGTGTGTGATGCCGAACCATGTGCACGCGGTGGTGCGGCCGCTCGGTAAGTGGCGGCTGCGGAAAATCCTGCATTCGTGGAAGTCGTACTCGGGGAATCAAGCCAATGAGGCGTTGGGGAGGCGGGGACGGTTCTGGCAGAAGGAGTATGTGGACAGGATCATTCGGAGTGAAGAGGATCTGACGCGGACAGTGGAGTATGTGTTGAACAATCCGGCGAAGGCGGGGTTGAAGAACTGGAAGTGGACTAGTGCCGACTGGAAGTCGGCGGGGCGGCCGACTGGAAGTCGGCGCTCCGCTTCGCCACTTCCTCCTCGGTGAGGCCAAAGATCGGGGGCGTCGGGATGTCGAGCATGCCGCAGTACAGGTACAGCTGGCCGCGGTGGTGGGCCTCGTGCTCGATCATGGCGCGCATCCATTTGCGCACGGGGAGTTGGGCGCCGCCGGGAGTCGTGCAGAGCGCGTCCAGGTCGGCGTTGGCGAAGATCTCCATGGCCTCGGCGTGCATGCGGCGCATGTAGTGGACGACGGCGTCGTAGCCGTCGGCGAGGTCGCGGGCGTGGCCGGGGTAGCGGCTGGGGCGCAAGGCGGCGTTCTCGGCGAACATCCAGCGCTCGATGGCGGCCAGGTGGCGCATGACGTCGCCGAAGGTGAACTTCCTCTCCTTGTAGGTCCACTCGATGCGCTCGGGCGGCACGCACGCCACGACGCGCATGGTCCGCTCGCGGATGCGGTCGAAGTAGGCCGCCAGCTCGTTCATGCGGTGGCCCTCGCGCGACCGCGGCGGATCATCCGCCACAGGAACCAAAGGACGAGAACGACGATGCCGAGGATCGGGAGGATGTAGATCACGACCCAGATGCCGATGTCGACCATCCCCTGCAGCGCGCCCACGAGCGCGCGGCTGGCGTCCTTCACCACCACCAGCGGCTGCCATCCCGGCTCGACGATCGGCGCGGCGATCGCGTCGGGGGTGATGTCGAGCGCGATGGCCGACATCGCGCTGGTCTGGCTGAGATAGCGCATCCGTCCCTTGGTCTGCTCGATCTGCCCGCGGATCCCCATGAGCTGCTCGTGCACTTCCAGCACGTCCGCGGCGCGCTTGGTGTTCTGGCGCACGCTGGTGAGGAGCTCGCGCAACTCGATCTCCGTCGCCTCGAGATTGCGGAGCTGCGACTCGAGGTCGACGTACTCCTGGGTGACGTCCTCGCTGCTGACGGTCTCGTTCTCGACGCGCTTGGCCGTGCCGCGGATCGACGCCAGCGCAGCGGTCAGCTTGTCCGACGGCACGCGCAGGGTCAGCTTCGCGCGCAGCAGCTCGCCCTCGCGCCAGACGCTGGAGCCGGAGACGTAGCCGCCGAGGGACTCGACGGACTTCGTCACGGCGGAGACGGCCTTGGACGTGTCGCCGACGATGATGCGCACGTCGGCCGTGCGGACGATCATGCGCGGCTGCGCAGCGAGTTGCTGGGGCGCGGCCCTGCCGGCGGCGGCCTGCGGTGCAACGGTCGGTGACGGCGCGGGCGCGGAGCTGCGCGCGTCCATGGACGCCACGGCCTCCTCCCGCTTGCTGCACGCGAAGAACAAAACGACGACGAGAACGGCGACGAGTCTTTTCATGGCGTTCATCCGGCCATTGGACGCATCACGATCCTACGACGAAACCGAGCGCCTGTTCGTAGGCCTGGGCGATTTCGTCTCCGAAGCAGACGAAAACCACCCGTTCGAGGGTCCGGTCGTGCTCGAGAAACTCCCGCGTCTCGCCGACGGCGATGCGCGCCGCCTCGCCGGCCGGATAGCCGTAGACGCCGCAGCTGATCGCCGGGAAAGCGATCGTGCGCACGCCGTTCTCCACCGCCAGGCGCAGGGCGTTGCGATAGCACGACGCCAGCAGCTCCGGCTCGCCGTGCGTGCCGCCGCGGTAGACCGGCCCGACGGCGTGGATGACGAACCGCGCCGGCAGACGATACCCGCGCGTGATCCGCGCCTCGCCCGTCGGACAGCCGCCGATCCGCCGGCACTCCTCGAGCAGCTCCGGGCCCGCGGCGCGGTGAATCGCGCCGTCGACGCCGCCTCCGCCGAGGAGGGAGGAGTTCGCGGCGTTCACGATCGCGTCGACGTCCAGCTTGGTGATGTCGCCGCGGTGCAGCTCGAGCTTCGCGCTCACTTTGCCTTCTTGCGTCCGAGGCGGCAGACGATCTCGAACTCGCTCCCGGTCACCGGCTGGATGGAGAGGCGCGAGCCCTTCTTCGTCACCACCATGTTCTCCAGGCCCTTGGTGCTCTTCAGCGTCTCCAGCGGCACGATCTCCGGAAATTTCTCCACGAAGCCGATGTCCACCATCGACCAGGTCTCATCCTCCGGATACCCCTCCCGCACCACCTCGGCCACCCCGACCACGCCCGACGGCTCGGCGCTCGAGGCGTAAAACAGCACCTGGTCGCCGGCCTTCATCTCGTCGCGCATGTAGTTGCGGGCCTGGTAATTCCTCACGCCGCTCCAGCTGGTCTTCTTGTCGCGCCTGAGGTCGTCGATGGAGTACGCGGACGGCTCGGATTTCATCAGCCAGTACTTCATGAGCGGGGATGATACTGGCAACCGTCTTGAACCAAGGTCAGCCGAATGGTGACCTTCGAGAAAGCCCCGCCCGAGGCGAGGCAGCTGCTGCCGGTGCCGATCCGCGAGCTCGGGTTGTCGCTGGAGACCTCGCTGGTCGCGGAGTACGTGCGGCACCTGTACGACGAGCTGGAGAAGAAGGGGCTGCATCACTTCCGGCCGCTCTGCTATCTCTCCGATGAATGGGGCTGTCCGTCCGGCGAGCCGGTGATCGGCATCCCGTTCTACCTCGGCGACCGGCGCGTGGCGAACCTCGAGGACGCGGTGAACGACGTGGAGGGCGAGCGCGAGATCATGATGTACCTGCGCCACGAGGCCGGGCACGCGCTCAACCACGCCTACGAGCTCTATCAAACGCCGGAGTGGCACGAGCTGTTCGGCTCGTACCGCAAGCCGTATCGCGACGACTACCCGTTCGTCCCCTTCTCCCGCGACTACGTCCGCTACATCCCCGGCTGGTACGCGCAGAAGCATCCGGACGAGGACTTTGCGGAGACGTTCGCGGTCTGGCTCGACCCGAATTCACACTGGCGCCGGCGGTACGCGGGCTGGCCGGCGCTCCGCAAACTCGAGTACGTCGATCGGATCGCGAAGGACCTCCGGGACGTGCCTCCGTCGAAGTCGGTCGGCCAAACCGACGTCACGGTTGACGAGATGGAGACGACCGTCGAGGAGTTCTACCGCGAGGTCCACGTCGACGAGACACCGCTCATCGCCGACCTCGCCCTCGACGCGGACCTGATCGACATCTTCTCCACGCGCCGCACCGCGGACGCGCGCCCCGCCTCCGAGTGCGTGGCCGAGCATCGGCGCGACATCGTCGACAAGGTGCACTACTGGACCGGCGTCCGGCGGACGCTCGTGCGCGCGCTGGTCCTGGCCATCGAGCGCCGTCTGGACGAGCTGGAGCTCTTCGCCACACGCGCCCGCGGCCGGCAGCAAATGATCGAGCTGACGGTTTATGTGACTACACTGGCGATGACGTTCCTCACTGGTCGCAAGCGATTGCGCCACCAGAGGCCGGGTAAATGAAAATCGCGATTCTGTACAACACCTGGGAGGGCTACGAGGAGTACCCCGGCGCGAACGCGGAGCGCGCCTCGAAGCGCAAGCGGAAGAAGAAAAAGAAGACCGACATCGAGGCCATCTCCGACGCGCTGCGCGAGCTCGGGCACGAGCCGATGACGCTCGCCGTCGACGGCCGCCCGCCGACGCTCACGCGCATCCGCAACTGTCCCGCGGAGCTCTTCTTCAACCTCGTCGAGTCGTACGCCGGCGACGACACGATGGAGATGCACTTCGCCGCCTACCTCGACCTGGTCGGCAAGCGCTACACCGGCGCGGGGCCGCAGGGCTCGCTGTTGGCCATGGAGAAGGCGGTGGCGAAGAAGATCATCCGCTACCACGACATCTACACGCCCTACTCCGCGGTGGTGAACCGCGGCTTTGTCGAGCACGCCCAGGACATCCACTTCCCGGTGATCGTGAAGCCCGCCTCCGAGGATGCGTCGAAGGGGATCGATGCCTTGTCGGTCGTGAATTCGGTCAAGGAGCTGCTCGAGCGCATCAGCTACGTGAACGAGGAGTTCGACTCGCCCGTGCTCATCGAGGAGTACATCGAGGGCCGCGAGATCTACGCCGCCATCCTCGGCAACGACCGGGCCGAAGCGCTGCCGCTGGTCGAGCTCGATCTCTCGCAGCTGCCCGACGGCATGCCCCGCATCGCCGGCTACGAAGTGAAGTTCGACGTGAACACCGAGGCCTATCGGAAGACGAAGTCCGCGCCGGCGCGCGACATCGACGAGGAGACGGTCGAGAAGATTCAGCAGATCGCGCTCACCGCCTACCGCGCCCTGCGCCTGCGCGACTACGGGCGCATCGACTGCCGCGTCACGGACGAAGGAAAGGTCTACGTGCTCGAGGCCAATCCCAACCCGTGGCTCGATCCGGCCGCGGAGTTCGCCATGGCCGCGAAGGAGAGCGGGCGCTCGTACACGGAGACGATCGGCGCGATCGTCGAGCTAGCGATGAAACGCAGCAAGGGCCGCGCGCAGCACTTCCACCGACGCCCGCAGATCTTCTTCCTTGAGCACGTAGGCGATGCGCACTTCGCTCTTGCCGAGGCCGGGCGAGGCGTAGAAGCCGCTGGCCGGGGCGAGCATGACCGTGGAGCGCTCGTGCTCGAACTCGGAGAGCAGCCAGATGGCGAAGTCGTCGGCGTCCGGCACCGGGAGTTTCGCGATGCAATAGAACGCCCCCTCGGGCTTGGTCAGGAAGACGCCGGGGATCGAGGTCAGACCCTCGAACAGCACGTCGCGGCGGCGCTGGTACTCCGCGACGATCTTCGGCATGTAGTCCTCGCTCAGCGTCTCCGCACCGACGGCGACGAACTGCGCGAGGCCCGGCGGAGAGAGCCGGCCCTGGGCCATGCGCAGCGCGGCGTCATACACGGCGGCGTTGCGGGTGACCAGGGCGCCGAGGCGGATGCCGCAGGCGCTGTAGCGCTTGGAGAGGCTGTCCACCACGATCACGAAGTCGCTCGCGTTCTCCAGCTCCAGCGCACTGGTGGCCTTGCGGCCGTCGTAGACGAACTCGCGATAGACCTCGTCGGAGACCAGGAACAGGCCGTGATCGCGGCAGAAGTCGGCGATCGTTTCCAGCTCTTCGCGCGAGTACACCGTGCCGGTGGGATTGCTGGGATTGCAAAGGATGACCAGCCGTGTGCTCGGCGTGACTGCGCTCTCCCAGACCTCGCGCGGCGGGAGATGAAAGCCGTCGCGGCCGCGGCTGGCGACCGGAACGATGTTCAGCCCAGCCATGGTGGCGAAGGCCTTGTAGTTTGCGTAGTACGGCTCGACCACCATCACGTCGTCGCCCACGTCCGCGCAGGCCATGAAGGCGAAGAGGATGGCCTCGCTGCCGCCGGTGGTGGCCAGGATCTCGTTGTTCTCCAGCGTCACGCCGAGGCGGTTCTCGTAGTAGCGGCGCAGCGAGCGGAGGAACTCCGGCGTGCCGGACGAGGGCGAATACTCGAGGATCTTCGTGTCGATCTGTTTGAGGCGCTCGAGCATGCACGCCGGCGTCTCGATGTCCGGCTGGCCGATGTTCAGGTGATAGACGCGCGTTCCCCGCGCCTTCGCCGCCTCGGCCAGCGGCGCGAGCTTGCGAATGGGTGAGGCCGGCATCTCCAGGCCGCGCCGCGACAACGCCGGCGCTTCGCGCCGGCTCTCGATCTCGTGAAGAGAGGTCATCGACTATTTCTTCTTTGCAGTCCGCTTGATAGCCGGATGAGATCGCTTCTCCATCTCGGCAAATTCCTGTTTGGCGTTCTGCGTGTCGTTGCCGCGGTCGGCGCCGTCGGACTGCTGGCTGCCGCCGATCTTGTAGAAGTCCTGATTCGGGTGATGTTTGCTCATGGCTGGGGAAGTTGCGAAGCGGTTGCCAGAAGCTGGCGCCTCACGAAGTCCAATACCGTCCTCTGCAGATGCAGCAGCAGCGCCTCGTCGTCGAACGCATGGCGCTGCTTCGCGTAGACCATCATCTCGAACGGCTTCCCGGCCTGCTGCAGCTCGTAGGCGAACTGGATCGTGTTCTGGAGGTGGACGTTGTCGTCGACCGTGCCGTGGATGAGCAGCAGCCGGCCGTACAGGTCCTTCGCGGCGAAGCGCGGCGCGGTCTTGCGGTAGCCGTCCGGGTTGTTCTTCGGCATGAGCATGTAGCGCTCGGTGTAGACGCTGTCGTAGTCGCGCCAGTCGGTCACCGGCGCGCCGGCGATGCCCGCCGACCAGGTCTTGCTGTGGGTCATCGCGTAGGCGGCCATGAAGCCGCCGTAGCTCCAGCCCTGGATCAGGATGCGGCTGCCGTCGACCCACGGCTGCTGCTCGAGCCAGGCGATCCCGTCCTCCTGATCGCGCAGCTCCCACTCGCCGGCGTTCTTGTAGATCGGCCAGGCCGACTGCGCGCCCTTGCCGCTGGCGGTGCGGTTGTCGCACACCCAGACGATCACCCCCTGCTGGGCGATCAGGTGATGAAAGAGGCCGCGCGTGCTGCGGGAGCTGTCCCAGATGTTCCGCACCCGCTGCGCGTGCGGGCCGCTGTAGACGTGGTGGAAGACCGGGTACTTCTTCGACGGATCGAAGTTCGTCGGCTTGATGAGCATCGCCTCCATGACGAAGCCGTCGCGGGTCTTCACCTGCAGCAGCTCCGGCCGGGGGATGTCGTACGCGGCCAGGGCGTCGACGCGGTTGGCCTCGACGACGTGGACCTCCTTGCCGTCCGCGCCGCGGCGTACGCGGATCTGATCGGGCGTGCGGATGTCGCTCCACTTGTCGACGTAATGCACGAGCGAGGGGCTGAACGTCGCCGCATGCGTCCCCGCCTCGGCGGACAGCCGCTCTAAGCCGCTGCCGTCGAGGCGGATGCGATAGACATCCTGGCCGATCGGGCTGCGCTCAGTGCCGGAGAAGTAGACGAAGCCCGCGTCTTCGCCGTGGACCTCGCGCACCTCCCACTCGCCGCTCGTCACCTGGCGCACGAGCGTGCCGTCCGGGCGGTAGTGATAGACGTGGCGGAAGCCGCTGCGCTCGGACTGCCAGAGGAACGTGCCGTCGTCCAGCCAGGTGGGATTGGCGAGCGGATCGACCCAGGCCTTCGTGGTCTCGTGGACGACCGTCCTCGGCGCGCCGCCCGGGCTCACGAAGTTGAGGTCGAGCCAGGTCTGCTCGCGGTCCTGGACCTGGTACGTGAGCGTCTTCTCGTCGCCGCTCCAGGCCACGTTGACGATGAGCGGTTGCGCGCCGGCGTAGCGCTCGTTGTCCACCGTCGTCACCGGACCGCCGGCCGCGCCGACGATCATCAGCTTCACCTTCGGGTTGTTGTCGCCGGCCTTCGGGTACGGATAGCGCTCGAGGTCCGGACGGTACGGGATGTGGTCGACGATCGTGTACTCCGGCACCTGCCGTTCGTCGAGCTGGAGGAAGGCGATGCGCGCCGAGTCGGGGCTCCACCAGTGGCCCTTGAAGATCCCGCGGCCGTAGATCTCCTCCTGGTACACCCAGTCGAGCTTTCCGTTGAGCACCATCGGGCCGCCGTCGAAGGTGAGCTGCCGCTCGTTTCCGCGCAGGTCGGCGATGTAGAGATTGCCGTTGCGGACGAAGGCGATCCTCGCGCCGTCGGGACTGAAGGCCGGCTCCTCTTCCTCGCCCGCCGCGGTGGTGACCCGCGTGACCGCGCCGGTGGCAAAGGAGTAGAGCCAGAGATCGTCCGCCGCGCTGAAGACGACCGCGGACTTCTTCGCGTCGAAGACGAGCGTGTCCGACTCCGCCGCCGTCTTCGCCGCGTCCGCCGCCAGCCCGGCCTTCTCCAGCGCCGCGGTGACCTTGGCCCGGTCGATCAGCGGGCGCTGCTTTCCCGTCTTCACGTCGAATACGCGCCACTCGTCGAACTTGCCCCACTGGTTCTTGTGCGGCCAGACGAACGACTGATCGTCGATCCAGTCGAAGCTTCCCTGCACCAGGCCGCTGAAGGAGACGCGCGTGGCCGGGTCGTACAGCGCCTCGACGGTGAGCTGTTTCTTCTGCGCGGCGAGGGACGTAGCCAGGAGGACGAGCAGCAGTGCGAGGGCGGATCTGCGCATACGGCGCGTGAGTCTATACTGCCGCGCCGTGCGGAAACTCGCCGTCGCCCTTCTCATCGTCGCCGCCACCGCCCGGGCCCAGGTCTCGCCCACGCCGCCCGACGGCATCATCCCCGTCGCCGGCTCCACGCGCGGCGCGTCGAACGCGAATTTCAAGACCGAGCTGCAGCTGCACAACCCCGGCACCACCGCCGCCTCGGGGTGGCTCGTCTTCGTGCCCCACGGCGCCGTCAAGCGCTACGAGCTCGCCCCGCGGGCCACGCTCGCCTTCGAAGACGTGATCGGCGACATGGGCGCCACCGGCCTCGGCTCCCTCGACGTCATCGTCGACGACGGCGACCTCCCCACCGTCACCGCCCGCGCCTACGACGACCAGCCCACCGGCACCACGGGCGTCTCCGTGCCGCTCCTCCAGCCGAAGGACATCCTGGCCAGCGGCGACGTCCGCGTCCTCATCGTCCCCCGCGACCTCACCCGCTTCCGCTTCAACATCGGCGTGCGCGCGCTGGAGTCGGGCGCGCGGCTCGAGCTGACCATCCGCAACGCCGCCGGCACCCAGCGCCGCTTCACCACCCGCACCTACGGCACGAACGCCTTCGAGCAGCTCCCCGGCGACACCTTCTCCGGCATCGCCCTCGAGGCCAGCGACTCGATCCAGGTCCGCCTCGACGCCGGCAGCGCGATCGTCTACGCAACCACGGTCGACAACCAGACCAACGACTCGGCGCTACAGGTGTTGCGGAAGTAGTTTGTCCAAAACTACGCCATCAGCTGCCGCAGCACGAACGGGAGGATCCCGCCGTGCTCGTAGTAGTCGACCTCGATCGGCGTGTCGATGCGCACGGTGACCGTCACGGCGTCGATCGTGCCGCCGCTGCGGTGGATGCGCAGCGTCGCTTCCTGCCGCGGGCGGAGCACGCCGTCGATGCCGGTGACGTCGAACGTCTCCGTGCCGTCCAGGGCCAGGGTCTGGGCGCTCATCTCCTCCGCGAACTGCAGCGGGAGGACGCCCATGCCGACGAGGTTGGAGCGGTGGATGCGCTCGAAGGACTGGGCCACGACGGCGCGGACGCCGAGGAGACGGGTGCCTTTGGCGGCCCAGTCACGGGAGCTGCCGGTGCCGTACTCCTGGCCGGCCAGCACGATCAACGGGGTGCTCTCCTCGGCGTACTTCATGGCCGCGTCGAAGATGGACATGCGCTCGCCGGACGGGTAGTGCACGGTGACCCCGCCCTCGATCCCCGGCACCATCAGGTTCTTGATGCGCACGTTCGCGAACGTGCCGCGGGTCATGACCCGGTCGTTGCCGCGGCGCGAGCCGTAGCTGTTGAAGTCCTGGACGTCGACGCCGTTCTCGATGAGGTAGCGCCCTGCCGGCGAGGAGGCCTTGATCGAGCCCGCCGGGCTGATGTGATCCGTGGTCACGGAGTCGCCGAAGATGGCCAGCGGACGCGCGCCATGGATGTCCGCCGCCTTGCCGGCCGACATGCTGAAGTCTTCGAAGAACGGCGGCTCCTGGATGTAAGTCGACTGCGGTTCCCACTGGTACAACAGGCCCGGCGTCGAGGGGATCTCGTTCCAGAGCGGATTCTGGTCGGCGAAGCTGGCGTACATGCGCCGGAAGTCGTCCGGCGCGAGCGCCTTCTGGGTCACCTCCCGCACCTCGTCCATGGTCGGCCAGATGTCGCGCAGGTAGACGTCCTGCCCGTTCGTGCCCTGGCCGATCGGCTCGCTGGTGAGATCGACGTCGATGCGCCCCGCGAGCGCGAACGCCACCACCAGCGGCGGCGACATGAGGAAGTTCGCCCGGATCGACTGATGCACCCGGGCCTCGAAGTTGCGGTTGCCGCTGAGCACGGACACGCCGACGAGGTCGTGCTGCGTGATCACGTCCTCGACCTGCGGATCGAGCGGGCCGGAGTTGCCGATGCAGGTCGTGCAACCGTAGCCGACGGTTTGGAATCCGAGCTCGTCGAGGGCGCTCTGCAGTCCCGACTTGCGGTAGTACTCGGTGACCACGCGCGAGCCCGGCGCGAGCGAGGTCTTCACCACGCGCGGCACGCGCAGCCCCTTCTCCACGGCCTTCTTGGCGAGCAGTCCCGCGGCCAGCATCACCGAGGGATTCGAGGTGTTCGTACAGGACGTGATCGCGGCGATCAGCACATCGCCGTGGTGCAGTTCCGCCAGCGCCGTCGGGAACTCCTTGGCGAGATCGCTGGCGGAGACACGGTCCGGCGTCGGCCGGTTGTTGACCATTTCGGTCTCGGTCCATTCACTGGTGTTGCGAGTGTCCGAGGGCGCCGGCACCGTCACCGGATCCTGCTCGCCGCCGCCGGCGACCTGTACGGTCTCCCGCCCCACGCCGACGACCGTCTTCACCTTCCGCTCGATCTCGTCGGACTTTTTCCCATACCCGTTCGGCGGCTCGGCCTGGAGCATGTTCACGAACGTCGACTTCAGCATCTCCAGCTCGATGCGATCCTGCGGGCGCTTCGGCCCGGCCACACTGGCCCGGACCGTTCCGAGGTCGAGCTCGAGGACCTTCGTGTACTCGACCTGGCCCTTCTTCGGGATGCCGAACATCCCCTGCGCGGTGTAGTAGTTGCGGAAGAGATCGATCTGCTCGTCGGTCCGGCCGCTGAGGGCGAGGTAGCGGCAGGTCTCCTCGTCGATCGGGAAGTAGCCCATGGTCGCGCCGTACTCCGGGGCCATGTTGGCGATCGTGGCCCGGTCGGCGACGGGCAGCGACTCCGCGCCCTCGCCGAAGTACTCGACGAACTTGCCGACGACCTTGGCGTGGCGGAGGAGCTGGGTGATGGTGAGCACGAGGTCCGTCGCCGTCACGCCTTCCTTGAGCTGCCCGGTGAGGTGCACGCCGACCACGTCCGGCGTCAGGAAGTACACCGGCTGCCCGAGCATCCCCGCCTCGGCCTCGATCCCGCCGACGCCCCAGCCGACGATGCCGAGGCCGTTGATCATGGTGGTGTGGGAGTCGGTGCCGACCAGCGAGTCCGGGTACCAGACGCCGTCCTTCTCCAGCACGCCGCGGGCGAGGTACTCGAGGTTGACCTGGTGGACGATGCCGATGCCCGGAGGCACGACCTGGAATCCGTTGAAGGCCTGGGTCCCCCACTTGAGGAACTGGTAGCGCTGCTGGTTGCGCTTGAACTCGATGGCCATGTTGAGCTGGAGGGCGTCGGGACGCTCGGCGAAGTCGACCTGCACCGAGTGGTCGATGACCAGATCGACCGGCACCAGTGGCTCGATGATGCGCGGGTCTTTTCCGGCGCGTTCCGCGGCAGACCGCATCGCGGCGAGGTCGACCAAAAGCGGCACGCCGGTGAAGTCCTGCAGCAGCACGCGCGCGACCATGAACGGGATCTCTTCCGTCCGCTCGGCCGTGGAACCCCAGTTCGCCAGCGTCCGTACGTCGTCCTCGGTGATCTTCTTGCCGTCGATGTTGCGGAGGACGGACTCGAGCACGATGCGGATGCTCGCCGGCAGCTTCGAGACCGGCCCGATGCCGGCCTCCTCGAGCTTCGGAAGCGAGTAGAACCGGCCCGATTGGCCGTTGCCGAGGTCGAAGGTCGTGAGAGTATTGAAAGTATTGTGAGGCATTGACGTTCCTTGAGGCGGGCCGAGTCTATGGTCCGGTGCAAGAAACGGTCAAGGCGTGTGGCGCCGGCGACATCGCCGGCGAGTCGCC
>JBIOTX010000106.1:0-27018 GCA_044866315.1 Thermoanaerobaculia bacterium | reverse complement strand
GCCAGCCCCGCGAATGTCTGCTGTTTCGCCACTCTCGTCTCCCTCAACCCTTGCTCAAACCAGTATCGACGAGAACTACTTTTTCCACAGCATCGCGGGTCGCGACTTGTTCAGAGTCTCCCTAGTGGCCAGTAGCTAGTGGCCAGTAGCCAGTAGCCAGTAGCCAGTAGCCAGCGGGGCGATTTCGGAAAATTTTGTCTCTATACCTCCATGCTTCCGGCATGAATCATATGCGCCGCCCATAAATGGAAGCCCATCCATAGAAGAGAGAGGGGCTGGGAAGGAGGCGGCCGATGAGGTGACGCATCTGGAGTTCCCCTGCGCAATCCCAGTGCATTCATGATCCGGAGGACTTTCATGTCGACATTGTGTAGAAGCTCTCTGTACGTTGTCGCGTTCGCCGTAATGATGCTTGCCGCGTCCGTGGCCTCGGCACAAGACTGCAACGAGGTCTGTGATCCCTACTACTCGTCCTGCAGTGATTACTGCGAAGTCTGTTTCATCCCCACCATCGACGGCGGCTGCCAACAGTGGCGGCCCCGCACCTGCGGCCAGGCCTCGATCGGGTGTGTCGAAGACAACTGCAGCCCGAACTGGGTCGAGCAGTCCCGTGTCACCCAGGGCACGTACGACGGCCGGTCTCTCAACGGCTGCACGCACCACGTGGTCCAGCAGGTGACGCTGGTCGATACGAACCAGTGCAACAAAAACCCCGACTACGAAACGATCGTGTACTGCGACGACGTCATCGACGACTGGAAGGATGGCTGCTGCTATCCGTCCTGCTGCGAGGGCACCGGCGAGAACGGTACACAGCTCGAGTGCGACGGCGACCACAGCTGCGACTGATTCACCCGCGCAATTCCCAGTGCGGCGCCGGCCCCACGCCGGCGTCGCATTCACGACCCCAAAGGAGAAGACCAGAGATGAGAACCACGCTTTCGATGACGCTTGCGCTGCTCGTTGCCGTGCCGCTCGTTGCAGGAGATGCGAAGAAGACCGCCCAGCCGGCGGCGACCATCGGATCGGTCGCGGTGACGGTGGAGGAGCTCGACCAGGCCGTCGGCGCGCGGCTCACCCGCGTGCTCACCGACCAGTACAACATCCGCCGCGGCGCGCTCGACGAGCTGATCGCCACGCGGCTGCTCGAGGGTGAGGCGGCCCGCCGGAAGATCACCGTCGACGAGCTGATCGCCCAGGAAGTGACCGCCAAGATCGCCGATCCCGATCCCGCCGAGATCGAGCCGGTGTACGAGGGAGTGGCCAACCGCTTCCCGGGCATGACCAAGGACCAGGCCCTGGCCGAGATCGCGGCCTCGATGCGACAGAGCCGCACGCAAACGCGCCGCGCCGAGTTCATCAAGGAGCTGCGCGGCGCCGCCGGCGTGCGGGTCTACCTGCAGCCGCCGCGCGTGGACGTGAAAGCCGAGGGGCCGTCGCGCGGCAGTGCCGACGCGCCGATCACCATCGTCGCCTTCTCCGACTACGAGTGCCCGTTCTGCGGCCGGGCCGTGGACACGCTGAAGAGGGTCGAGCAGAAGTACGGCGACAAGGTGCGCATCGTCTTCCGCGACTTCCCGCTGGCCTCGCATCGCACGGCCAAGCGGGCCGCCGAGGCGGCGTACTGCGCGGACGAGCAGGGCAAGTTCTGGGACATGCACGACCAGCTCTTCTCCAAGGGCGGTCCGATCAGCGAGCCGGACATCCAGCGCTTCGCCGCCCAAATCGGCGTCGATCTGGACAAGTTCTCCAACTGCCTGGCCTCGGGCAAGTTCAAGGAGGGCTGGAAGCCGTCGCAGGAGGAAGGCCTGCGCATCGGCGTGCAGAGCACCCCGACGTTCTTCATCAACGGCCGCCTCTTGGTGGGCGCCGGCAGCGTGGATGCCTTCTCCCGGGTCATCGAGGACGAGCTGGCGAACGGCGGACCGCAGACGAAAGTCGCGGGAAAGTAGAAAAGCGGAAAGGCCGGGCGCGCCAAGCGCGCTCGGCCGTCCCGGGAGCGTCCACCGTCACAAAATGGTGATATCCTACGCGCTCCAGCAAATAACTCCCGGGGGTCCAGTAACGCCATGGCTGCGCGCAACAAGCCGTACGAGCAGTTCGGTCCGTATCTGCTTTTCAAGAAACTCGAAACGGACTCGCTCGGCGACTCATGGCGCGCCGGACGCATCGAGAATGGTCAGCTCGGACCCACGGTCGCGCTGCACCGCCTGACGGGCGGCAAGCGCGAGGCCATGGTGGCCGGCGCGCAGGCGGTGACGCAGCTGCTGCCGCAGCTCACCGGCACGTCGTTCGTGCGCGACCAGGTGGTCGGCGTGGAAGGAAGCGTTCCCTTCCTGGCCTGGGATTACCAGGGCGGGCGCTCGCTGCGCTACATCATCGACCGCGCCCGCGGCAACGGCGGCGCGCAGCCGAACCCGCTGCCGCTCGACCAGGCCATCGTCATCGCCGAGAAGGTCTGCCTGTCGCTGGCGACGACGAACGATCTCCGCGCCGCCGACGGCTCGCGCCTGTACCACGGCGCGCTCATCCCGCAGTTCATCTGGATCAGCGACGACGGCGAGATCCGCGTCGCCGGGCAGCAGCTGGGCCCCGCGCTCATCGCCTCCATGAGCGACCCGAAAGCGGCGGCGGAGCTGGGCCGCTACTTCTCCCCCGAGCACCGCAGCTCGGGGCAGGCCCCGAAGAACGTCGACGTCTACGCGATGGGAGCGGTCCTCTTCCTCCTGGTCACGGGACAGGAGCCGCCCGACGCGGCGACGGCAAGCGCGTTCGTCGCGGCCGTGCGCGCGGCGAAGACGATGAGCGGCGCGGCGATCCCCGACGACATCCGGGTCATCCTCGACAAGTCCTTCAACCTCGATCCGTCGATGCGCTACGCCTCGATGACCGAGCTCAAGCAGGCCGTCGCCGCGCTCGCACACGGCGGCAAGTACTCGGCCACGACCTTCAACCTGGCCTTCTATCTCTCGAACCTCCTCAAGAAGGAGATGGAGGCGGAGGCGGTCGACCGGGAGAAGGAAGCGAAGGTCAACGTCGCGCCGTACCTGGAGCGGCCGAAGTCGGGACCGTACGAGCCGACGCCGGTGCCGAGCTTCCTCACCGAGCAACCCAAGACGAGGAGCAAGGCGCCGCTGGCGATTGCGGCCGCGGTCATCCTCGCGGCGATCGGCATCGGCGGCTGGATGCTGATGAAGCCGAAGGCGGAGCCGGTGTCCAAGGTCGCGGCCGCGCAGGTCGTGCCGCCGCCGGTCAAGCCGGCGCCGCAGGTTCCCGAGCCGATTCAGGTCAGCGGCTCCGGGCAGACGACCACCGCGCCGGCCACGGCGACGACCGGCACGATGGATCCCGAGGCGGCGAAGAAGGCCGCGTTCGAGGAGGCCGTGCGCCGGCAGATGCAGGAAGAGATGCTGAAGATGCAGTCCGCGTTCGAGGCAAACCTCAAGAAGCAGCAGGCCCGGAACGCGCCGACGACGGCTCCCGCGCCGGCTCCGGCTCCCACGCCGGCGTCGTCGCCCGCGGGAAGCGACGAGCGGCCGACCCTCACCGCGGCCCAGCTCGACCAGCAGCGACGCGAGGGGACGACGGAGACCGCCGCTCCCGCGCCTACTCCGGTGCAGACACAAACCACCGCCCCGCAGCCGCAGGTCGCGCAGCCGGTGACCCCCGCTCCGGCCGCACCGGTCGTGCGCGAGGGAGACGTGATCGGCTTCGCCTCGCTCGATGTGGCGCCGAAGGCGCTCCGCGCCATCAGCCCGACCTATCCGCCGGTAGCCCGGTCGCAGCGCATCTCCGCGACGATCATCCTGACCGCGCTCATCGACGAGGAAGGCATGGTGCGGGACGTGAAGATCCTCAGCGGCGATCCGCGCTTCGGCCTGAACGACAGCGCGATCCGGGCCATGCGCGCGGCGCGCTTCTCGTCGCCGATGAAGGATGGGAAGCGCGTGAAGACCTGGTTCCCGCAGCGGTTCGATTTCAAGCCCTAGGGCACGAGCTCGATCGACTCCAGCCGTAAGCCCAGCTCCCGCGTGTCGCCCGGAGCGTCGGCGACGGAGCTGGTCGCGAGCGTGAGCTCGCGCGAGGGGCCGATCTCCCAGGTGCGCTCGATCATGGCGCGCGGCGTTTCGAAGCGCTCGAGCAGACGTCCGTCGACGCGCACTTCGATGACTGCGTCCGCGGGGGCGATGAAGCGCAGTAAGAGGCGCGCACGGCCGGCGAACGGAGGCAGGATGGCCCGCGAGCGACGGGACATCCATCGCCACGGCGCGCGGGGCGGTCCTTCCTCGCCGTACCAGCCTTCGGCGAACACGATCCGGCGCGCGGGAAGCACGGACGCCTCGAAGTAGCGCGGCCGGGCGATGCTCGCCAGCGGCTCGCGCCCTCGGGCGAAGGTGACCGCGCCCGGCGCGTTGCTCGCGCCTTCGCGCAGCAGCACGACCGGCGCGTGCTCGTGGCCGACCGCAGGCGGGCCTACGCCCGCCAGGCGGCGCTCGTACTCCGGCAGCAGCGCCTCGGCGTGCGGCGCGACGCGCTCGTCGACGTAGACGATCGCGGTCACGGGGTCGAGATGGGCGCGGATCCAGTCGATGGCCGCCACCGGCGGCGACGCCGTGCGGTGGGCGACGCGCAGCGCGGGCGCGGTCCAGACGATCGTCAGCGCGACGAGCATGGCCAGCGCGGCGACGCGCACGCGCGGGATGGCCTCGAGTCCCTCCGCGGCGAGGATGGCCACCAGAGGCATGTAGGCGATGGAGAAGCGGCTGGCGCTGTGGAAGTCGAGCGAGAGCCAGGCGAAGAGGGCGAACGGACCGAAGATCGCCAGCGCGAGCAGCGCGTGCGGGCGGCGGCGGAGCATGGCCACGGCGGCGAGGAGCGTCAGAGCGATGTTGATCGCCGGCATGCGGAACGGGCGGACGAAGAAATCGTCGGAGACGCGCAGCAGCGACGGCCGGAGCGGAGCGACGAAGGAGTCGGTCTCGCGGATGTACTTCGCGTGCCGGGCGAGAGTGTCGCGGTAGACATCCCATCCGCCGCTCAGGGACGCCGCCGCTCCGTAGCTGATGGCGACGATGGCGGCGATGATCACGGCGCCGATCATCGCCGTGCGCCGCCGCGCGTACAGCGCGAGCGCGAACGGCACGGCGCCGATGAGCAGATTCTGCGGGCGCACGCCGGCGGCGATGCCCAAGGCCACCGCGCCGGCGATCAGCGCGGCATCGCTGCGCCGGCCGCGCAGCAAGAGCGCCGCGGCGAGCATGGAGAGCACCATCGACGGCACGTCGCTGAGGGCCGTGCCGCCGTAGAACCAGACGTTCGGCAGGAACGCGAGCAGCAGCCCCGACCCGATGGCGACGAACGCATTCGCGCGCAACTCGCGGGCGAGGAAGAACGCGGCCGGGAAGACGAGGCACGAGGCGATCGCGGCGATGGCCTGCAGGGCGTGAAAGGAATCGAGCGGAAGGAGCTTCGCCGCGGCAACGAAGAGCGGGAAGCCGGGCGGGTGGGGGTGATAGGCCGTGACGTCGTAGTCGCGCAGCGCGATCAGGAACAGGGCCTCGTCCCAGTCCCACAGCGTCCGCGAGAGCGCGGGCCAGCGCGTGAGGGCGGTGGCGATCGACAGCGCCACGACGGTGGCGCGCTGCCTGCGCGTCAGCGGAGCGGCATCCATGACAGCCCATCCACGCGCAGGCCGAGGTCGCGCGCGTCGCCGCCGCGGCCGAGGCGCTGCGGGTTGACCGTGGCGCTGGTCGTGATCCGCAGCTCGTTCACCGCGTCGCCGCGCGCGGGGACGGTCCACGCCTTCTCCATGACGGTGTCCGTCGCCGCGAAGCGCTCCAGCAGATTCCTATTGAGCCACACCTCGATGGACGGCGACTGGACCGGGACGTAGAGACGCAGACTCAACCTGCCCGTGCCCGTCATCGGCGGCAGGGTGATCTTCCCGCTGCCCGCCATCCACTGGAACGGGCTTGCATCCACCCCCTCGGCACCATAGAAGCCCTCGCCGAACTGCACCGTCGCCGCCACGCGCCGCACCGAGGACTCGAAGTTGCGGTGGCGGATCACGCGCCAGAGGTGCTTGCGCGGCCAGACCCAGTTGCGCGCGCCGGGCACCTCGCGCAGATCGAGCACGTACGCGTCCGCGGCCATGAGCGAGAGCTGATCGTCGGTGTCGAAATACGACTTGCGCCGGTCGGCGAGCAGGTACTGCCCCTGCGGCCAGATCGCGCCGTGGATGTAGATCGTCTCCTCCGGCCTCGTGTTCCGGCGGATCCACTCGATGGCGGCGATGGGGGGCGGAAGCTGCGTGCGCTGGAGAGCGAGTGCCGGCCAGGTCCAGACGAAGAGGATCGTCACGACTGCGCCGCAGAGGATCGCCTGCGCCGCGGCGCGCCGCCTGGAGAGCATGCCGAGGCCGTCCGCCGCGAGGAGCGCGTGCGTGGGCAGGTAGGCGATGGCGTAACGCGCGGAGGCGGCGATGTCGAGGTTGAGCCAGGTCATCACCGCCACGGGGGTGAAGACGGCGACGGTCAGCCAGGGGGCTCGGCGCCGCGAGATGAGCGAGAGCAGCGACAGCGTTGCCAGGCCGATCATGTGCCGGCGCATCTCGATCGGCCAGAGGAAGAAGACCCGCGCCGCGCGGCGCAGCCGCGGGCGGCCGGGATTGCGCCAGGAGTCGATGCGCCGCACGTAGTCGCTCTGCGCGCGCACGACCTCGAGATACCGCTTCGGCGACTCCGACGCGTACGCGGCGCCGGCGTAGCTGCCGCCGGCGATCGCGCCGCCGAGGAGCAGCGCCAGCACCACCGTGCGCCAGGAAGCGCGCAGCTGATGGAACGTGGCCAGGACCGCGGGCACCGCCGCGAGGAGAAGGTTCAGGGGACGGATGCCCACGGCGATGCCGAGAACCACCGCGCCGAGGAGATAGGCGCGCGCCTCGCGGCGCCCGCGCAGCAGGAGCGCGCAGGCGGCGAAGCCGGCCACCGCCGCCGGCACGTCGCTGAACGCCGTCCCGCCGTGCACCCACACGTTCGGCAGGAAGGCGAAGACGGCCGCCCCGCCGGCGGAGGTGGGGAAGTCGAAGCCGAGCTCGCGGGCCAGGAAGAAGATCGCGGGGAAGAGCAGCATCGCGCCGAGGACGACCACGCACTGCACGGCCCGGAACTCGGAGAGGCCGAAGAGGTGGAAGAGCTTCGCCGCGACGATGAACAGCGGATAGCCGGGCGGGTGGGGCTGGTGCTGGGCGACGTCGTACTCCTGGACGGCGAGGGAGAAGAGGCCCTCGTCCCAGTCGAACGGCGCGCGCGAGACGGCGACGAGACGACTCGCGGCGATGAGCAGGGTGAGGATGAGAAGGATGATCTTCTGCCGGCGCGTGAGCGGATTCATCGCAGCGGCTGCCAGGCGTAGCTGGTGAGCATCACGCTCAGATCGCGCTCGTCGGGGGAGAGGCCGAGCTGCTTCGGGTTCATCCAGGCGCTGGAGCGGAGCACGAGCCGGTTCGGCGCGTCGGCGCGCGAGTCGACGGTCCACTCCTTCGTGGTCGCCTTCGCCGGGAGGGCGAAGCGGTCGATGACCTTCCCATTCAGGACGACCTCCACCACGGGCTGCACACGATCCTGTGCAGCGAGGGTGAGCCTCAGGCGGGCCTTGCCGGCCGCGGGCGGGATGAGGATCTCGCCCTGGCGGGCCATCCAGCGCCAGCGCGTGTTGTCGACGCTCTCCTCGTCATACCAGCCGGGGCCGAACTGCCAGAGGTTGGCGATCGGCACGATGGAGACGTCGAAGTAGCGCCTGCGGGCGACGTCCCAGATCCGCCGCTTCGGGCGCGCCAGCGTCCGCGCCCCCTCGGCCAGCATCAGTCCCTCCGTGGCGTAGTACTCGTCGGCCCGTCCGCGCCGCAAGACGTCCGCCTGGTCCACGGTGAACTGCACGTCGCGATCGTACAGGAAGTAATCGCCGAAGGGCTTCAGCGAGCCGTGCACCCACACTCGCCCGCCCGGCGGCACGTGCTCGCGCAGCCACATCACCGCCGCGTACGGCGGCGCGTCGCTGCTCCGCACCTCGGTGAGCGCGACGCCGGTCCACTGCGCATAGCGGCCGATCATCAGCAGCAGCACCGCGAGCTGTCCGTACACGGGCCACGGCCCCGCCGGCGCGAGCGCGTGCGCGGCGAGGAGCGTCCAGAGGAAGAGGAATGCCGTCGAGTAGCGGTGGATGGAGTGCAGGTCGAGGGAGAGGAAGGCGAAGACGGCGAACGGCAGGAACGTGAGGATGGCCAGTCCGACCAGCGGACCGTCGCGGCGCACCAGACCGCGCAGCGCGCCGAGGGCGGCGAGCGCGGAGACGACGATGCCGAGTCGGCCGGCGCCCATCGGGCGGAGGAAGTACTCGTCGAGGAGCGTGGCCAGCGGCGGGCGGTTGGGGTTCGTGTAGGCGTCGTACTTGCGCACCCAGTCGCCGACGCCTCGCACGGCGGCGAGGTAGTCGTCGATCGACGCCGAGGCGAGCGCCGCGCCGGCGTAGCAGAGGGCGACAGTGAGGCCGGTGATGAGGCACGCCGCGAGGACGCGTTTCCATCGGCGGGCTGAGAGCCCGCCGCTCCACGATGCGACGGCGAATGGCGCGGCGCCGAGGAGGAGCGCCTGCGGGCGCATGCCCGCGGCGAGGCCGATCAGGAACGCCCCCATCAGATACGCGCGCGTGTCGCGACAGCCGCGCAGGAGCATCGCCGCCGCGCCGAGGGTGAAGGCGACGCCGGGGATGTCGGAGAAGACCGTCCCGCCGAAGAACCACACGTTCGGCAGGAAGACGAACAGCAGCGCGCCGAGGAAGGCCGTCCCGTACGGGAAGCGAAGCTCGCGGGCGAGGAGGAAGCCGAGCGGAAAGAGCGCGCAGGCGGCAATCAGGGTGATGGTCTGCAGGGCGGCGAAGTCGGAGGGGGCGACCAGGCGCACGAGCTTGCCGAGAGCCATGTACACCGGGAAGCCGGGCGGGTGGGGGTGGTGGACGGGGACGTCGAAGTCGCGGACGCCGGAAGCGAACTGGGCCTCGTCCCAGTCCCACATCGACTGGGAGAGGGCGAAGACCCGGGTCGCAGCGACGGCGACCGTGGCGATCCAGAACAGCCTGCGCTGGAGCGGGGTGAGCGGGCTCGGCGGAGCGAGGAGCGCGTGCAAAGGGGCACCATTCTCGCAAAATTGCCGAGCACGATGCCGACAAGGGGCGTTCGACGCCGCTGGTACCTCGATCTGCACGGCATCCGGCGCGAAGGCACAAAAGAGTCGGGCTTCACCTACCGGTTGCCCGACGGCACGGTAATCACCGACGAGAAGGTCCTGGCCCGGATCCGAAAGCTGCGGATTCCCCCCGCGTGGAGGGACGTGCGCATCGCGCGCGGCGAGTCCGCGCCGCTGCAAGCCGTCGGCGTGGACAAGAAGGGGCGGACGCAGTACCTCTATCACACGCGCTTCCGCGCGCAGCGCGAGGAAGAGAAGTTCAAGCGGGTGGTGGAGTTCGGCGAGTCCCTCCCCCACCTCCGCCGCCGCGTGCGCGCCGATCTACAGGGCTCGGAGCTGGAGCGGCGGCGCGTGCTGGCGGCCATGGTGCGCCTCATCGACCAGGGCTTCTTCCGCATCGGCAACGACAAGAGCGCCGCCTCCGAAGCCACCTACGGTCTCTCCACCATCCGCGGCTCCCACGTAAAGGTCGACGGCGACACCCTGCTCTTCGACTACGTCGGGAAGTGGAAGAAGAAGCAAAAGCGGTCCGTGGCCGACCGCGACGTCGCGCTGATCGTGCAGGCGCTCAAGAAGACCAAGGGCGCCGAGCTGTTCAAGTTCGACCAGAACGGGCGGATCGTCGACGTCAAGGACCGCCACGTGAACGACTACATCCAGTCGATCATCGGCCGCGACTTCACGGCCAAAGACTTCCGCACCTGGGTGGGCACGCTGCTCTGCTCCATCGCTCTGGCCATGCAGGGTCAGGGCACGAGCAAAGCCGAGCGCAAGCGCCGCATCCGCAAGGCCATCACCGCCACCGCCGAGCAGCTCGGCAACACCCCCGCGGTCTGCCGCTCCTCCTACATCTGCCCGCGCCTCCTCGACGAGTACATGGAAGGCAAGCCGTTCGAGATGCTGCGCAAGACCCGCAAAGGCAGCCCGGTCGTGCGCCTGGGCCTGTCGATGGAGGAGAAAGCGCTGCTGAAGTTCCTGCGGGAGACGATCGCGGACCGGAGACGCCACCCACGGGCGGCGTAATTTAGGAGTGCGGTGGCGAGAAGCCACCGCTTTCCTATCCGATCGCAAAGCGGTGGCTATCGCCACCGCACTCCTAGAACGTCGGCCCGATCCAGAAACTGGTCCGGAACCCGCCCTCCGTGTCCTTGCCGTCGAAGCGCTTGGCGAAGCTCCAGTTCAGCGGGAGACCCCAGAAGTTGAAGGAGATGCCCCAGCCGATGGAGGCCTTCGGGTCGACGAAGCGGCCGTCCTCCATGAACTTGAACTCGTTGCCGTCGAAGTGCGCGGCGCCGATGTCGAAGAAGAGCACGCCGCGGATCTGCTGGATAACCATGATGGGCGTGGCCATGACGTCGACCAGCGGGAAGCGGAACTCGAAATTCGCGTACGCGGCGTGCTGGCCGACCAGAGTGCGGAAGGGAAACCCGCGGAGGTCGTTGAGGCCGCCGAAGTAGTAGAAGTTCGGGAAATTGCCGTCCGACCAGCCGGCGAAGACGCGCGCGGCGATGAGGGTGCGCGAGCTGAGCTGTTTGTACTCGCGCCACTCCATGGTGTAGTCGTTGGTGAGCGTGCCGCCGTCCTTGGTATCGGGCGCGTACGAGGCGCTGAACTGGTAGCGCCGTCCGGAGATCGGTCCGAACTGCTTCCACACCGCGCTGTCGCCGCTGAACGAAGAGCTGATGAACGGGAAGTTGTCCTTGCGCGAGAGAACCTCGGTGACCTCCCACTGCCCCGTGTCCTCGTTGAATGCGAAGTTGATGGGGATGGCGTAGCTGCGGCTGATGAATCCCACGCCGCCGTCGAGGCGGTGATAGCGGCTGAACGGATAGCTGGCCAGACCGAGAGCGCCGGTCTGGCGGTAGAGCTGGTGCTTGTCGAACCGCCCCGAGCCCACTTCCGCGGGATCCTGGGTGAGATAGAAGGCCCGGTTGTCGAAGACCCGCGCGCCCCAGTTCCAGCGCCGGTGCAGGTCGAGGTAGAGGAAGTCGAAGTTGGAGAACGTGGACACGGAGTCGAGCGAGGCGATGAACCGGCGGTTGCCGAGCATGTCGCTCATGTAGATCGTGGAGCGGGACACGAACATCTGGTCGCTGGTGACGCCGGCGTTGACCTCGACGTCCTCGATGAACAGCCGGAACCCGCTGGTCTTCTCGATCTTCTCCTCGTCGATGAAGAACTCCGAGGTGGAGCGGAACACCGAGCGCTCCTCGGGGCCGATCGGCGCGGACGGGAGGGTGGTCTTCTCCGGCTTGCGCAGCGGCTTGTCGGTCGTGGTCGAGTAGAGCTGCCAGTTGCCCTTGTAGTACGACGCGAAGACCATCCGCTCCTTGTTGTTCGCGCCGGTGAAGACCACCGGGGTGATGCAGCCGCCGATGACGTCGGTGTACTGGAGCAGGTCGCCGCTCTCGAGGTCGAGCGAGTAGATGTTGAAGGATGCGAAGTTCGTCGGGTCGGGCTTCGGCGTGTCGCCGGTGGTGCGCGCCGCGTCCTCCGCGGCCTCCAGGATGTTCACCGCCTGCTCGACATTGCGGCCGGTCTGCTTGTCCGAGGAGAAGAACAGGCGCTTGCCGTCCGGGCTGTAGTAGGCGTCGATGTCGTTCCAGTCGCCGCTGGTGAGCTGGAAACGCTCCTTGGGATTGTCGAGGTTCAGGCGGTACAGCTTCGCGTACTGCTCGCCGACCGAGGAGTAGACCAGCCACTTCCCGTCCGGCGAGAACACCGGCGCGCCGTCGTAGAAGCCGTCGCTGGTGACGTTCGTGACCGTCCCGCTCTCGAGGTCGTAGATGAAGATGTCCGACTGGTTGGAGAGGATGCCGGCGAAGGCGATCCTGCGGCCGTCGGGGGAATAGGCCGGCGCGAGCTGCTGCTCGATCTGCATGGTGATGGAGCGGTCGATGTTGCCGGTGATGGGATTGATGAGCAGCAGCTCCCGGCCGCGCTCGCGGCGGACGAACAGCGCCACCTGGTCGCCGTTCGGGGCGAAGGCGACGTCGCGGCCCATCACCGGGGCGGTGGTGAAGTACTGCACGATCGGATACTCGTAGCGGCTGGTGTAGCCGGAGGTGAGGTTCTTGAGCAGCCGCCGCTCGGGGATGTTGAACAGCACCAAGTCGACGTCGTCCTTGTAGGTGGTGAAGCCGGCCAGGAGATCGCCGGACGGCGAGGGCACGGGCGAGATCTCGCTGCTGGGATCGTTCGGATTGATCCGGAAGACGTCGCCGTACTCCTGCGGCTCGCCCTTGGCCACCAGGGCCGGCAGGTACTGCTTGCGCAGCCAGGTGCGGAACTTGGTGTCGAACTCCTCCGGGGTGAGGTTGAAGGCGCGCTTGAGGGCCCGGTCGATGTTGTTGCCGAGGGTGTTGCGGTACTCGTAGACGAAGTCGCGCAGACCGTCCCACCCGTACTGCTCGCGGATGAAGCGGAAGACGGCGTGGCCGAAGCGGTAGGCGAAGTAGCCCTGGGGATTGAGGCTGATGCGCGGCACGCGGTCGTTGACCACGGCGTCGCGCAGGACCATGCGGTCCCGCGAGTCCTCGTCCTCGGCCATGAAGGAGGCCAGGCCCTCCATCATCCAGGTCGGCGGATTGGCGGTGATGTTCTTGGCGAACTTGCCCTGGAAGAGGATCTCGTACTCGAAGATGTGCGTGAGCTCGTGCTTGATCAGGGCGAGCATCTCGTCGTCGGGCATGTCCACCGGGAGGACCATGCGGTTCTTGATCGGCTCGGCGAACGCGCCCACGCCCTCGGGGATGAAGTTCAGCATCACGTTCGACTGCTCGAACGCGGAGTGCGTGGCGTAGAAGATCAGCGGGACTTTCTTGGAGATCTGGAAGTTGAACTTCTGGGACAGATCGAGGTAGGCCGTCTCCGCGGCGTCGACCACGCGCTGGAGCTGGTCTTTCTCCTCCTCGTAGAAGTAGACGTCGAAGTGCGTCGAGTGATAGACGCTCCACTTGAAGGTGTCATAGACGATCTTGTTCTGGCCGAACGGGTAAGCGGGCACGGCGGCGAGAACGAAGAGGAAGAGAAGGACGACGAGTTTCTTCACGAAACCTCCTCACACTGCGGGGGTCACCCGCCGATCAATCTGTGAACACGTAGCGCGACGCGGACGTCTCCTGGGAGACGAAGATGCCGACGAGCTGGGTCTCCAGCGCCCGGAGGTTCTCGAACAAGCCGAGGATCTCGTCGTAGTTGCGCTGGTCGAACTCCTTGAAATCGCGGAAGTTCTCTTCGATGACCATCTCGCCGGTGTCGGCGTTGAAGACGGCCAGGTCGATGTCGAAGACGAAGCCGGTGGACTCGACCAGGACCTGCCGGTAGAACGTCCGGCCGTCCGCGGGAGAGGTGTACTCCTCGGTCTTGTAGCCCGACTTGTCGTTGATGTCGAAATCGACCACGCCGGAAACGATGAAGTCGGCGCCGGTCTGGGCGCCGAGGTCGCGCCAGTAGTCGCGGGCGGCGGCGAGCGTCTTGATGTCGCCGCCCGGAAGGCGGGTCTGGGGCGTGTCTACGATGCGCAGCTTCGTCGACTTCATGAGCTGCTTCTTGAGATAGCGGTTGAACTCCGACTGCACGTCCACCTTCGCGGCCCGGTCGTTCTTGCGCTCCCCTTTCGCGGCGATGATGAACGGGGCGATGACCACGCGCTCCTCCCCGGTGATCTGCAGCTTCGGCTTGACCGGCAGTTTGAGCTTCACCTCCAGCACGTCCGCGGACGCGGCGAGCGGAAAGAGCGCGGCGGCGGCGAGAGCGGCGATGCGTTTCACAGGACACCTCCCGGGGGTGGCGGCGGAGCGGCGGTAGACGTGCTGGTCGTATCGGTGGGTGGAGGGGCGGTGGTCGGCGTCGCGGGCTCGGGCGCCGGTGCGGCGGTCGTGTCCGTGGTCGCCACCGGGGCGGCCGGCTTGGCCTGATCGCGCTTCTTGCTGCGCTGGGTGAACTCCACGAGGCGGCTGTAGTTCTTCTGGATGTACTGGTTGGAGCGGTCGAGCCGGAGCGCCTCGCGGTACTCCTTCATGGCGTTCTCGAAGTCGCCGTTGGCCTCGTAGGCCACGGCCAGGTTGTTGTGGGCCATGGCGTCGTTGGGATCGATCTGGACGGCGCGCTGGAAGCGGAACATGGCCTCGCGCCAGAGATTCATCTTGGCCATGCGCACGCCGAACTGGCGCTGCGTCTCGCTCTTGGCGGTGTCGGCCCGGCTCGACCCGCAGCCGACGGCGACCACGAGAATGGCGGTGAGAGCTACGCAGGAAGCCGCAAAGGCTCGCTTCATCCCTCCTCCTCCTCCAGGGCGGAGAGTATACTGCGCCGGTTCCCACCGGCCGTGGACCTCCCTGTCCGCGCGCTCGCCCTTCCCGCACCAGTCACGCATGAACGACACCCCCGCGCGCGATCGGCTGATCGCGCTTTCGCTGCTGCCTTTTCTGACTCCGAACCGGACCCGATTGCTGCTCGAGGAACTCGATCCGGATGAGTGCGCATGCAACGCTTCGTCCACGTACCTGCAAGGGCTTTTGAGCGTAACCCCGGAGCAGGCGCACCAGGTAAAGAATCCGTTAACACCAGTCGCACGCGCGCGGGTGCGCGAACTGCGGGCGAGCGTGGTCACACGCATCGATCCGGAGTACCCGCCGCTGCTCAGGGAGATCGCCGACCCGCCGCTCGTCCTGCACATCCGCGGTGACATTTCTCTCCTCGCCCACCCCTCCCTGGCCATCGTCGGCTCGCGCCGGGCCTCACCCTACGCCATCAACGTCGCGAAGCACCTCACCCGCCAGCTCGCCCCGGCCGGCCTGGCCATCGTCTCCGGCCTCGCCCGCGGCGTCGACGCGGCGGCCCACGAGGCCGCCCTCGATGCCGGCTGCCCCACCATCGCCGTCCTCGGCACCGGCATCGACGTGGTCTACCCGCGAACGAACGCGAAGCTCTTCCGCCGCATCGAGGAGCACGGCCTCATCGTCACCGAGTTCCCACCCGGCACCCCGCCGAAGAAAGAGAACTTCCCGATGCGCAACCGGGTCATCTCCGGCCTGACGTACGGTGCGGTGATCGTCGAGGCCACCTCGCGCAGCGGATCGCTCATCACCGCGCGCATGGCCGCCGAGCAGGGCCGGGAGGTCTTCGCCGTCCCGGGATCGATCTTCGCCGCGGGCTCGGAGGGAACGCACCGCCTGATCCAATACGGCGCCAAGCTGGTTCACGACGCGGACGATGTGCTCGACGAGCTGCCCGGCCACCTGCGCGCGGTGAAGCCTCCCGTTTCCGAGCCGGAGTCGCCGTTGCGCGAGGTGCTCGCTGCGCTCGCTCGCGACGAGGCCACGCACGTCGAGGCGCTCGCCATGCGGCTCGGGCGCCCGCCCGCCGCGTTGGCGGAGTCGCTGTTGCAGCTGGAGTTGGGCGGGTGGGTGGAGGCGGTGCCGGGCGGGCGGTATGTGCGGGTGCGGTGACGTCAGCCACTATCATGACCGCACCGATGACAGACCTTCGCCTTCGCTTTTCGCTGTCGTCCCGCGCGGGGCGCGTCGCGCATTCACTGCCGGATGCGATCCTGGCGGCGCTGTTCGCGCTCGCCGCCGCGGCCGCGCTCCTTCCGCAGAACGCGTTCTCGCACTCGATCCTGGAGAGCCGCAACGAGCTCTACTTCGCGATGTACGTCGAGGCAGGCTTTCTCGTCCTGCAGGCGGCGCTCGTCGACATGGCAACGCGCCTCAACAAGCACCTCCCGACCGGGACGATCATCTTCATGGTCATCGCCCTCACGCTCTTTCTCGGATTGCCGCTGGAAGTGCTGCGCGCGGCATGGTCGATGGGTGTCTACGTCTTCGTGCCGATGCTGCTCTCGCTCATCGAGCGCGGCGCGATCCTCCGGCGCATGCCGGAGCGCCCGCCCATCGAGAAGATCGCCGCGCGGGCATTGATCTCGAATCGCATCATCACCGCGGCGACGCTCCTCGGGTCGTTCGTCGCGGCGATCATCATCGTCGTGGCGCTGACTCCGTACGAGTGGCCGGACGAGTCGTGGCCGCCGCTGGCCGCGGGTGCGGTCTACTTCGCCATCGCCGCGCTGGACGACTGGCGCGTGCGCGGACACCGCTTCGCCGAACGTCCGGGCGTGCTCTTCGGCCGCGAGGTGCTGCGCATCCGGCAGCTCGATCCGCTCTGACGTTTTTTACGGTCGAACGCGCCGACGAAGCACGTCGACTGCGATGCCGCAGGAACCGGCCGCATCCCTTTCATGCGCCGCCAGGAGAACCGTCAGAACGATCGCGGCGCGAAGTGGCATATCGGAATTATTTCGCGATTACGACGTAAACGCAGAGACCATCGTGCTGCTTTGCCGGAGGGGGCGGTATGTGCGGGTGCGATGAGACCTCGCGATCAGTCTTTGCAGTCCACTTCCGGCGGACAAGGCGGAGGCGGGACGTCCTCCCGGCCGAACTGCAGAATGCGCGTCGTGGGCCGCTTGGAGGCTTTCAGTTTCGCGTTTGCACCATCACAAACGGCAGCCATCGGATCACCGCGGAGTCCGCAGGAAGCCGCCGTCAATCCGGCTGCCCTAGCATGCAGCAGTTCAATCACCGGCGAATCAGGGAATCGTGCGATCGCGTGGAGGACACGGTCGCGGTCCACCGGCCGGACTGCGCCGAAGGACGCGGCCAGCAGTGCATACGGAAAATAACGGGAGTCCGGGTATTTGCCAAGGATCTCACTGACTACCGTCATCCCACCTGTTCTGCCAACGGCATCAACGACTCCTGCGTTCCGCGAGGAGAGCCATCCGATGGATACCCATTTGCCGTTTGTCACCTCCTGCATTCGCTGCCACACCCTCGCGTCGCTTCCCGTGGGCGTGACACGCTCGATCACGACTTCATTGGTCGTCACCGGCCCGAGGAACTCCGGCGGGAGGTCTGACGCCCGAGGTGGGGTCAGGTATGGCCAGCAATAATCGAGGCGGAATGCAATCGCATAACGACCGGGCGGCGAGAGTCGGGCGTCATCCAGGTAAACGGGGCCTTCGAGCTCCGGCAGGATCGGTATTGTGAGAGTCTGTGAATGCCGCGGCCGCATAACCAGGTATCGGACCGCCGCTCCGCTCCATTCTCTCTGTGGCAGTATCGTCAGGTAACGAGGCTCCCCCTCCTGTCCTCGTGGTGCAATGGTGAACAGCTCCGCTCCCTCGGGCCTCACGAGCAGGTCCGCACAGAGGCCCACGCCGATCGTGGCGTCCGATGGATTTCGCAACTCGATCCACATTTCGAAGGGAACACCAGGCAGAAGCTTTGTTTCCGGAATCACCAGCTTCGCTTCGACCGAAGACGCTGGCGCCACCGGCGAGCGTCCCTGCCCGAACCCAATCGGCCCGCCCACTGCCATCATCAGAAGAGCGGCGAGGGAGGCGACGCAGCGCCGCAGGTCTATTTCCAGGCGTGCCATGTCATGGCCTCCATGGGTCCGGCTTCTCGCGAATGGAAAGATACTCCGAGTGCCAGCCTCCCAGGATGGTGGTGGTGTGAAATGACGTGAAGGCGTTGCGATACTGATACTCCACCATGTTGATCATGATCGACGGATCCCATGGGGCCGGCATGGACGGAGCATCGGCCGCCCACACCATCAGGCAGAACTTCAATCCCGACGGCGGCGTTCCAATGAAGCCGGGTAGGACGCTGTACTGTCATATGGCAGGGAGCAAGGGCAGGCCCGGTACAAGCGGGCTCGTCTCGTCGTTCCCCCTCTCTCTCCTTCGCTCGATGATACCTGCGCCTGGCGCTCAGGCGTGCGCAGCACCGGGACTCCTCGCGCTGGCAACGTTCGACGTGCGATCAGCGACGTTCAGGGCGGGAGCGCCTGAGGCTCAGGCGTTCATGACGACCCCGATGCTGCGAACGCCTGGGCGTCAGGCGTTGTCGCTTCGATCCATGGTGAAGCAGCTTCCCCTTATGTTGATTTGAGGACCGTCGAAGCTGCGAGCGCCTGACGCTCAGGCGTTGTCGACAAAAATCGAGCTGCGGACGCATGGGCGGCAGGTGTTACCGCTTCGATCCATTGCGACGCAGCTTCCTCGCATGTTGATTTGAGGACCGCCGAAGCTGCGAACGCCTGACGCTCAGGCGTTCATGACTACGACCGAGCTGCGGGCGCCTGGGCGCCAGGCGTTGCCGCGTCGATCCATTGCGAAGCAGCTCCCCGCCTGTCGATCGCACCACCGTCGATGCTGCGAGCGCCTGGGCGTCAGGCGCTGGCTCCACGTTCACGGCAACGCCAGCACGTCCCGGTCCCGCGCGTTCTTGACCGTCACCGCGATGATCGCGATCGGGACCCCCCACGTCACCACCTTGCGGAACACCTTCGGCAGGCCGAAGCCGACGATCAGGCCGAGGACGGCGCCGCCGGCGATGAGGTGCGGGGCGTAGGTGCGGGCCAGGGTCTTGGGGTCGAAGTTCGAGCGCAGGTGCTGGTCGAGCTCGTCGATGCGGTCGCCCACGCCGTTGCGCGCGCGCACGATGGCGCGCTCGATGGTCTGTTTTTCCTGTGCCGTGTCGGCCATTACTTGCTCCTCACCCGGGCCACGTCCGCCTTCAGCGCGTCGATGTCCGAGCGAATGTGCTCGATCGACTCGGTGGGGACGAAGTTCACTTTCTCGAGTTTCTTCTTGCCCATGATCCCGAAGACCGCCGCTCCGGCGAACAGCACCAAGGTGACGATCAGCGCGGAGAGCCAGGCCGGCACGCCCAGCGCCACCAGGCCGAGGGTGATGGTGACGAAGAGGAAGGCCAGGCCGATCAGCGCGCATACCAGGGCCACGGCCAAGAGCGCCGCCCCGCCCCCGAGCTTCCCGGCCGCGTCCCGGATCTCCAGCTTGAGCAGCGCGATCTCGCTGCGGAACAGCATGGACAGATCGGCGGTCAGGTCCTTGATGATCGTGCCGAGGGACCGCTCGGCCTCGGTTGCGGTGTAAGTGCTCATGAAGTACATCCTGTGAGCAAGACGTTTACCAGCCGGATTATAGTGGCCTGGCTACTGGCTACTGGCTACTCATGATCGAGGTCGTCAAAGACTTCCGCTTCGAGGCCGCCCACTTCCTTCCGAATGTGCCGGAAGGGCACAAGTGCCGGCGCATCCACGGGCACTCGTTCCGGGGGGAGGTGGCCGTGCGCGGGCCGATCGACCCGACCCTGGGGTGGGTGATGGACTTCGCGGATCTCAAGCGCGCGGTCGACCCGATCGTGCACGACCTCGATCACTACCTGCTCAACGACATCGCCGGCCTGGAGAACCCGACCTCCGAGGTGCTGGCGGTGTGGATCTGGAACCGGCTCGCGCCGGTCGTCCCGAACCTGGCCCGAATCACGATCGAGGAGACGTGCACGTCCCGGTGTCACTACTTCGGCGGTTGATCAGGCCCGGTCGCGCAGCGGCACGAAGCGCACGGCCTCGAGGCGGGTCTTGGTCACATGGCCGTTCTTCCGCTCGATGAGCCAGAGGTGCTGGAGATCGGTCGCGCCGACGGGGATGATGCACCGCCCTCCCTCGGCGAGCTGCTCGACGAGCTCGTCGGGCAGATGCTCCGGGGCGGCGGCGGAGAGGATGGCGTCGAAGGGCGCGTGCTCGCGGAAGATCTCCAGGCCGTTGCCGACGCGGAGGACGGCGTTGGTGATGCCGAGCTGATCGAGCTTCTCGCGGACGCTGCGGGCCAGCTCGGGCTCGACCTCGGCGCTGTAGACGATCTTCGCCAGGCGGGCCAGGATCGCGGTCTGGTAGCCGGAGCCGGTGCCGATCTCGAGCACGGTCTCGTCGCCCCGAAGCTCCAGCATCTCGGTCATCAGGGCGACGATGAAGGGCTGGGAGATGGTCTGCCCGCGGGCCAGCGGGAGCGGGCTGTCCTCATAAGCCGCGTTTCTGAGGTGCGGCGGAACGAAGAGCTCGCGCGGGACGGAGCGGAAGGCCTCGATCACGCGCGGGTCGCTGACGCCGCGAGCCATGATCTGCGTGCGGATCATCCGCTCGTTGTCGTCCTCGGCGGCGCGTTTGAAATTCAACATCAGGAAGACGGGCACACAAGAGGTGTGCCCGTCATTGCGGTCGCGGCTGCTATTTCTTGCCGGGCTCGTACTGCGTGAAGAACGCTTTCATCTGTCCTTCCTGGCGCAGCTCGGCGGCGGTCTTGGGCCGGCGGGCCTCACGCACCTTGTAGGCGAAGTAAGACGCCACGGCCAGAATCAGCGTGATGATGATCGACACGAAGATCACCGTCGCCAGAATGTTCACCCAATCGAATCTCATGACCAGTCTCCCCTCTCAGATACGACCCTTGCGTGCGAGTTTTCCCCACGACATGTCGAGGCCCACCAGCTCCTCGAGCGTCGCGAAGACCTTACAGACGTCGATGATCAGAATGTAGAAGAAGCGATAGAAGATCGAGTACACGGCCAAGCCCATGTCCTCTTTCTCCATCAGGATGGCGTGCACGGCGATGAGCACGTCCAGGAGTGTGAGCAACAACCACCACAGGACGAGCAGCTTGGTCATGCCGAACACCAGGGCGATGTAGACGAAGAAGACGTTGGCGAAGATGTTCATCGCCGGCCAGACCAGGCCCTCGAAGATCATGTACCAGAGCGAGAGCGGCGTGGTGATCGTGCCGGAGGTGCTGGTGAGCAGATGTTTCTGCTTGCGCAGGGCCTGGAGGATGCCCCGGCTCCAGCGATAGCGCTGCTTGATGATGTCCAGCAGCTCCTCGGGGGCCTCGGTGAACGCCACCGCCTTCGGCTCGTAGTTGATCTTCCAGCCGTCGGCGAGGATCTTCACGGTCATGTCGAAGTCCTCGGCGTACGTGTCGCTGTCGTAGCCGCCCGTGCCCTCGATGGCCGCGCGGCGGAAGATGCCGATCGGCCCGGGAATGACGTTCACGGAGCGGAAGAAGGCCTGGGCCTTGCGGACGATGTTCAGTCCCTCGATGTACTCGAGGGCCTGGAGCTTGGTCCAGATGTTGTGGCGGTTGATGACCTTCACGTTGCCGGCGACGGCGCCGACGTTCTTGTCCTGGAAGTGCAGGACGGCGTAGCGCAGCGCGTCCGGCGTGAGGCGCGAGTCGGAGTCCATGCACACCACGATCGGCGCGCGGGAGCGGCGAATCCCGTAGTTGAGCGTGTCGGCCTTGCCGGAGTTCTCCTTGCGGAACACCTGCACCTGGACGCCGTAGTGGTTTCCCTCGAACTCGCGCATCTTCTCGTACGTGCCGTCGGTCGAGCCGTCATCGACGGCCACGATCTCGTAGTACGGGTAGCGCAGCTCGAGCAGCGACGACAGCGAGGCCTGGATGACCTCGGCCTCGTTGTACGCGGGAACGATGATGGAGACGAACGGATAGTGCTCCGGCGGCTCTTCCGACGCGAGCTCGCGCTGGTGCAGGTAGCTGAACCAGATCAGCACGAAGTGACGGAGGATGAGCAGGAGCAGGAAGGACGCGAGGGTGATGACCAGGGCGGAGACGGCGATCGGTCCGAGCCGCTCCGGATACATCAGCATGTAGATGGTGAGGATGGCGACGGCGAGGACCATCGCCAGCGAGATCGCCACCTGCACCTTGGGGTTCATCGGTTTGCGCAACATGGCTATCGCACCTCCGGCGGGATGACGGTGGAGCCGGAAAGCACTCTGTCGTCGTAGTAGTAGCGCTCGCGCGAGCGGGGCGAGTCATCGCCGCTGAAGAGCCGTTTCAGACGGACGCCGACGTACCAGCTGCGCTGCCAGTAAGTAGTGAGCTCGGGATCGCCCACGATGGACTCGAAGCGCCCGCTGCGCCCGTAGTTGTAGGCGCCGACGAGATCGAAGTTGTGGCCGATGGGAACGGTGACCCGCGCGCCCCAGGCCCTCAGGTCGGAGCTGCGGTCGCCTTCCCAGGACTTGCCGGCCTTGAACTCCGCGCTCCAGAAGACGCGGTTGTTGATGTCCTGGCCGACCTGGATCACGCCCGCGAGCGAGTTGTAATCGTCGGGCGACCAGTAGCGACTGCTGCGGAAGTCGTACGACAGCATGCGCCCGTCGACCTTCAAGGCCACGAACGGCGCCTTGAGCACGCGGAAGGCGACCAGCCCGTGCGCGCCCCAGCGCTTGTTGTCGTCGGAGATGAATCCGTACGAGGCGTCGCCGAGGGCGGAGAGGAAGCCGCCGGAGTCCCAGTCGTAGTGGGCGCGGAAGTCGTTGATGGACAGCGGATCGCGGAAGTCGGTGAATCCCGGCACGACGGTCTGCAGATTCGAGACGTCGTAGATCAGGTCGTAGTGGTTGTAGTCGAGGGCGGCGCGGCTCTGCAGGTTCGGCAGCCAGACCGCGCCGAGGCCGAAGAACGGGCGCGTGCCGAGACCTTCGTCCCAGAACGTCCCGCCGACGCGGGCGCGGTAAGAGAGGTTGTCGCTCTGCCGGTACAGCGCGCCGACGCTGGCCACGTTCGCGCTGGCGCTGACGCCGCGCTGCTCGAAGTTGTGCCGGCCGATGCCGAGCTGCAATGCCGTGCGCGGGTTCAGCCAGTGATCGGCCTGGAGGTCGCCGCGCTGGAGGGTGAAGTCGCTGGATGTGGTCTCGGTGGTATAGCGCGCCTCCAGCTGCGAGCCGGGAGTGGTGAAGCGCGTGCGCTCCAGCTCCCGCTGCGCGTCGACGAACGAGCCGTCCAGGCTCAGGGCCGCGTTCTGCGAGCGCGCGGCGGTCTCGCGCCAGCCGAACCAGCGGTAAATCTGTCCGAGGTGATAGTGGGCGCGGGGCGGGACGTCTTCATACAAGTACGCGCGCGGCTGGCCGGAGAGATCGGTCAGCGGGCGAAGCGTGCGCACCGCGTGGACGTACTCCTGGTCCTGCTTGAGCACCTGCGCGTACTCGAGACGCACATCGGCGCGATCGGGATGGTCGCGCAGGACCAGCTCGTACTGGTCCTCGGCGTCGTTGTACTGGCGATCCCAGCTCAGGACGCGCGCGTAGTTGATGCGCGCATTCGTGTCGGCCGGGACGCGCTCGAGATACGTCTCATAAAGGTCGAGCGCCTGCGGATACGCGCCCAGACCGGTGTAGGCCTTGGCCAGCTCGAGGATCTGCTCGGAGTGAGCCGTGGACGAGCTGTACATCGGCGAGTCCGTCATGGCCTTCCGCTTCTCGTCCAGCTCGGCCAGCTTCTCCTGGCGCCGGGCCTCGGCATTGCGCTCGAGCTCGGCCAGACCCTCCGGCAGATTGCCGTTGGCGTTCTCGCGGATGAACTCGATCGTGCTGAGGGATTGACCGTAGCGGCCGGCGTCGTAGAGGAGTCGCGCGCGCTCGTAGCGCAGGGCGAGGTTGTACGGGTCGGCGTCGATGAGCTTATCGAGCCGCTCGATCTGCAGGTCGGGCGAGTCGCGGATCTCCGCGAGCAGGCGATTGGCCTCGTAGGCGTTCGGATGCGACGCGGTGAAATCGGTGAGCAGCCGCACCGCTCCTTCGCGGTCGTCATCGGCCACGCGCGCATGCGCCAGGGCCACGGCCGCATCCTCGGATGGCGTGCGGTCGTAGGCCTGCTGCAGCCGCGTGATCGCCGCATGCTCCGCGCCCATCCAGGTGAGCACGCGGCCGTACTCGACCTCGAGCTCGGGCGAGGACTCCTCGGCGATCAGCGTCGCGTAGCGGTTCTCCGCGTCGGCGAGCTGGCCGGACCACGAGAAGGCCCGGGCCTGTTTGAGCCGGACCTCGCGGGTCATGGCCTCGGCGGGCTGCTTCGCGTACAAGTCCGCGGCCTCGCGATAGCGGCCCGCGGAAAAGTAGGCATTGGCCAGCTCGAGCCGGTCGGCGTCGGTTGCGCCCTCGGCATTGGCCGCCGCCTCCGCGTCCGCCACGCGCTGCTGGGCGACGAGCTTCATCTGCTCGTCCGCGCGATCGCGTACGGTCACGGCTTCGGCATCACTGGGATTGGCGTCGGCCAGGGCCCGGGCGATTTTCTTCGCCTCGTAGTGCCGGCCGACTTCAATGTAGGCACGCGCGAGCTCGAGCTGCTCGGCGCGGGACGCCGTTCCGGCGTCTACGGACTTCTCCAACCTCGCGATCGTCTGCCGCGCATCCGTTTCGTTATCGGCGGCGGCTCCGAGCGCGCACAACACCACTACACAAATGAGAAAGAACGTGGTGCGTCTCATGCGGGTCCCCCGGAAGTTTTTCCGGATCCGGGCACTACCTCTTCAATTGCCGGTTCCGCTCACGCCGCTGTGCAATCGTGATTCCAGTTATTTACGAGCGGCCGGCGAGGGCGACGATTTTTCATCGCATCCCATGTAATCGCGCTGGTACACCACGGCCAGATGATCGGCGACTTTGCGCTCCACGCCGTCGCTCGGCCGATTCACGATCTCGTCCTCGACCCACATCGCGCTCGATCCTCCGCCGTCCAGATTCATGGCCGAGCAGACGTCGAGCTCTTCCTTCATGAAGCGCGCGAGCCGGGCCAGGGTCATCCCCCGCATGCCTTCGCGGCGCCCCTCGGCCACGACGAAGTACATCGTGTCGCCATCCTTCGATAATCCCACGGCGGTGCGCGGATGCGGCGCGCGGGTGAAGGCGTCGCTGCCCGGCAGCTGCGCCGGCGTGAGGGCCTTGCAGCTCTTGACGATCAGCGGCCAGCCGGACACGGCCGCGGTCGTCCACTCCTCCGGCTCCTCCAGCACTTCTTTCTGCGGATAGATTTTCGCCCGCCCTTCGCCGATGGCCACGACGCCTTCGCGGGTCGTGTCCTTCGTCCCGTCCCACACGCCGCACGGTCCCATGGTCAGGCCGATGGGCACCATCTCCTTGGTGAAGTAGTCGGCGTTGATGGCCACGATGGCCTTGTTTTTCTTGGCGAACTCGCTGACGGTGAGGCCGCGGTCGCTTTCGTGCGTGGCGGTGACGCGGATGTCGGAATGGGTGAGGTCGATGCGCGTGACGTGGACGGCGATGGAGTCGGCTTTGAAGCGTTGATAGTCGACACCCGGGGCGACCCGAGTCCAGTCCGCGAACGCGGACGTGGCGGCGAGGAGGAGAGAGAACGTGAACACCAGTTGACGTGGCATGCGCGCCTCGCCCTTACAAACTGCATACCCCCACTTGTGGCACTCCGAATGCAGTGGAAAGAGGGCGAGCGGTAGCGAATTCGAGCAGTTCCACACCCGAGGTGTCTCAATTGAAAACCGATCCCGATTCCTCCTACAGCCGGCTGACGGCGCAAATCCCTGCTCGATCCCCCAAGGAGCCGCCGAAGCCCACCCGCGGCCAGAAAGCCCTCGAGCTCGTCCTCTTCACCGTGTTTGGACTGACCATTGCCCTGGCCGGCGTCGCCCTGTATGCGACCAACCGCGCTGAGCATCGCCGCGTGCCGAACGTCTTCGACGCCGGCCTCGCGGCGGACCGGATCAACGTGCTCATCATTGGCGCGTCGCTGAAGACCGGCGACCCCGCGGCCGGCAGCAACATCCGAACGGAGTCGCTGATGCTGCTCTCGGTGCAGCCGTCCACCGGACGCGCCGCGCTGATGTCCATTCCCGTCGATCTGTGGGTGAAAGTCGGACGCTACGGCGAGCGCCCGCTGCGGGCCGCGTATACCGTCGGGGACGCCAGCGGCTATCCCGGCGCCGGAGCCGGCCTGACCGTCGACACGGTCTCGCAGATCATCGGACAGCCGATTCACGGCTATGCCCGCCTCTCGATCGGCGACCTCCGCCGTGTCGTGGATGCCGTCGGCGGCGTCGAGGTCGACGTCCACCGCGGCGTCTACGACTATCGCAATGACCACCGCTTCACCCGCGGCGTCCATCGCCTCAATGGATTACAGGCCATGCACTACGCGTATGCGCGGACGGTCGTCGGCTTCGCCCGCAGCCCGTTCGAGTTCGAGCGGCGGCGGCAGGAAGTTGTTTCCGCGGTCATCGGCCGAGTCGCGCAGGCCGACCCGCGCCGGCTGGCGAGCGTGATCGGCGACCTCGCCGCCACGAACCTCACCGGCGAGCAGATCAGCCTGCTCTTCGGCGCCGTGCGCCGCGCCCAGGAGCCGATCCGACAAGTGAGCTTCGAGCCGTATCTCGACCAGGTCGACGTCTCGACCGTCGCCTACCGGGGGGAGACCCTGCAGCCGCGCGACGGTGACTTCGCCACGCTTCGCCAGATCGCCGGGGCGGTGTTCGAGACCGGCCTCGCCCACGTGAACTGACAGCCATGAAAAAGCGCGGCCGGCTCGCGGAAGTCCTGATGTTCGGCTTCCTCGGCGTTCTTGTCCTCCTCGCCGGATTCGCCGTCTACTCCTGGCTCGCGCCGGCGATGAAGTCGGTGCCGAACCGGGTGGCGGAAGGGTTCACCCAGGATCGCATCAACCTGCTCCTCATCGGCATCGGCGGCGACACCCATCCCGGCGACGGGAAGGACCTCGCCGACGCGATCATCCTGGTCAGCCTCAAGCCGTCGACGCGGCAGGTCGCCCTGGTCTCGCTGCCGCGCGATTTGTACGTGCCGATGGACGGCATCGGCATGCAGCGCCTCAACGCCGCGCACTCCCTCGGCACCAGACTCGGCTTTCGCGGCCAGGGCGCGGGCTTCCTGATGCACACCGTCGAACAGGTGGTCGGCCAGCCCGTCCACGCCTACGCGCGCATCGACTTTCTGGCCTTCGAGAAAGTGATCGACGCCCTCGGCGGCATCGACGTCTACGTCAACCGCCCGTTCTACGACTTCCTCTTCAAGGACGGCTTCAAGAAGGGCTGGCAGCACATGAACGGCCGCCGGGCCC
>JBIOTX010000105.1:0-9815 GCA_044866315.1 Thermoanaerobaculia bacterium | reverse complement strand
CCCACACCTCCCACAGCCCCTGCCAGCGACGAGGGAAAAAAGATCCATTCGGAGAGAGAACCCGGGTACGCTAATCGCCGTCCTCGATGTCTCCGGTTTCTGTCCTCGATGTCCTCGGTACCAACAGAGAGGGTGCCGCGAAGCGGCGGGTGAGGGGCGATCGCGATTGCTGCCGCGGCACTGGCGACATGCGGATCGTCGTGGGTCGCTCTCGCGTATCACGCCACGATCATTTCTTGAATTCCACCGGCCGGACGGATTGACCGCGCAGTTCGGGAATCTCTTCCTTCAGGCCGATCCCGGCGAACAGGGCAGCGAGGCGCGAGCCGAGCGGCTTCACGTTGTCCTCGGTGCTTCGAGCATGCCGGCGTGCACGGCGCTGCAGTCGAGCCTTCACGTCTTCATCGAGCTGGCGAACCATGAGCGGCCATGATGATACTCAGCTGTGCCGGATGTTGAGGATGTCGCCGTCCCGCACGACGTAGGCCTTCCCTTCCAAGCGCCAATGGCCGGCCTCCTTCGCCTTCGCGAAGGATCCGCCGGCGGCGATGAAATCGTCGTAATGCACGACCTCGGCGCGGATGAACTTCTGTACGAAGTCGGAGTGAATCACTCCCGCGGCCTCCTGCGCGGTCATACCGGTACGAATGGTCCAGGCCCGGCACTCGTCTTCGCCGACGGTGAGGAACGACTGCAGTCCGAGGAGCGCGTAGGCCTCGCGGATGAGGGTGTCGAGCGCGGACTCCCGGATCCCGTACTCCTCCCGGAACAGGCGCGCGTCCTCGCCGGAGAGCTCGGACATCTCCATGTCGATCTTTCCGAAGAACGCCACCACCCGCGTGCGCGGGCCGGCCTTGGCCGCCGAGACGCGGAAGACCTCGCGCTCCACGATGCCCTGCTGCGACTCGTCGAAGGAAAGCGCGATCAGCATCGGCTTGAGCGAGAGAAGCTGATAGGCCCTCAGGATCCGCAGCTCTTCCTTCGAGAACTCCTCGTTGCGCAGCGGCTTCTCCTCCTGGAGAAGGGCCAGGCATTTCTCCAGGACCGGAAGCTCGCTCTTCATCTGCTCGTCGTGGGTGCGGCCGATCTGCTTGTGGATCTTCTCGATCCGGGCTTCGAGAATGGCCATGTCGGCCAGGATGAACTCGGTCTCGAACGTGGCGACGTCGCGCAGCGGATCGATGCTGCCGTCGGGATGAGGCACGGCAGCGTCTTCGAACAGACGCACCACCTGAATCAGCGCGTCGTTCGTCTTGACGGCCGACAGAAAGCCGGTCGTGAACTGCGTCGTCCCGCTCGCGCCCTTCTTCAGGCCGGCCACGTCGACGAACTCGATGGTCGCGTGAACGGTGCTCTTCGGGGAGAACAGCGCCGAGCAGCGATCGAGCCGCTCGTCCGGCACCTTGGCGATGCCCAGGTGCGGATCGCCCTTTCCGGCCGCGACGGGGTCGAGATGCGTTCCGGTGACGGCCTGGAAGAGCGTCGATTTGCCGGAGAACGGAAGTCCCACGATTCCAAGTTGCATGAAGAGCATTGTAGGAGCGCGCTCCTACAATGGCGGACATGAAACCACTGCAAGGCAAGATCGCCGTCGTCGCCGGGGCGACCCGCGGAGCGGGGCGCGGCATCGCCACCGCTCTCGGCGAGGCCGGGGCGACGGTCTACTGCACCGGGCGCAGCGTGCCGGGGAGTCCGGGGATGAAGAACCGGCCGGAGACGATCCAGGAGACGGCGGAGATCGTGACCGCCCGCGGCGGGCGCGGGATCGCGGTGCAGGTCGATCACACCGTGCCGGAGCAGGTCGAGCGGCTGTTCGAAGAGGTCGGAGAGCTCGACATCCTCATCAACGACATCTGGGGCGGGGACGATCTGGTGGAGTGGGGGAAGAAGCTTTGGGAGACGAAGCTCGACGATGGGCTGACGCTCATCGACCGGGCCATCAAGACCCACATCATCACCAGCTACTACGGGCTGCCGCGGATGCGGAAGGGCGGGCTGGTGGTGGAGATCACCGACGGCGACTCGTACTTTTACCGCGGGCACTTCTTCTACGACCTGGTGAAGACGACCGTCATCCGTATGGCCTTCGCCCTGTCCCAGGAGCTGAAGGGCCGCGGGATCACCGCGGTGGCGGTGACTCCCGGCTTCCTGCGGTCGGAGTGGATGCTCGACCACTTCGGGGTGACCGAGGAGAACTGGCGGGAGGCGGCGAAGAAGGAGCCGTCGTTCATCGCCTCGGAGACCCCGCTGTTCGTCGGCCGCGGGATCGCCGCGCTGGCCGCCGACCCGGAGGTGGTGAAGAGGAACGGGCGGGTGGTGGCCTCGTGGGATCTGGGGGACGAATACGGGGTCACCGACGCCGACAGGACGCGGCCGCATTTCGTCCGCTGGCTGGAGGAAAACGAGCCGAAAATGGCGGCCTCCTGGAAGAAACTGGACGCCGCGTTCTACAGTTATTGGGGCTCGATGCCCTACGACATGCCGGGAGAGTGACCCGGGATATCTTCTGTCATCAGCGGTTTAGCCGCGCTCTCCAAGATTTCACTTGCACCTGATGTGGTGTTATAGTTAACTATAACACCTCGGACATGGACAGCGAGTGGAACGACAGTCAGCCCATCTACCGGCAGCTCCGGGACCGGGTGGTGGCGCTCATCCTCGAGGGCGTGCTCAAGGAGGGCGACCCCCTGCCCTCGGTCCGCACGGTCGCGGCCGAGTACCGGGTCAATCCGCTCACGGTCCTGAAGGGCTACCAGGAGCTGGTGGACGAGGATCTGGTCGAGACCAGACGGGGGCGAGGCATGTTCATCAAGCCGGGTGCGCGCACGTTGCTGATGGAAGGCGAGCGACAGAAGTTCCTGGCCGAGCAGTGGCCGCGGATCGCCGCGACGATCCAGAGGCTCGGGCTGACGGCGGAAGAGCTGCTGGGACGACGATCGGCCGCCGAGGCGTCGCCGGAGGAGCCTACGGAGGAGGAGGAGCGATGAAGGCGACGCGACCCTTTTACTGGTCGGTGCGGCGCGAGCTGTGGGAGAACCGCGCGATCTATCTCGGGCCGGTGCTCGTGGAGGCGGTGTTCCTGCTCGCCTTCCTGGTCACCACGATCGTCCTGCGCCAGCGCATGATCGCCGGGCTGACGCTGGACGGCGGCAAGTACCGCGAGATGCTCACCAAGCCGTTCAGCGCCGCGGCGTTCCTGATGATCGTCACGGCGTTCCTGGTCGGGGCCTTTTACTGCCTCGACGCGCTGCACGGCGAGCGCCGCGACCGCAGCATCCTCTTCTGGAAGTCGCTGCCCGTGTCCGACCGGACCACCGTGCTGGCGAAGGCGAGCATCCCCCTGGTGGTCCTTCCGATGCTGATCTTCGCCATCGTCGCCGCCGCGTACGCGGTCATGCTCCTCCTGACCAGCGCCGCCCTGCTCGGGAGCTCCCGGGCCCTGGCCAACCTGTGGGCGAACGTGCATCTCACACAGACGCTGCTGGCCTTTCTCTACGCCCTGGTGGCGATGGCGCTCTGGTATGCGCCGATCTACGGGTGGCTGCTGCTGGTCTCGGCGTGGGCGCGCCGCGCGCCGGTGTTGTGGGCGCTGCTCCCTCCGCTGGCGATCAGCGCGGTGGAAGCGATCCTGGTGGGCTCGTCGCACTTCATGACCGCCCTGGGCTTTCGGATGACGGGCTGGCTCAAGCAGGCCTTCGTCTTTCCGCTACTGAACAGCAAAGGCGCCGTCGAGCCGCTGGCCAATCTCGCCCCGGCGAGATTCCTCGGCACTCCCGGCCTGTGGCTCGGACTGGCATTCGCGGCGGCCTGTGTCGCCGCGGCGGTGCGGCTGCGACGCAATCGAGAACCGATCTGACAAGGAGAACGAACATGACCACAGCAGTGATGACCGAGCCGTACGCAGCAGCGTCCCCGCGCACGAGAGCCAGGATGGCCGGCTTCTTCTGGTTGATGACCGCCCTGACCGGCATCTTCGCCATGACCGGCGACCGGCTGATCCTATGGCGCGATGCCGCGGCCACCGCGGCGAACATCGTGGCCCACGAGTCCCAGTTCCGGCTGAGCGTGGCCTCGAACATCGTCGCCGCCGCCTGCTATGTCGTGGCGACGGTGCTGGTCTATGACCTGCTCAAACCGGTGAGCCGCAACGTCTCGTTGCTGGCGGCGTTCTTCAGCCTCGTCGGAAGCGGCATCGCCGGGGTCAGCTTCGTCTTCCGGCTCGGACCGCTGTCCATTCTGACCGGCGCCGCGTCCCTGAGCGGATTCACCCCGGAACAGGTCCAGGCGCTGGCGCTCACGCTCCTCCGCGTGGGCGTGCAGGGCTTCTACCTCAGCCACGTCTTCTACGGCCTGCATTGCCTCCTGGTCGGCTGGCTGATTCTCCGCTCGACGTTCCTGCCACGCGTGGTCGGCGCGCTGATGGTGTTCGCCGGCCTGGGCTGGCTGACCATGAGCTTCGCCAGCCTGCTGGCGCCGCCGTTCGCGCGCACGCTGACACCCTGGATCATGATGCCGGGGATGATCGGCGAGATCTCGCTGCTGCTCTGGCTCCTGGTGATGGGCGTGAACGTGGACCGGTGGCGAGAGCAGGCCGGCGCGCGGATGGGCGAGGCGTAGCCATGGAGACCACGCTCGTCATTCATATCGCTGCCGGCGCGGTGGGGCTCGTGTCCGGGTTCGTGGCGCTCTTCGCGGCGAAGGGAGCGAGAGCGCATCGCAAGAGCGGCATGGTGTTCGTCGGCTCGATGCTGACGATGTCGCTCCTCGGCGCGCTCATCGCGGCGGTGCGCGCCGGCGAGGGCTCGGTGGTCGGCGGGCTGCTGGCCGCCTACCTGGTGATCACGGGGCTGACCACGGTGCGATCCTTTCCGGGATCGCGCCAGGTGAACCTCGCGGCCATGCTGGTGGCGTTGGTCCTCGGTGTCACCAGCATCGTCTGGGGACTCGGCGGCGCCAAGGACGGGATCCCGGCAGGCATGTTCTTCTTCTTCGGCATCGTGGCGCTGCTCGGGGGCATTTCCGATCTCCGGCTGATCCGGTCGGGAGACCTCCAGGGTCCGCGCCGGGTGGCGCGGCATCTGTGGCGCATGTGCTTCGCGCTGTTCATCGCCTCGTCTTCGTTCTTCCTGGGGCAGGCGGACGAGCTTCCGGCGGCGCTGCGCATCCCTGGCCTGCTGGCCATTCCCGCGTTTCTGCCGCTGGTGATGCTGGCGTACTGGCGATGGCGCGTTCGGGCTACTGCGCGTGCTCCGAGACCCGCAGGAGCTCCGTGGGCAGTGGCCTCTCGCTGATCATCGGAACGGCCTCGCGGAGGATCAGGCTCGGCGCGTCCTCGCCCACCCGCTCGGCGCACAGCGCGACCAGATACTCCGGCGTGGGGCGGAACTGCCAGAACTGCCAGCGCGCCGGATCATCGGCGAGCGTGGGATCGATGGCGATGCCGACGGCGCGGTCGTTCGGGTAGTGGAAGCGGAACTTGTCGAGAGGCAGCGACAGGCCCATGCCTCGGGCCTTGATGTACGACTCTTTGAACGTCCAGTACTCGAAGAAGCGGAACTGTTGCTCGTTCTGCGGCGTCGCATTGAGGACCTGCACTTCTTCCGGCGCGAAGTAGCGGTCGGCGACGGCGATCGAGGCCTGGCGCGCGTGGACGTTCTCCACGTCCACGCCCAGCGCGCGCCCGGCGGCCACCGCCAGGACGATCAGGCTGTGCGTATGCGAGATGTTGAACGACAACCCCGCGCTCCTGGCCTCCTCGTTGACCGCCGCGGGGCAGCCGTAGTCGTTGGTGGCGAAGATCCACTCCCGCGGCTCGACGGGCGCGTAGCGCGACAGCACCGTCCGCACCAGCGCCCGCGTGACCAGATAGCGGCGCCGGTCCCGGGCGAAGTAGAAGCGCGGCTCCTGCTTCTTCTCCGCCTCGTTCAGCAGCTCGCGATAGGCGGCGTGCAGCCGCTCGTCGTCGATGCGGTCGTAGAACGCGAGCCAGAGATGGATCTCAGTCAGGGGAAGAGGAATCGTCACCGTGGCTCAGACTCTACGCCCGTGCGGCAGCTCGCCCGGCTTCAGCTGGGAAAGATACTCGCGCGGGAACTCGACGGCCACGGACTTTCTGAGGATGGACACGGAGACGATCAGCCGCAGCGCGCCGCGCTCCTTCACCACCACGCCGGTGTAGCCGCTGAACGCCCCCTCGGTGATGCGCACGGCGTCGCCCGGCACCAGCTCGACGGCCGGGGTGAGGATGGCGCCGCTGGTCTCGAGCCGCCGGATCTGCAGCAGCTCGGCGTTGAGCTGGGCCTGGTCCGGAACCTCGATGACGTTCACCACGGCGTGGGTGCGCCAGAGCGTCTCCCTCAGGCCGTTCAGGCGGCGCATGAAGATGTAACCGGGAAACAGCGGCAGGTGGGAAACGAACTTTCGCCCGGCGCGCTTCTTGGTCTGTTCCATCTGCGGGAGATAGAACGGCTGTCGTTCCTGGAACAGCAGACGGGCCACCGTCTTCTCCTGCCGGCTGCGCAAATGGGCGATCTCCCACGGGGCATCCGCGGTCGGCAAGTCGAAGAGATCGGGAGGAAAGAGGGCGATCTCCTTGGGAAGAATCGGCATGCGTGAGCGCCTGTTAATCTCGGCTCAGGTCAAGTTTATTCCAGCGTCCGGTATTCTCGTAAGATTGTGAATTTGTGAGACATAACGCCCATCGCGAGTACCAAAATTAGCGTTCACAATTGGACAATGTAAACTGAGACAGGACACCATGAAACCGAAGAAGCTCGACGCCGCTCCCATCCTCCAGAAGCTGGCCGAGATGCGGAAATCCATTCCCATCCTCGACCAGACCCCGACCACGCCCCGCGGCACCGACGGCCGCCTCACTCTCCCGGACGGCTCCCTGCCGCAGACGGAGGAGGAGTTCGAGTGGGCTGCCCTCGCCGACGGCCTGGAGTCGCTGGCCAACGATCTCAACGCCGCCATCGAGCGCAAGCACGCCGAGATCATGGAGACCGCGCTCAAGGTGTACTACACCGCCGAGGAGCTCTCGCGTGACCCGGCGCACGCGGATCTCATCCCGCACGTCGAGCGCATGCGCGAGGCGTACGAGAAGGATTACGGGAAGCCGATTCCGCCTAAGCCGAAGGGGTGAGTCAGCGTTCCTCAATGGGACCGAGCTTCGTGACGCGCGACGCGAGGTCGCGCGCGACGCGGATGACGGCCGCGACCAACTGCTCGTCCAGATCGGCCACACCTTCGTACTCGATCCTGTTCCGCTTCCTGTGCGCGGTGTCGAGCACCCGCCACTGCTCGCTCGGTAGCTTTACAGTGTGCGCGAGGGTCTGAAACACGAGGTAACGGTTCTCGGACCGATATCCGTGCCAGCGCAATGCGGCCAAGGAGAGCGCATGCGCGGCGTTGTAGGCGAGATCGAACCGTCCGTCGAGCGACAACGCCGTGTTCTGGGCATCTTCGAGCCGAGCAAGGCCGGAGCGGATCAGACCATCGAGCTCGGTCTGCGCCGCCGGCTCGCGCTTGAGCTGGCCGGTGCGGACGAGATTATCGAGGCTCGCCGTCATGATTGACGCTTCCCATCAACACGATGTTCTGCACCGCGAGCACCTTCTGCAAAAAGGGGTTCCCGCTCTTCCTGCGCGTTGCGTACTCGGCGCGTGTGTAGAGCGTCGGCTGAATCCTCCGTCCAAGTCTCTTCTCCGCAGGAGCCAGGCGCCGGAAGAGCTCCTCCAGTGTCAGATCATCGGCGACGACCAGGAGATCCACGTCGCTGCCGGCGTGGGCCTCTCCTTTCGCTACGGAGCCGTAAACGAGCGCGAGGTCGATTCGTTTCGCGAGGGGACGAAGCGCGTCGCGGAGGGGATCGACGAGCGCAACAGTCTTCGTCACGATCCCCCGAAGCTCCTCGAAGATCGGCGCGGAATGGTTGGCTTGGTAGTGCTTCTGGCTGCCGATGGTCGTAACGGTCACCAGCCCGCTCGCGACCAGGCGCTCCAATTCGCGTTGTACCGCACCGGAGCCGGAGCCCGCTCGCTCGATCAACTCGCGCTTGAAGAAGGTTCGCTCCGGCTGCCCGAAGAAGAGTGCGAGGACGCGCTGCTGCGTCTTGGTGAACAGCGCATCACTCAATCCCATACGGCCATGAGGAGCATTCGTACCCACATTGGGTATTCTAATGCCCAAATTGGGCACCATCGGGCGAACGAACTACAATCCCCTTCACCCCGGCACATTCGAGGAGGTCTCCATGGGACGATTCTTCACCCTGGCCCTGCTGCTCGCCATGAGCTTCAACTCATGGGGAGCGAGCACGAAGGAGATCCAGAAACTCGAAAAGACCCTCGCCCGCGACCGCGATGCTGCCGCTCGCGCCGAAGCCGCCTGGGACCTCGGGCAGATGGGAGCCACCGAGTCGGTTCCCGCCCTCATCACCGCGCTCGAGAGTGACTCGTCGGAGGCGGTACGGACCAACGCGGCGGCTTCGCTCTGGAATCTCGGCGAGGCCTCCCGGCCGGCGATCCCCGCGCTCACCAAGGCCCTCGACGATCGGTCGGGGTCGGTCGTCGGCAACGCCGCCGGAGCGCTCATCAAGCTCGGAACGCCGAAGTCGAAGGTGGTTCCTGCCTACCGCCGGCTGCTGACGTATCCCGACTGCGAAGACCGCGTGATCGGACTCAAAGCGCTGGCGACCGAGGCGCCGGCCACGGAGCTGTTCGCCGACGCCTGGGAATGCGCCGAGCTCGATCAGACCCTCGACAGCGATGCCAGGAGCGATGCGCGCGACGCGCTGAGGAAGATCGTCGGCCGGAAAGACCGCGCCCTGGTGCCGCGCATTCTGCGCATTCTGGAGAGACCCGGAAGCTTCGACGCCTCCACACTCATCCTCGGCATCGGGAGCTACGATCCGCCGGTCACGGAAGCCGTGCCGGTGCTCGCCGCGCTGCTCACCGCGCGCGACGAGAAAACGTCGAGCTACGCCGCGTCGGCGCTCGGAGACATGAAGACGGCTGCGCTCCCCGCCCTGCCCGATCTCGTCAAGGCTCTGGAGACGCATCCGCAGAACAAGACCCGCGAAGACGCCGCGGAGGCCCTCGGGGAGATCGGCCCGAAAGCGTCCGCCGCCGTGCCGGGGCTGATCCGCTCCGGGAAAAGCGACAAGTGGCCGGCGGTCCGCAAGGCGGCCCTGACCGCCCTCGGAGAGATGGGGCCGGCCGCGCGCGAGGCCATCCCGATGCTCCGGGAATCGCTGAAGAGCCCCGACGACTGGATGCGCCTCGCCGCCCGGAATGCGCTGTTCCGCGTCGACCCGAGCAAGCGGGAGGAGGTCGCCGACATCGCGGACAGCCACAAGGTGGAGGAGAAAGGGACGCTGTTCCAGGATCTCTCCCAGCTCTCCGCGACCCTCCCCGGCCGGCTGGCCGAGGTTTATGAGCTGATCATCTACGACAAGTTCGCCATGGCCACGGTGCCGCAGACCGACAGCCCCACCGGCCGCGGCAAGTACACGTACAAGGCCGGCACGGTCGCCGGCCCCGAGGAAGCGTCGAGCGGCGACTGCACGAAGAAGATCGCCCTCTCCAAGGTCGACTTCTCCGTCGTCCCGAAACTCGTCCAGCAGGCGCCGGGCCTCCTCGGAGCGCCCTCCGGGCAAGTAAGCCACGTCCAGCTCGGCGGCGGCGTGTTCTGCAAGAGCATCGGCTGGCTCGTCTACGTGAAGGACGCCGGATACGTCGAGTTCCGGCTCGACGGCAAAGTCGGCAAGATCCAGAAGTTCTGACGCGTGGAGCGGCGGGCTCTCAGCCCGCCGT
>JBIOTX010000104.1:0-13804 GCA_044866315.1 Thermoanaerobaculia bacterium | reverse complement strand
CACCGAAACGCTCGGCGAGCTCGGTGATCGTGTACAAGCCGGTGAGATACGTTTCAATGAATTGCGTTCGTTCTCGCACAGGACCGGTTACCTCCCAAGGCATCACCCACCCTCCCTTCCGGAGGATCAGTGTCACCCATGTTCCCGGTCTGTTTTGTCACCTATGTGCCCGGTCTGTACCCTGCTCTCCGTTGCCGGGAATGCGCTCGCGCAGTCGTGCGATGATGGTTCGGAAGGCGAGTACTGTTTGTTTTACGGTTGCTATTGGGACTACACCGAAGCGCGGAGCTGCTACGAGACAGGCGGCAACCTGTCGGAGGCGTCGGTGTGCTACAGCGAGCCCGGCTGGGAGTTCGATACCGGTTCGAACTCGTGGGCGCAGGTGACATTCCACGTGTCCGAGACGAAGGACTTCTTCTATGCCTATTCAGAGGTGTACTTCGACGACCCGAACAACAGCGCAAGCAACGCGATCATTCTCTCCGCGTTCGTCGATCATCCGTACACGTCGTACGACGACTGGTACATGCTGGCCTCGCACGACGGCACGGCGGGCGACCTCAATTGCACGCAGCAGTTCGGCGGGACGTTTCCGGCGTCAGCGGGAGACGTCGTGACGCTCACGATCAGCGTTGGGAAAGCCAACTCGAATGCGACGATCACCGCGGAGCGACTCATCATTGCAAACTGGGACATGTATTTCTGATCACTTCACGGCAGACGAGTATCAGCCGGAGAATTCCGCGCAGATTCCGTTGCGAATCTCCTTCACCGAGGCGAACTTCGATCAAAGCTGGGACGCGTGGCTGCCGGAAGGGCGCCACGCGCCGAGCCGGCCCGTGAAATGGGGCGGACCCTCGCCCAGTCGGTATCATTCGACTGACGTCGAGAGGGGCGTGCGAGATGAGAACGGCGACATTTACCTCCGACCAGTTTCGGCCGTATTTGCCGGACAGCTGCCAAGTGAATCCGAATGTGCTGGGATTCGAACTTGCGGCGTGGCTCTCCCGGGCTTTGGCCGCGGATGGCATCATCACCAGTTATCCAGGCCAGGAGGACTGGGGTTGGTACTTGGAGTTCCTCGACGAGGACGACGAGTATCTCATCTGCTGTTCCGGCTCCGAGGAGAGCGGCAAGTATGCATGGCGAGTGTTTGTCGATCGACCGCGCAAGCTGTTTCGCCGTCCCGATCAGACGCCGATGGAGCAGGAACTTCTCGACAGCGTATCCGACGCGCTGCGATCGGTGGGGATAGTCGTTACGATCGAGTAGGGGGTCCGGCGGGCCTGTGTCCGACTCGGTCGAAGCGCCCCAACCGCTCGATGGAACAACCTCCTGGTGCTTCACACCCGACTCGTCGCTTCGTCCGAACGCGACCGCCGCGCCGGCGTCGTGGGTGCTAGAGTAGCGCGGTTCCAGCGGCTGAGCGCCTGGCCGTCAGGTGCGCCGTGACGAGAGGAAAAGTGCCCAAGGAATCGGACCGCGGGGCGCGGCGCCCTCGTAGCTGCGAGCATTTCCGTTGTCCATGAACGCCCAGCAGATCGGCGCTCTGATCGCCGTCATCGGCCTTCTGAGCCAGCTCGCCGGCGCCATGCTTTTGGTGGGCCTCTTCGCGGCCCTGCTCCGCAGCCACCCGCGTCCGCAGCCGTACTTCCGGCAGTGGACGCTCGGCTGGGTGGCACTGGTGGTGGCGCTGGGCGGCGTGGGAATCCAGTACGCGCTCCCGCACTGGATGGCCGCCGAGCCGCTCGCGCCCCGGGCGGCGAATCTGGTCTACCAGTCCGGAAAGCTCCTCCACATTGCCTGCCTGCTCGCCGGCACACTGAACTTCGTGCGCGGAACCCGACCGCGCGTCTTCATGCGCTGGGCGGTTCCCGCGGCTCTCGCCTACGCGCTGGTCAGCACGGTGCTCTCGGGGCCGTTCCTGAACACCGTGATGGTCTTCCAGACGCCGCTGCTGGTGGCGCCGTTCCTCGTCTGTGGCTGGCTCCTGCTCCGGTTCTCGAGATCGCGGGCGACGCTCGGAAGCCACACGACCGGTGTGGTGTTCCTGGGCGTGGCGGCGCTCTGGATCCTCTACGCAGTCGGCTTTGCGGTCGAAGGGTTCCAGCCATGGCTGCTCCGCATGGGCCGCTTTACTACCTCCTGCGGTACAACAGCTTCTTCGACCTGATCCTGCAGATGCTGCTGGGATACGGGATGGTGGTGCTGCTGCTGGAGGACGTCAGCCGCGAGAGTGAGGACGCGCGGCATCAGCTGGCGCTGGCGCACGACCGCCTCAAACAGGTCTCGCTGTACGACCCGCTGACCGGCGCGCTCAATCGGCGCGCCTATGACGAGGGCGCCGGGCTGGAGTCGCTCGGCGGCAGGTTCGGGACGGCACTCATGCTGGACATGGACAATCTCAAGGTGGTGAACGACACCGGAGGGCACGCCGCGGGCGACGAACTGCTGCGGCGTCTGGCGGAGACGCTGCGCCGCTGCGTCCGGCCCCTGGACCGGGTGTATCGGTGGGGAGGCGACGAGTTCCTGCTGCTCTTTCCCGCCGCGCCTCCGGAGGAGGTCGTCCCGCGCGTGCGAGAGGCGCTCCGGGCCGTGCCGGAATTGGAGGCGAGCTTGGGCGCGGCGCGGTTCTCGGGAACCGAGGATCTGCCGGCGGCGATCAAGCGCGCCGATCGCGCGATGTACGAGGAGAAGGCGCGGAATCGGGCGGCGCGGGCGGGAGTGGGGCTCGCCACGGCGCCTGGATGATCGAGCTCGGGGCAGCAGGAGCTCGACGGACGGCAGGGTCATCTCCTTGGTGATTTCACATTCACGAGCACGCGCGTAGTGCGAGATTCAAGAGCAGCGTCAACAGTAAAGAGGCGATTACGCTGAGGAGACAGCCGGACGTGCGCACTCGAATAGGCATTCAGACCGCTGGAGTGCGGAACATGTGCCGTCGGCGAGACTGAGCACCTGAGCGCCGACCGTATGAGCAACAGACCTGACGAAACCGAAGAAGACGACATCCCCGAGACCGACTTTTCAGGTGCCGTTCGGGGCAAGTACTACGAGCGTGCGATGCGTGGAACGAATGTCGTGCTGCTCGAGCCGGATGTGGCGAAGGTGTTTCACGACTCGGCTGTCGTCAGTCAAGGTCTCCGTGAGTATTTAGCGGAGCACGGGGCGCCTCCCGTCGTTCCGAAACGCGAGCTGACCCGCGAACCGGCCGGCTGGAAGCCGGCGGGGCGGCCGACAGGATGTCGGCGCTACCGCCGCTCCCGTTGCGCCACCAGCGCGTCCTCGAACGACAGCGCCGGCCGCTCGGTCATCGCGGCCAGGTGCTCCGCCCGCCGCCCGCGCGCGAACACGACCGGCGTGGCGGCGCGCACCATCTCGGGGGTGGTGTAGCGCACGATGAAGCCGGTGCGCCACCAGGTGGCGCGGTTGGGGTTGGAGCCGTGGACGATGTCGACGTGGTGGAGGGACATCTCGCCGGCGCGGAGCTCGACGTCCACGGCCTGGGACTCGTCGACCTCGGCGGCGATCTCCTGGCCGTGACTGAGCATGTTCTTGGGATCGCCGCGCTCGAGGTGCTGGAGCTTGGTCTTCTGCGAGCCGGGGACGACGCGCATGCAGCCGCTGCCCTTGGTGCTGTCGCTCAGAGCGATCCAGGCGGAGACGGCGGGCGCCTCGCCCAGGAAGCCCGCATAAGCGCCGTCCTGGTGCCAGGCGATGAAGCCTTCGTCCTGGGGCGGCTTCGAGAGAATCAGCGAGCCCCAGACGACGATGTCTTCGCCGATCACGGACGCGACGGCATCGAGGATGCGCGGGTGATGGACGAGGTCCCAGGCCCAGCCGAAGTAGTAGTGCGAGCGGTCGAAGCTCTTGAGCGCGCCGCCGCAGGCCTCCACGATGCGCGCGTACTCGCGGCGCACGGCCTCCAGCTCCGCGGCGTCGAGCACGGGGATGGGGAAGGCGATGCCTCTCTCGTGGAAGTCGTTCACGCGATGCCCCAGGCGCTGAAGATCTTCTCGACCGCGTCGGCGACGTCGTCCATGTCGCGGCGGTCGTTGGGCGGATGGATCAGCGGGAACCAGACGAACTCGTGGTTCAGCGCTTCCGATCGCGGACAGGTGCCGCGCTGGCCGAAGAGCGGCTTCTCGTAGAGTAGGCGCTGGTATCCCGCGGTGACGGGAATCCCTTCCGCGTGCAGCGCGGCGACCAGCTCGTCGCGAGAAGGCATTCCGGGACGCGGCAGGTAGCGCGTCTTGAACATGAACCACGCCGGCGTCGCGTCGGGCTCGACCTGCTGGGGGACGAAGAAGCGCCACAGAGAAAGCCGCCGCGCCAGATGGGCGAGGTTCTCCGCGCGCAGGCGGTTCCGCTCGTCGAGCTGCTCGAGCTGGGCGATGCCGAGGGCGGCCTGCAGGTCGGTCAGGCGAAAGTTCATGCCGACGATGTTGACGCGGTCTTCCTCGCTCCAGTCGTCGCCGGCCACGCCCTCGCCGTGATTGCGGATCAGCCTCGCCTTGCGCGCGACCCGCGGGTCGTCGGTCACGACCACGCCGCCCTCGCCGCAGGTGATGGTCTTGGTCTCGGTGAGCGAATAGACGCCCACGTTGCCGATCGCTCCGACCTCGCGCCCGCGATAGCGCGCGCCGGGCGACTGCGCGCAGTCCTCGATCACCGGGAGGCCGAGGGCCAGGAGCGCGTCCAGGTCCGCCGGGCTGCCGCCGAGGTGGACGGCCATGATCGCGCGCGTGCGCGGGGTGATCTTCGCCGCGGCGTCGATCGGATCGATGCAGAACGTGTCGGGCTTCACCTCGACGAAGACCGGCACGATCCCCCACGGCACGAGTGCGGTGGCCGTGGCGTGGAAGGACATGCACGGCACGAGCACCTCGTCGCCGGCGCCAAGGTCGAGCGCGCCCGCGGCCATGACCAGCCCGGAGGTTGCGGAGTTGCAGGCCACGGCGAAGCGCACACCTGCGCGCTCCGCGAACATGGCCTCCAGGCGGCGGACGTATTTGCCGCCGAGGAAACGCTGATCGAGGTGCAGCGCCTCGGCGGACCGGGTCTCGCACAACGCGCGTACGTCGCCGTCCGCGCCGGCGCGGAACGCGCACCAGGACTCGCTCTCGAATGCCTCCAGCAGCAGCTCGCGCTCGCGTCCGCCGATCCAGCAGTTCGGCGCGAACGGGGTCTTTCGCAGCGGCTCGCCGCCGTGAATGGCCAGGCGGGCGGTGGTCTCGAAGGAAGTCATGCGGTCGCGCGGCGCGTCACCAGGCAGTCATCCGCGAGGGCGGTGAGCGGGGTGACGATCGTGTCGCAGTGATGGCGCGCGCGCAACGGCTGCAGCTCGCGGCACGACGCGCCCACGTAGTTGAAATAGAAGATCCGCCGCGGCCACGGCGAGACGTTCGGCGCCGAGCCGTGAATGATCAGGCAGTCGAAGAAGATGGTCGTGCCCGGCGGTCCCATGAGCGGCACGATGCCGTTCTCGTTCGCCGCGTCGGTGACCACGTCCCCGGGGATGTCCATGACCTCGGGGACGAAGATGAAGCCGCGCTGCTGCGAGCGCGGGATCATCATCAGCGGCCCGTTGCAGGCGTTGACGTCGTCGAGAAAGACGCCGGCGATGAGGGCCCGCGGCGTGCGCATGCCGTCCTGGCGATACCACTGGTTGAAATCCTGATGCCACGCCCAGCCCGCGCCGGAGAAGCCGGTCTTGACGTTCAGGCGGGACTGGAAGAGATGCACGGGCTCGCCGAGGGCCTGCTCGACGGGGTGGATGATCCGGGGGTGGCGGGCCAGGCGGGCGAAGGTGTCGTCCTCCAGGTGCGCGCCGAAGACCATGCGCACGATCGGCGCGTCATCCTCGGCGATGACGTTGTCGCCGTGCTGCAGCACCAGCGCATCCGCGGCCGCGCGCAGCGACTCGACCTCCCCGGCATTGAAGAGCGCGGGCAGGCTCACGAATCCCTGCTCGGCCAGCGAGGCCCGTTGTTCGTCGTTCAGTGTCACGCCTGCTCCGGAAGCGGCAGCTGCCGCCGCAGCCATGCGACGACCTCTCCGTCGCGCTCGAGCGCCGGCTCGAGCTCGTCGAGGAAGCCGTCGACGTGGAAGTAACGGTTGTAGTGGACGTGCACCAGCTCGTCGAGCCGCGCGCTGCGCAGCGGCTCGGCCAGCATGGGCCGCCCGACCAGGGGGTAGTTATAGCGGCCGTCGAGGACGGCCGCGCGCGACCAGACCCGCGCCAGCGTCGCCGCGAGCGAGAGCTGATCCATGTAGTGCATGTCGCCGCCGGCGGGGCGATGCCCGGCGGCGACGAGCGTGCGGAAGTCGCGCAGCCACTGTCCGAAGAGACCGGCGTCGCGGCGGACGGCGACGAGGCCGGAGTTCGCGTAGGCGCGGATGCGGACGCGGTCGCACGAGGTCTCGACGAACGGGCGGTCCTCGATGCCGCACAGCTCGTACATGCGCAGCCAGTAGTCGTCGGCGCGGTCGCCGTCGCCGGCGGAGCTCACCCGGCGGTGGCGCGTGCGCCAGTGCTCGTCCTCCTCCGGCTCGCGCCAGCGGTGGAACTCGACGGGGCGGACGGCCACGTCGACGCCGCGCGTGAGCTCCAGCTCGCGCGGCTCGGAGACGATCACGGTATCGGTGTCGACGAAGGCGAGAAAGTCCGCGTCGACGATCTCCTCGGCGCGCGCGGCGGCGAAGATCTTGTTTCCGACGCCGTACTCGTCGAATTCGACGTTGAGCAGCTCGTCGTGATGGTTCACGCCGTGCTCGTCGAAAACGGCGCGCGTTTCCTCGCCGACGGCGCGTCCGGCACGCGGCGCGAACGTGTGGATCGGCGCGTCGCGATACGCGCCGCCGAAGCGGCGGATCGAGCGCACCAGCAGCCGCGCCTTCTGCTCCAAAGCGCCCTGCTCCACGCAGGCGATGAACGCGAGGCGCGCGGTCATCGCACCCACCCCTCCGGCGGCACGGCCCGCGGCATGGCCAGGAGGCCCGTGTCCGGCGTGAAGTTGACCACGTCGATGCCGCGCCTTACAGCTTCGCCGCAGAACTTCCTCCAGCCGCGGCAGACGCGCTCGTAGCGCAGGCGCGACGCGGCAAAGCCGCTGGTGTGCGTGCCCGCGCCGGCCGCGTGGCCGCCGGCATCGGGCTGCATGTCCAGGCCGATGTAGGCGAGCTTGCGGAAGCCGCGGCGCGGCACCTTCTTGCGGATCTCGATCAGCGCGGGATCGGAGGCTGACCAGTCGTTGCCCAGCCAGTTGCCGATAATCATGCCCGTGCTGCCGCCCTTGTAGCCCTCGCGGCCGTCGTCGCTCCAGCCCTCGACGCCATGCTCCTCGTCGACCTCGACGACGTACGACTCGGCCTCGATCCCGTTCGACTCGGTCGAGGCCACGCGCCACGCCGGCGTGTCGCGCCAGAGCTGCTCGAGACGCGGAACGCGTCCGGCGAGACCGCTGGTGAGATCCATCGCGGCAATGCAGGTGAAGGCGATGCCTTCACACGCGTGCGCGGCGGGCGCGCCGTTCACGCCGACGATCGCGCCGGCCTGGGCGATGTCTTCCCACGCGCGCGGCGTCAGCCGGTCGAGCGACGGGCCGGCGCAGACCACCACGGCGGTGTCGTCGTCGATGCGCATCAGGCGACCTCCGCGATCGACCACGGTTCGATGTCGAAGACCTTCCTCTGCATCTCGCCGAGGAAGTTCACGTGCAGGCGCGGCCAGGGGGTGACCGCGCGGACGGTCACGCCGTGCAGCGAGTGCGCGGAGTGGAGGAAGAATACGAGGCGGTTGGCGGCGTACGGAACGCGCCGCACCGGCTCGACGAGCGACTCGTCGACGTAGCGCAGGTTGTCGTAGCGCCGCTCCGGGCCGCGGAAGCGGTACAGCTCGAGATCGCCGCCCGCGGCGTCGTCGCCCGGGAGGCGGCAGTAGAGCAGGCCGGCGAAGAGCGCGACCTGGCGGTCGACGTGGCAGCGCGCGGAGCTCGACGGCCGCGTGACGGGCGAGCCCCAGCACGGCTGGCAGTCGAGGGCCACGTCGGCGAACGGCTCGACGCCGCGGATGTTCGTGCGCGCGTCGACGAGCGAGAGCCCGGGATGGAGCTCGCGCAAGGCATCGCCGAAGATCGCCATCACCTCGGCGAAGAAGGCCGGCGAGGTGTGCAGGCGGACGAAGTCCTTCCAGCACTGGGCCACCCGCCCCTCACGCAGCACGCGCTCGGCGGGCATGCGATACGCGGAGTTGTTCTCCAGCGGCCGGCCGTCGACGCACGTCTCCGCGTCGGGGAATGCCGCCACCAGCTGCGCGTACAGTTCCTCTTCCAGCGCGCCGTCGACGACGACGTGCGGAAACGGCTCGCGTACCACGTCCGCGGCCGTCACCCTGGCGAGGATGCTCTTCATCCGCTGCGGCCCACCTGCAGTTGTTCCGCGGCCTCGCGGGCCCGGACGCGCGGCAGCACTTCCTCGTGGAAGATGCTCATCTCCTCCATGTCCGGCCAGCCCATGAACAGGAACTGGGTGATGCCGGCGTCGCGGAACTCGAACAGCGCGTCGGTGACCTCGTCCGGCGAGCCGACGATGGCCATGGCCGGCGCGCCGAGGTACGGCACGGCGCCGGACCAGAGATAGTCGGTCAGCCAGGACTCGTTGTTCTTCGCCGCCAGCGCGTAGGTCGACGTGAAGGCGACCGAGTCGGAGCGCTTGGAGAACTCCTCGTGCGTGCGCCGCGGGCGGTTGCCCACTTCCTCGAGCAGCAGCTCGGTCGCGGCCAGGGCCTCGCGCCGCGTCGGGCGGACGATCACCGAGACCAGCAGGCCGACCTCGATGCCCTTCCCGATCATTTCCGCCGTCCGCTCGCGCAGCGCCTCGGGGCGGTCCGGCAGTCGCCACAGGCAGTCCGCGTGCTTGACCGCCATCTCCTCCGCGCGCGCGGAGTTGCCGCCGAGGAAGATCTCCGGCTTGGTGCGGTCGGGCGAGACGAAGGGGACGTTCAGCTTCCCCTTCTCGACGCGGTAGTACTTGCCTTCGAAGTTCACCTCGGCCTCGCGGCGCCAGAAGGCGTCGCAGACGGTGAGGAACTCGTCGGTGCGCTCGTAGCGCTCGTCGTGGGCCAGGAAGTCGCCGTAGTAGCGCTGCTCCTCCGGCGTATGCCCGGCCACGACGTTCAGGCAGATGCGCCCGTTCGTGAGCTGGGCCACGGTGTTGACCTGCTGGACGAACACCGCCGGCGAGAAGATGCCCGAGCGCACGGCCACCATGAACTTGATCTTCGTGGTCAACACGCCGACGGCCGCGGCCAGGGCGATCGGATCGGGGCGATGGAACCCGAACGCCGTGAGCACCGAGTCCATCTCGCAGTCCTCTGCGTGCTTGCAGAAGTTGACCAGGGTGTCGAGCGACTGGATGCCCACCGCCGCGCGGGCGTTCGCGCCGCGGTACTTCTCTCCGGCCGAGGACATGGACCAGTGGAAGCGCAGAGTCATGAGCCCTCCTCCACCTCGAGCGCGGGAGTGCGTCCGAGCTTGCGCATCACCGGCACGAGCACGAGGTCGAAGACATGGTGGGCCGGCGAAAGGAAGAGCAGGGCCACGATCATGATCCCGGCGGCGATGAGCTGCGACTGCGGGACGGCGGCGATGCTCCAGTGCCCGCTGATGGCCACCGAGGCCACGAGCGTGGCCAGGATGCTCGCGCAGCGGTTGAGGGGAATGCAGAAGGTGTTCTCGCGCCAGTCGAGATAGATCAGCGTCCCGAACAGGTGCAAGCCGGCATAGAAGAGACCCGCGGCGATTCCGGGCATGCTCAGCCCCGCGAAGCCCGCGCGCAACTGCGCGCTGGCCGCGCCGAGGGGCAGAAGCGCCGCGAGGACGGTCATGGCGAGGAGCGCCATCGAGGCGATGATCGCCTCGTCGACGAAGTACTGCTGCATGGTGGCGCGGTCTCTCGTCTTCGCCAGCTTGGTCATCGTCGGCAGGCGGATCATGTAGCCGAGGAGATAGAAGCCGAGGTTGACGCCGGCGATGACCGGCAGCGAGTAGTCGGTGGCGTGCGCCAGGGCGTAGATGACCGAAGTCAGGGCGAGCACGAGCGCGGCCCAGGCGAACCAGCGCACGCGGCGGCGATGGGCGAGATCGACCACCGGGGCGATCGTCAGCACGCCGGCGCGCATGAGCAGCACGGCCAGGACGATGGAGATCCCGCCGAAGGTGTAGGCGATGGTGGTGGTCCCGAACTGCACGGCCGTGCCGACGCCGGAGACCAGCCGCCGCGGCTCGCGCACCACGCGCGCGTGGCGCCACCAGCCGAGCGCCGTGAGGGTGAAGGCGATGCCGATCACCGTGCCGACGACGACGGAGGGGAAGATCTCCAGGCCGGTGCGGGCGCCGGAGCTGATGATCTTCACCGTCCCGCTGTACGGCGCGTAGAACACGAAGTAGCCGACGGCGAAGGCCCAGATGATCCGTTTCGGAAGCGGCTCGAGATTCGACATCGCGCGCCTCACGGCTTGAAGAACGACGAGTCGAAGCTCTTGCCGAGGATCTGCCGGCCGATCGTGGCCAGGACCTGGTCGTCGTTGTCGTGGCGGACGTAGATGGAGAGGTCGCGGAGGATGCGCTCGATGGGGCTGGGGCGGTTCAGCACGCGCGCGCCACAGGCGCGGATGCAGTGGTCGACGGTCTCGGTGGACAGGTGCTCGGCCAGATGGCGGATGCGGCTCCCCGAGGCCTGGGCCTCGGCGTACCGGCCGCTTTCCCACAGCGAGGCGATGTGTCGCAGCCAGAGGTGCATGGTCTCGACGTTGAGAGCCATCTTGGCCACGTGGTGCTGCACGTACGGGTCGTCGGTCTTGTTCTGGTGGCGGAGGAAGGCGAGGGCGTAGTCGTAGGACGCCTCCGCCGCGCCGAGAAACGACGAGGCGTAGTGCGGGACGAAGCAGGTCTGCCAGGAGTCGCGCAGGTACTGCCCCGGCGCGCCGACGAGGTTCTCCTCGGGGATGAACGTGCGGTCGAAGTGCACGGCGTGGCTGACCGTGGCGCGCATGCCGATCGGATCCCACCACGAGCCGTCGAAGCGGATCGACGGATCGTCGAGGTCGCAGGCCAGGAGCAGCACCGTCTCCGCCGCCTCGGCCGAGGCGTGACGCGCGCCGCCCGGACCGGCCGGATTGACGAGGAGGAGCGCCCAGCGCGCGCCGCCGGCGCTAGTGCAGAACGCCTTCGTGCCGTCGAGGACGAATCCGCCTCCCACCCGCTCGAGGTGCGTGCCGAAGCGCTGCTCGCCCGGCGCGCGCGACTGCGGCTCGCCGCTCCAGGCCACCCACTTCTCGCCGCGCTCCACCACGCCGTGGAACCAGCGGCGCTTCTGCTCGTCGTCCGCCATGCCGTCGAGGAGCACCAGCGAGTTCGCGTGTCCCTCCCAGCAGCGGGCCAGGGAGAGATCGGCGGCGGCGATCTCCTTGGTCATCATCCAGAGGGTGAAGGTGTCGCCGCGGAAGGGGCCGAGGCCGAGGCCGCCGTGCTCGACGGGGACCGTCGGCGCGTGCAGGCCGGCGGCGAAGAGATCCTCGAAGTCCTCGTGCGGGAACGTGGCCGTGCGGTCGTAGTGCGCGGCGCGGGGAGCGAACTTCTCCCGGGCCAGGGCGGCTGTCCGGGTGATGAGGTCGCGCCCGCGCGGGCTGGCGAGGGTGGTACCGAACGACGCCGGGCCGGCGTCGCCCTCTTCGACCACGCTCCATGTACGATCGACTGTCATGGGACCGCGCCGGGACCTACCCCAGAAAGACGACAGCCATGGAAACTTTGTGAAGTCACAAGCTGGGGGTCGGACGCGTCTTTTTTGGTGGAATCCAGTGGTCACTCCGCTCCTGCTCTCGATCCTCCTGACCGTGGCTGCCGCTGCGCCCGCGGCCGGTCCGTTCCACGCCACCCAGCGCGACCGCGGGACCACCGTCGAGCTCTCGGTGAGGAACACCGCCGACGCGAAAGCCCCGCTGCGCGAGGGCTCGGCCGCGAGGTTCACCCTCACCCTCCGCGACGAGACCACCGGCGCCCAGCTCAGCGGCGTGTACCCGAAGGTGTGGATGCTCCCGCGCAAGCCGGTGGAGATCGAGGAGTCGAAGCGCTGCTCGGCCGCCGTGGCCGCGCTGATCTCCGGCGGCCTCCGCAACCCAGCCGCGCTGGACCTGAACGTCTACTACGTCGTCGCCCTCAACAGCGACGGCACGATCAGCGTGGTCGATCCCCGCTTCGGCTTCGGCGGCACGCAGCTCCTCGGCCTGGTGCAGCTCGACGGCCCGGGCTACGACTGGACGCTGGCCTCGGGCGGCGACCGCCTCTTCGTCTCCGTGCCCAAGTCGGGCCGGGTCGCGGTCGTCGACACCGTCCGCTGGCAACTCCTGCCCGACCTCGACGCCGGACCGAATCCGCGGCGCGTCCTGGCCTCCCCCGATGGCGAGACGGTCTGGGTAACCACGGATGCCGGCGTGACGGTGATCCACGCGTCGGACGCCAAGGTCGTGGCCAGCGTCCCCACCGGCGCCGGCGAGCACGATCTCGCCGCCACGGATGACGGCCGTTACGTCGTGGTCGCGAACCGCGGCGACGGCAGCGTCACCATCCTCGACGCCCGCAAGCACGCCGTCGTCGGCAAGGTCGCCGTGGCCGACCCGATCTCCCTGGCCTTCTCCAGCCTCAGCGGGATGGCCTACGTCGCCGGCAGCGACGGGAAGATCACGGTCATCGATCCGAAGCGACAGAAGGTCATCGCCACGACCGCCGCCCGGCCGGGTCTGGCCCAGGTCCGGATCGAGCCCGCGGGACGCTTCGCCTTCCTGCCGCATCCGGGCGAGGACATCGTGCAGATCCTCGACACGGCCTCGAACCGCATCGTCCAGACCGCGGACATCACCGGCGGGCCGTTCGACGTCTCCTTCACCGCCACGCTGGCCTACGTCCGCCGCCTGCGCAGCGAGCATGTCGACATGATTCCGCTGGCCGGCCTCGGCAAGAAGGACGCGGGAGTGCCGGTAGTCGACTTTCCCGCCGGCGAGTTTCCGTTCGGCAAGGCGCCGCGCCTCACCGCGGCGGCCGGGATCGTCTCGGCGCCGGACGAGAACGCGGTCATCATCGCCAACCCCGCCGACCGCCACATCTATTACTACAAGGAAGGCATGGCCGCGCCGATCGGCCACTTCTCCAACTACAAGCGCAACGCCCAGGCCGTACTCGTGCTCGACCGCAGCATCAAGCCGGCCAAGGGCTCGTACACCACGACCAGCATCCTCCCGCCCGCGGGCGAGTACGACGTGGCGGTGTTCGTGAACTCCCCGCGCACGGTCAGCTGCTTCTCCGTCTCCGTGGCCGCGGATCCGGCGCAGGCGGCCAAGTACCACGGCATGCCGGTGACCATCGAGGCCCTCAGCAACCTGAGCGTCATCCCGGCTGCGTCGGCGACGCGCCTCGCCTTCCGCCTGCGCGACCCGGCCACGCACGAGCTGCGCACCGGCCTCTCTGACGCCATGGTCCTGATCATCCATGCCGGCGGCTCGTGGCACATCCGCCAGCGCCTCACCGCTGCCGAGGACGGCCGGTACGAGACCGACTTCACGCCGCCCCAGGCGGGCGTGTACTACGTCTACGTCGGCGCGCCGTCGATCGGGCTGAAGACGAGCAACCCGCAGTTTTTGACGCTGGAAGCGCGTTAGACGTGGAGCGGTGGGCTCTCAGCCCACCGTCGGCGGGCTAAGAGCCCGCCGCTCGTCGATCCGGCCGGGACCGGCGCGTGCGGCTGCTGC
>JBIOTX010000103.1:0-43256 GCA_044866315.1 Thermoanaerobaculia bacterium | reverse complement strand
CCGAGCTGGCCCTCCGCCTCGGCGCCGCGCTGTGGTGGTCGTGGTATGTGCGCGGCCACTACGCGGAGGGGCGGCGCTGGCTGGACGCGATCCTGGCCCTGCCCGGCGCGGAGAGCGTCTTCCTCTGCGCCAAGGTCATGACCGGCTCCGGCGGCATGGCCTTCTTCCAGTGCGACTACGACCGGGCCACGGACCTCCTCGACTCCGCCATCGGCCTGGCCCGCACCCACGGCGACCCGATGAGTCTCGCCCGCTCCCTGCAGCTGCGCGGCTCCATCGCCCGCGAGCGCGGCGAGTACGAGCACGCCATCGACCTGCACCTCCTCTCGCGCACCATCTGGGCCGAGCTCGAGGACCGCGTCAACGTCGCCCGCTCGCTCAACTACGTCGGCTTCGCCTCCTGGCTCAACCGCGACTACGCGCGCGCGTTCGAGCTCTGCGAGCCCACCCTGCAGCTCTTCCGCGACCGGAGGGACGTCGAAGGCGTGGTCTGGTCGCTCCTCAGTCTCGCCGCCGCGTCGCTCTACTCCGGCGGCATCGGTCGCGCCGAGGAGCGGCTCGAGGAGGCGCTGTCCTGGTCGCGCTCCGGCCACTTCAAGGAGGGCATCGCCTGGTCCCTCGAGTACCTCGGCTACGTCTGCCGCGCCCGTGGCGAGACCGACCGCGCCCTGTCCCTGCTGCGCGACAGCCTGGCCCTGCACTGGGAGCTCGGCGACCGCTGGCGCAGCTCCAGCGTGCTCGAGGCCCTGGGCGGCCTGCGGCACGACCCGCGGCTCATGGGCGCGGGGAGCGCCCTCCGGGCGCGGCTCGGCGTGCCGATTCCGCCGTGCGAGCAGGCGCAGTACGAGAAGGATGTCGCCGCGCTCCCGAGCGAGCCGCGGTGGGATCGGGCTATCGACGACGCGATTCAGATCGCGCTCAGTTAATTAATAAATCGCGCCCGCCGCTCCTCGAACGCGCTCACATCGCTCTCCCACAGCGCCCGAATCTCGCTCAGCGGCTTCCCCGCCCGGATCGCCTCCAACGTCGCCTTGTGCTGCAGCAGATGCTGCATCTTGTCGACCGGGAACTGCGCCGGATAGAGACGCGCCAGCGTCGAGGCGATGGCCACGCCCACATCGACCGAGCGCAGCGCCGCGCGGTCGGTGATGGCGATGCGCACGCCGCCGCACTCCTCCCCCTTGTGAATGCTCGCCGTCGGCGTAAAGCGCACGGGCGTGAAAGCCACGCCGGGGAGGTCGCGCAGCTCGTCGGCAAGGCGGTGGCTGTCGATATACGGGGCGCCGAGGATCTCGAAGGGGGTGGGCGTGCCGCGGCCGACGGAGACGGCGCTCTCCAGGAGACCCAGCCCGGGATACAGGCCGGCGGCGGGGAGGGAGCGCATGTTCGGGGAGGTGCTGATCCACGGCAGGCCGGCCTCGTCCTGCCAGTGCTCGCGCGTCCAGCCGCGCACGGGAATCACGGTGAGGTCGACGTCGATGTTGCGCTCGGCGCGGAACATCTTCGCCAGCTCGCCTACGGTCATGCCGTGACGCACCGGCAGCAGATGCCAGCCGATGAAGTTCGTCTCCCCTTCCAGGAGCGGACCCTCAACGACCGCGCCGCCGATCGGGTTCACGCGGTCGAGAACGATGAACTTGACCTTCGCCTCCGCCGCGGCCTCCATGGCCATGCCCATCGTGGAGACGTAGGTGTAGAAGCGCGCGCCGATGTCCTGGATGTCGAAGACCAGGGCGTCGAGGTTCCTGAGCTGCTCGGGCGCCGGTTTTCGCCGCTCGCCGTAGAGGCTGTAGACCGGCAGCCCGCTGATGGGATCGGCCTCGTCGCCGACTTTGTCGTCGACCGTGCCGCGGATGCCGTGCTCGGGGCTGAAGAGCACCACGAGGTTGACGCCGGGCGCGCTGCGCAACAGGTCGATGGTGGGATTGCCGGCGCGGTCGATGCCGGTCTGGTTCGTGATCAGGCCCACGCGCATCCCCTGCAGCGCGTCGTAGCCGCGCGCGTGCAGCACGTCGATGCCGTTCTGGGCGTCGGCGCCGCCGATGACCAAGCCCACGCGACGCGGCTGGCGCACGAACGGCACGCCAAGCAGCGACTCGGCGACGAGCGTGCCCAGGCGGCGCTGCAGCGCGGTCACGCTCCCCTTGCCGTCGGGATGCACGCGGTTGGAGAGGAAGATGTAGAACGCGCGCGCGGTGGGATCGATCCAGAGGAAGCCGCCGGTCCAGCCGGTATGTCCGAACGAGCCCAGGGGAAAGAGATCACCGCGCGGCCGGCTGTAGGCAGAGTCGACGTCGAAGCCCCCCGCGCGGAGCACGGCCACGCCCTGCGGCGTCTGCACCTGGGTCATCTCGCGCGGGAACATGTGCCCGGCGAGCACCGCGCGCACGAACTTCGCCAGATCCGCGGCGGTGGTGAAGAGTCCCGCGTGACCGGCCACCCCGCCCATCCGCCGCGCCGTCGGATCGTGCACCACCCCCCGCAGGAGCTCGTCCCCGATCTCCTCGGTCGGCGCGATGCGCCGGTCGCTGGCGTCGGGATTGAAGCGCGTGTCGCGCATCCCCAGCGGCCGGAAGATCCGCTTCTCGGCGAAGACGTCCAGCGGCTCGCCGGACACGCGGCGCACGATCTCGCCGAGGAGGATGTAGTTGATGTCCGAGTAGCGGAAGACGGCGCCGGGGCGGTTCTGCGGCCGCTCCGCCAGCGCGCGGCGCACGCCTTCCTCGTAGCCGCTCCAGGCGTCGCGCAGATCGAGGCTCGGGCGGAGACCGGAGGTGTGCGTGAGGAGGTGGCGGATGGTCAGGCCCTCGTCCGTGATCTCCGGCAGATAGCGGCGCGCGGGCGTGTCGAGAGCGATCCGTCTCTGGGCGATGAGCAGCCAGATCGACGGCGCGGTGGCGGCGACCTTGGTGATCGAGGCGGCGTCGAAGACCGTGTCCACGGACATCCACTCGCGCTCCGGCGTGATGGCGCGGTTGCCGTACGCGCGCGAGTAGTACGTTTCGCCGCGCTCGATCCAGATCACGCCGCCGGGGAGCTTCTTCTGCTCGATGGCCTCTTCCACCGCGGCGTCGACCTCGCGCAGCTTGGCGACGTCGAACGTCGACTGCGTGGAGATGCAGCCGGCGAGGAGGAGGACGACCAGGACGGCGGCGCGCTTCATATCGTCACCGGCAGCCTACCTGTCATCGGGGCTTCTCCGCGAATCGCACGGATGGCCGCGCGCTGGAGAACGGGCTGGATCCCCCAGGCACAGACGAAGGTGCTGACGTCGCCCAGCTCGCGGAGAACGTAGGGGCTGCCGAAGGAGACCACGATGCACTGTTCGGCGTTTTCATGCACGAGTTTCCGGACCTCCTCGGGGACCGCGATCCTGCCGGCGCCGGAGATGGGCCGCGCCGCGAGCAGCACCACGAGGACGCCGTCGCCCGAGCCCTCGCCGATCATTCGCGCCGCATCGGCCAGCTCGTCGCTCGTGACCACCACGCGGTAGTTGCTCGTGCGGAGCGGGAGGAGGCTCGACGTGTCGCGCACGAGCGTGATCGAGCGCTGCGCGACGTCCTCGGCTTTGGAGTGCGGCGGCACAGCCGCCGCTTTCAAAGCGGCAGCTCCGCTGCCGCACTCCAAACGGCGCTTCGCGGCCATCACCCGCTCCAGCGGCTCCTCGATCGAGATCCGCCCGCTCCGCACCGCCGCCCGCACCGCCGCGATCGCGGCGTCCGTGTCCGCCGAGTACAGCACCTGATCGTTTCCGGCCTCGATCGCGCGCACTGCCGCTTCGCCGGGATCAAAGTGCGCCGCGAGGCCGCCCATGTCGAAGGAGTCGGTGACGACGATGCCGCGGAAGCCGAGGTCGCGGCGGAGGAGGTCGATCATGGCGCGGGAGACAGTCGCGGGCAGCGTCCCGCATTGCGTGACCTCGTCGTCGTGCGTGCCGTAGACGTTCTCGAACTCCGCGCGCACGGGCGCGAGCGTGGGATCGAGCGCGGGGACGGCGAGGTGGCCGGTCATCACCGAGGCCACGCCGGCGTCGATGGCGGCTCGGAAGGGAACGAGCTCGACCCGCTCCAGGCGCTCGCGGGAGACGTCGAGGACCGGCAGGGCGCGGTGGGAGTCGACGTGCGTGTCGCCGTGGCCGGGGAAGTGCTTGGCCGTGGCCAGGCAACCCTCGCTCTGGATGCCACGCACGTACGCGGCGACGAAGCGCGCCACCTCGTGCGGGTCCTCGCCGAAGCTGCGCGTGTTGATGACGGGGTTCTTCGGGTCGACGTTCACGTCCGCGACCGGCGCGAGGATGTGGTTCACCCCAACCCCGCGCGCGTCGACGGCAGTGATCCTCGCCTGCTCCTCGGCCAGCGCCACGTCGCCGATCGCGGCGAGGGCCATCGCCGGCGGCCACCACGTCGTGTCCGTGAAGCGCATGCCGATGCCGGACTCGAGATCGGCGCTCACGAGGAGCGGTGTCTCCGCCATCGATTGCAGCTCCGCGGTCACGCGCGCGGCCTCGGAGGCCAGGGCCTGGAACCAGATCACGCCGCCCACATGGTTCTCGCGCACGTGCCGTCTCACATCGGCGTTGACGGGGACGACAAAGAGCTGGCCGACTTTTCGGTCAACATCCACGACGCGATCATACCGACGCCCCACGTCGTCAACGAACCGATGACCGTGTACCACGGCCAGGCGACCTTCGTTCCGAATGCCACCGCCAGCACCGCCGCCAGACCCGCGCTCATGCCGATCAGCGCCGACCGCGGGCCGCCGCGCTGGAGGAAGAACACGCCGAGGATCGGGCCGTTGATGAGCGAGGCGACGGAGAGGGCGGTATTCAGCGCGGAGCGGGTGGTGTACTGGAGGGCGATGCCCACGGCGATCTGGGCGAGGCCGGCGACGACGATCACGACGCGCGAGAGCCGCATGGCGCGCTTCTCGTCGCGGGGGCGCAACAAGTCCGCAATCACGGTCGACGCGATCGCGCTCAGCGACGACGACAGCGCCGCCGCCAGGATCGCCGCGACCACGAGGCCGGTCAGGCCGGGCGGGAGGTGATGGGCGATGAAGTGCGGGAAGACCTGGTCGGGCGCGGAGACCGGGGCATTCGAGCCGTAGAAGGCGAAGAGCAGCACGCCGATGAACAGGAATCCGATGAACTGCACGAGCACGACCAGGCCGGACACGACCACCGCCCTGGCCGCGCTCCGCGGTCGGTCGGTGCACAGATAGCGCTGCACCATGAACTGGTCGGTCCCGTGCGTGGACATCGTCAGGAACGTCCCGCCGATCAGTCCCGACCAGAACGTAAACGTCTTCGTCAGGTCGAAGGAGAAGTCGAACAGGCGGAACTTCTGGTGCGCCGCGCCGACGTCGATGGCGTAAGCGAGGCCGACGTCGTTCGCCAGGACGATGGCCGCGCCCACCGCGCCGCCGATGTAGATTAGAAGCTGCACGACCTCGATCCAGACCACGGCCTCGATCCCGCCGATGAGGGTGAAGAAGATCATCACCGCGCCGAGGACGAGGATCGTGGTGGCGATGCCGGCGCTCTTCAGCACGGCCGCAATCACGAACGCCGTGAGGAGCAGGCGCACGCCGTCGGCAATCGTGCGCATGACCACGAACAGCGTCGCCGCGAGGCCTTTGACGCCGTTGCCGAAGCGCGAGTGCAGGAGCTCGTACACCGTGACCAGTTCCCCGCGGAAGTACCAGGGCATGAACACGGCGGCGATGATCAGGCGCGCGATGACGTAGCCGAAGACGAGCTGCAGGAAGCGGAAGTCGCCGCCCCGGGCCCAGGCGATGCCGGGGACGGAGATGAAGGTGACCGTGGAGGTCTCCGTGGCCACGATCGACGCGGCGATCGCCCACCACGGCACGTGATGGCCGGCCAGGAAGTACTCGCGGGTCGTCTTCTGCCGGCGCGCGAAGAACAGGCCGGCGAAGAGGACCGCGCCCAGATAGAGGGCGATGATGGCGACGTCGATGGCGTGCAAAGTGCTCCCGCGGATGGTCGCATGAATACCATCGTCTGGATCCACGGCTTTCCGCTCTCCTCGGCCATCTTCGAGCCCCAGCGCGAGATCGGCGGCGTCCGCCACCTCATGCCCGACCTCCCCGGCTTCGGCCGCGCGCCCGCCGTCCCCATCCGGTCGATCGACGACTACGCGCACTTCATTCTCGCCGTCGTGGAGGAGAGACAAGCCACGTACGCCGGCTTGTCCATGGGCGGCTACGTCTGCCTCGCCATCGCCCGTCTCGCCCCGGAGCGGATGAACGGCCTGATCCTCCTCGACACCCGCGAGACCCCAGACACCGAGGAGGCCCGGAAAGGCCGCTTCGAGACCATCGAAAAGGTCCGCCAGCAGGGCGTGAGTGCGGTGGTGGACGCCATGCTGCCGAAGATGCTCACCGCCGCCGCGCCGCAGGCGATGAAGGACCATGTACGCGAGATCATGATGTCGTCGTCCGCCGAAGGCGTCGTCGTCGCGCTCCGGGCGATGGCCGACCGTCCGGACTCGTCACCCGTGCTGCCGGACATCCGTGTGCCGACGCTCGTGGTCGTGGGCGAAGAGGACAGCATCACCCCGCCCGCCGACGCGGAACGGATGGCGAAGGCCATTCCGAATGCGAGGCTGGTGAAGGTCGCGCGGGCCGCGCATCTGGCGAACTATGAGCGGGCGGGGGAGGTGAATCGGGCGGTGGAAGAGTTCATGGGCCGGTAGGAGTGCCTTGCGCGTGAAATTCGCTCGGATTCGTGAATGGCGGAGGCTCGACCGTCTCGATGATCAGTTGGCAGATTTCCATCTTCGGGAAGAGAGAGATCGGGTACTCCGCCAGATTGATCATTTCGAGGGTGATCGTTCCCTCGAATCCGGCGTGAATGGTGGGGGCGGTGAAGTGCACGAGTAAGCCGATCCGGGCGAAGGAGCTGCGACCCTCGATTCTCGCGGCATAGCAAGGGCGCCCTTCGCGGATCGGAAGGCTCACCCGCTCCAGCGTTCTGGCAAGGATGAACTTGTTGGGGCCGAGCGCGTAGCCGCCGGTCGGGTCGAGGACGGTCGTCTCGTAGAGCTCGGGCAGGAACTTCGCGATGCTGCCCTTTCTGAGGTCGAGTGTGATCGGCTTCCCTGGCTTGGGGATCGAGATCTCCGGACCAAGTCGGAGATTCACCGAACACGTGTCATAAGGGCAGGAACCTTGATACGCCGTAGGCCGTCGCGGAGCCGGCTCGGGGGTGATGACGAGGTCTCCCTCGTCGAGGGCTCGTTGGATCCCGACGTTCGACAGGATCATGCAAAACGGAGAGCGCTCAACGGGACCCGCGCAACGTTGGATCCCTCGAATGTCCGCTGCGGCAGTGCTACGACGCCGTACTCACCATTGCGGACGACCAAGTCCACGGCGATCTCGTCGTCATTCACCAGGTCGTCCGGAAGAAAAAACGAGACCAGATTCCCTTCCGCCGTGGTGATTCCGATCGCCCTCTCGTCGGAGAAAAGCCCAGGGGTCACCTCGCATCGCAGCCAAGCCCTGCTTTTCATGCGGTAACTCATGACCACACTGTACCATCGAGCAAGAACTACACCCCGTTATTCCACCACCTGTAGTGCCCCGTCACCTCATACGCAAACAACACGTCCTCGATCTGCGTTCCGTACCCGATGTTGTGCACGACCAGGTACCGGTCCCCGCGGCGCACGTCCGAGACGACGCCGATGTGGGGGACGCCGGAGCTGAGGCGCCAGGTGACGATGTCGCCGGGCTTGTAGTTGGCGCCGCTGCGGGTGACGGGGAGGGCGCGGCCTTTGCGCCTCAGGAACGTGGCCAGATTGGGGACGCGGCGGTGGTCGATGTTGGGGTCGGGGCGGCGGAGGCCCCAGTTCTTCGGGTACGCGGCGAAGTTGCGCTTCATGTCCTCGTGCACGAGGACCTGGAGGTCGAGGCCGGCGCGGCGGAAAGCGCGGATGACGACGTCGGTGCAGACGCCGGTCTGGATGGGAACGTCGCCGCCGGGGTACGGGATGCGCCGGTAGGCGGAGTCGTACGAGAACGTGCGGCCGACCTGTTCCTTCGCGCCGTCGATCATCCGCTGGAGCGGCGTCGGGTCGGCGAGCAAGGGCAGGGCGAGTGCGATCACCACTAGAATCCGGCGCGTGAGCGACATCGTCATACCCGACTCCACAGAACAGATCATCGCCGAAAGTTCGTTCCGGCTGGCGGGAACGTACGTCTACTGCAGTGCCAGGGCGGTGAATAACCCGGAAAAACATCTGATGATCACGCGCGACGACCGGGAGGTCACGGTGGTCACGCTGCCCGAGAACCTGGCCGACGTGGACGCGATCGCGGTCAATCCCGACCGCTGGACGCTGATCACCGTCGACTGCGCGAATCCGTTCTACTGCGTGGGCTTCATCGCCAGGATGTCCACGCGCCTGTCCGCGGCAGGCTTGGACATTCTCGTCGTGTCGACGTTCTCCCGGGACTGGGTGCTGGTGAAGGAGGGGGACGCGGAACGGGCGGCGGAGGTGTTACGCGCGGCCGGGTTTCGTGGCTAGGGCGATTGCGGCGAGCAGCGCGAACGCGCTGACGATCAGCGCAGGCAGGATGAGCGGGTTGCGGTAGCGCATCTCCAGCGTGTGCCGGCCGGCGGGGACGCGGAAGCCCTGGAAGCCGAGGTTCGTGGGGATGATCGCGGCGTGGCGTCCGTCCAAGCGCGCGCGCCAGTATTTGTGGGCGGTGTTGGTGACGACGAGGAAGGCCTCGCCGCGCGATTCGACTTCGATACGCACGTGCGAGGGCTCTTCGTGGACGCGCAGGACCCGCGCGGGGGCAGGAGCGAACGGCTCGGCATCGATGAAGACGTCACCGGGACGGGTCTCCTGGGTCACGATGTGCTCGGCCATGGCGAACGGCTCGGAGGCGCGCAGGAGGCGCAGGGCGAACCAGTAGCGCGGGTGGGGACCGATGTCGATGATCTCGATCGGCTGCCCTCGGCGTTTCGCCTCGTCGAGCTGCAGGAACTCGGTGATCCAGCGGACGTTCGCGGACTGGTAGAAGAACGGGTGCCACAGGCCGGTGCGCTTGCGCACGTCGTCGGCCGCCTTCTGGTACGCGGCGGTGCTGAGGAGCGAGGTCTGGTCGAGGTCCTGCTCGAGCACGCCGCGGAATCCGTACGCCGCGGGCGCGAAGCGGAACATGGCCTCGCGCATGACGTCGTCGGTCTCCCGCGAGGCCAGAAGATGCGAGGTCGCCAGCGGCGCGAGGTCGAACTCGTCCCAGGCGGCCTTGTGGAAGAGCCGGTAGCGGTCGCGCTCCGCGATCCCGCGCGCGGCCTTCGGCTCGTCGAAGGCGTGCCGCGACGCGCGCCTGGCGTCGGCGAAGTGCATGAACGACAGGTCCGCCAGTGCGAACACGACCGCCGCGGCCGGCCACCACTTCGCGCCGCGCGCGGCCGTGAAGAGCAGCGCCAGCACCGCCATGCCGCGCGCGAGGTTCATCGCCCAGTACGGATGCCACGGCAAGGCCCGCGCCTCGAGCAGCGTCGGCGTCGCCTTCGGCACGACGATGGTCAGCCAGCAGAAGACGCCCACGACCAGCCAGACGATCGTCAGGGCGATGGCGGTGCGGCGCAGCCGCGCGTCGTCGCCGAGGCGATCGACGATCATCGCCCCCCAGACGATCAGCACGAACAGCGCGGAGAGGAGGAACTTCTCGGGATAGCGGATCGACTTCGAGAGGCCGCTGTCGTGGAGGAGCTTGAACAGCGGCGCGTGATGGCCGAAGGCGAGCGGGATGGAGACCGCGAGCACGGCGACGACGAACCAACGCCCGGGCACCTTCCGCAACAGCCCCGCCAGCGCGGCGACGAAGATCAGCAGGCCGAGGTAGATCTCGGCGACGTAGGGCTGCACGCGGAAGGGGTACATGTGGCGGATGGACTGGCTGCCGTCCTCCGCGGCCAGAGCCCGGAAGATCTGCGGATATCCGAGCTCGACGAGGCGCAGCGGCGGGGTGGACCAGTTCGCGGCGTAGATCCAGGGGAAGCCTTCGCGGCGCACGGAGTCGCGCGCGTGATCGGCGGCGGGGAGGAGCTGCACGAGGGCGATGAGAAAGCCCCAGGCGAGGATCACGGCGATGCGCGCCGCGGCCTTCCATCGCGGCGCGGGTGCGCGCAGCACGCCGTAGGCGATCGCCAGCGCCACGGTCTGCATCACCGTCACCGGCTCGCCGAGGAGGGCCTGCATGCCGAAAAAGAGCGCGCCGAGGGCGATGTCGCGTACGCGCTGGCGGACGACCGCGCGGTGGGTGAAGAGCAGCACCCACGGCACCCAGGTCATGGCGAAGAGGAACGGCAGGCGCGCCAGGAGTGTGAGATACGGCGCGCCGAAGGCGAACGTCACCGCGCCGAGGATGGCCGCGGGCGCACGCACCTCCAGCTCGCGCAGGAGAAGGTACATGCCGATGGCGGCGATGGCAAAGTGCACGAGGATGTGCAGCTGAAAGGCGAACGGATACGACGGCAGGAGCACCAGCCACTGCGGCGGATAGAACAGCTCGTACGCCGGGTTCGCCGCCAGCGGCTGCCCGGCGTGGTACATGGGATTCCAGTGCGGCAGCCCCTCGGCGAAGGTCAGGTCGCGCACGACCTTCTTCATCGGATAGTGGTAGACGAAGAGATCGCCCTTGTAGAACCCGCGGCCGAGGAAGAGGACGTCGAAGAACAGGACGGCGGTGAGCGCGGCGAGCAGGAGAACGTTGCGGCGGTCGGGCGACAAGCGTGGCGCAGTTTAACGAATCATTCCGCGCGCAGCGCCTCCACCGGCTGCATGCGCGCCGCCTGACGGGCCGGCACCACCCCCGCGAGGAGACCAACGGTCACCGCAATCGCCTCGGCGAGCAGGGCGAACCACCACGGCGTGCTCACCGGGAGGGCCGGGACGACGAGAGCAAGCAGGCGCGCCAGGGCCACGCCGAGGGCGAATCCGGCGGCGCCGCCGACGGCCGCGAGCAGCGCGGCTTCCCCGAGGAACAGCAGCAGGACCTGCTCCCGATGTGCGCCGATCGCGCGCAGGAGACCGATCTCCGCCGTCCGCTCGCCCACGGCGATGGTCATGATGGTGAGGATGCCCACGCCCCCGACCAGGAGGGAGATGCTGCCCAGCGCGCCGACGGCGAAGGTGAGCACGCCGAGGACAGAGCCGAGGACGTCGATCATCTTCTCCTGGGTGATGATGGTGACGTCGTCGCGCCCGTGGCGCCGGCGCATGATGCCGCGAATGTCCTCCACCACTCGCTCCGGCGACACCTCCGGATCATGGGTCACGTAGAAGCCGGTCAGACCGTCCCGATTGAAGAGCTCCAGCGCGCGAGCGACGGGGATGAACACCGTGTCGTCGAGGTCCATCCCCACGAACTGCCCCTTCGGCTCCATCACCCCGACTACGTGAAAGCGCCGGCCTCCGACGTCGATCTGCCGGCCGAGAGGATTGGCGGATCCGAACAGCTCCGCCTTCGCCTTCGAGCCGAGGACGGCCAGCGGGCGGGGCGCGTGCAGGTCGTCCTCCGGCAGGAAGGAGCCCATGCGCACGGTCATGTGCCCCACCTCCGGCCAGGCCGGCCCCACCCCGTAGACGGTGATCCGGCGCTTCCTCCCGCCCGCGGAGATCTCGGCGTTGCCGTCGGTCATCGGATTGGTGGCCAGCACATGCCGCGCGCGGCCCGCGGCCAGGGCGTCGTCGATGGTCAGCGGGCGCACGGTGCCGAACACGCCGATGGAGGCGCCGGCGGTGGTCACCTTCCCCGGCGTGACCATGATCAGGTTGGTCCCGAACTGGCTGAACTCCGCGAGCACGAACTCGCGCAGGCCCTGGCCGATGGAGGTCAGGAGGATCACCGCGGCGATGCCGACGGCGATGGCCAGCGCCGCGAGCGCCGTCCTGAGCCGGTGCGAGCGGAGCGAGGTGAAGGTGAAGCGCGTGAAGTCGGCGGCGAGCACGCGTTCATCTCCTGGCCAGGGCCATGGCCGGGTCGAGCTGCGCCGCACGCCGCGCGGGCAGGACGCTGAACAGCACGCCCGTTCCGACGGCCGTGATCAGCGCCGCGACGACGGCCCACGAAGGCGCGAAGGCCGGATAGGCCGGATAGATCCGGCGGACGACGAGGCTTCCGAGCTGGCCGAGGATCGACCCGGCCACCGCGCTGACCACGGACAGCGTCGCTGCCTCGGCGAAGAAGAGCAAGCGGATCTGCCGCGGCGACGCGCCGATGGCCTTGAGCAGGCCGATCTCGCTCCTCCGCTGGGAGACGGCGATGAGCATCACGTTCATGATCAGGATGCCGGCCACGGCCAGGCTGATCGAGGCGATGCCGCCGAGGGCCAGCGTCAACGCCAGGAGGATCCGGTCGAACGCCTTGGCCACCGCATCCTCGGTGATGACGGTGACGTCCTCCTCGCCGTCGTGCCGCTCGCGCAGGATGCGCCGCACCTCCTCCTTGATGCGAGCGACGTCCTCGCGCGAGCTGGCGTCCACCACGACGCGCAGCAGCGAGGGGAGATTGAAGAGCGTCTGCGCGGACATGACCGGGATGACCGCCAGCTCGTCCATGTCGAGGCCGAGCATCTGCCCGCGCGGCGCGAGCACGCCCACCACGCGGAAGCGGCGCTCGCCGATGCGCACCCACTCGCCGACGGCCCGGCGGCCGCCGAACAGCTCCCGCCCCACGTTCGCGCCGATGACGCAGTGGGACGAGGCCCGGCGCGGGTCCTGTTCCGGCAGAAACCGCCCCTGAGCCACATCGAGGCCCCAGAGCCACTTCAGAGCCGCCGTCGCTCCGACGACGGGCACGTCGCGCCTGCGGCCGCCCGCCCAGATCTCGCCGGACACGACGTTCAGCGGCACGACCCGGGACACGCCGCGGATGCGCCGCAGGGCCAGCGCATCGTCGAGGGTGAGATCGCGCGGCGTGCGGCCGGACATGATCCCGCCGGTGCCGCCGACGGTCTCGGCCCGTCCGGGCAGGATGATGATGAGCTTCGTGCCGAGAGTCTCGAACTGACTGCGCACGTAGCGGCGCGCGCCCTCGCCGAGGGAGGTGAGCACGACCACCGCGGCCACGCCGATGGACATGGCCAGCATCATCAGGGCCGTGCGCGTCCGGTAGCCGGAGAGCGCGCCCCAGGCGAACCGCGCCGCGTCACGAGCCCGCATCGATCCGTCCGTCGGTCATCCGGATCCGCCGCTTCGCCCGCGCGCCCAGCGCCGGATCGTGCGTGACCATGATCAGCGCCACGCCGCGCGCGTGGAGCTCCTCGAGAAGATGGATCACGTCCCTTCCGGTGGTCTGATCGAGATTCCCGGTCGGCTCGTCGGCGAGGATCGCCGAAGGCTGCATGACCATGGCCCGGGCGATGGCCACGCGCTGGCGCTCGCCGCCGGAGAGCTGGTCGGGCCGGTGCCGCGCGCGCGGGGCGATGCCGAACTCGCCCAGGAGGCGGTCGACGCGCGGGGCGCGCTCCGCGACCGGCACGCCGGCGAGCATGAGCGGCAGCTCGACGTTCTCCGCGGCGGTCAGGCGCGGCACGAGATGGAAGAACTGGAACACGAAGCCGATCTTCGTACGCCGGACCTGGGACTGCTCTTCGTCGGTGAGGGCGGTGACGTCCTGACCGTCGAGCTCGTACACGCCGGCGGTGGGGCGGTCGAGCAGGCCGATGATGTTGAGGAGGGTCGACTTGCCCGAGCCCGAGGGGCCCATGATCGAGACGTACTCGCCGGGGGCGATGTCCAGATCGACGTCGCGCAGGGCGTGAACCTCCTCCTCGCCGATCGGGAACGCGCGCGTGATGTCGCGGAGGCGGATCATCGCCGTGCCGGCGGCTCCGGAACGGCCTTGGCCCCGGCGGCGACGCCCTCGCGCTCGATCGAGAGCACGACCTTCTCCCCCTGCTGCAGGCCGGACCGCACTTCCGTGTACTCCCAGTTGGCGATGCCGGGGACGAGCTGCCGCTCGCGGAGCACGCCGCTGCCGGAGTCATAGACCAGGACGCGGTTGCCCCCCTCCATGAGGGCCTGGGTCGGCACGCGCAGGACGTTCTCGTGGAGGTCGAGGATGATCTCCACGTCCGCGCTGTAGCCGACGAGGAGCGACTTCGCATCCTCGGCGCTCAGGAACTCGACTTCCACGTCCACCGTGCGAGCCTGCTTCTCCAGGTCGAGCACGAACGAGGCGATTCGGCGCACCCGCCCGGGAAAACGGCGCCCGGGAAGAGCGTCGATGGTGATGTATGCGGTCTGCCCGACGCGCACGCGGGCCACGTCGACTTCATCAATTGGGGCGACGACGTAGAGGCAGCTTGGGTCGATGAGGTCGATCGCTGGAGGCGTGGGGATGCCGGGCGGGGAAGGCGTGGTGAACTCCCCCATCTCGCCGGAGACTTTGGCGACGACACCGTCGAACGGCGCCTTCAGCGTAGTGCGGGTGAGATTGGCGCGCGCCACCTCGATCTGGGCCCGGCTGCGCTGCACCTCGGCACGCGCGGCATTGCATGCCGCCCGCAGCGTCTTCGCATTCGAGACCGCACGGTCGAGCTGATCGTCCGGGAGGAGCCCGTCCGCGTTCAGCTTGCGCGCCCGCTCGGCATCGCGCTCGGCCACGCCGGCGCTCACGCACGCCTCCTCGCTGCGCAGCGCGGCGGTGCGCGACTGCTCCTCCGCCGCGCGGGCCTGGGCTGCCGTGTCGGCGTTCCACAGCTCGAGCAGCACCTGTCCCTTGCGCACGCGATCGCCTTCGCGCACCGGCAGAGCCACGATCTGCCCGCCCGCCGCCGGCGCGAGCTTCGCCCGGCGGCAGGAGGTCACCGTGCCCGCGCGGGTGTTGGCAACGCTCCGCTCGACGCGTCCGCGGTCGACCGCGCCGAGAGCCACAGGCACAGGATCCGAGCGCGTGAAGCGCCAGAGAAAGATCGCGACCGCCGCGATGAGGACTGCGCCGACCAAAAGGCGGCGCGGGAGTCTCCCCATGCGGACAATTCTAGTGCGCTGTCACTTCCTCTTCGCTCACTTCGTCCTCGTGCCGCCGCGAGAACCACCCCGCCAGCTTCTGCTTGGCCGCGTCCGCGACGACGAAGAACGCCGGCACGACCAGGAGCGAGAGCGCGGTCGAGATCACCAGGCCGCCGATGATCGCGACCGCCATCGGTCCGCGCGTCTCCGCGCCGGGGCCGAGGGCCAGGGCGGGGGGAATGGCGGCCATCATCGTCGCCAGCGAGGTCATGAGAATCGGGCGCAGGCGCACCGGGCCGGCCTTGAGCATGGCCTCCTTCGCGGAGAGACCGTGCTCGCGCTGTCCCTGCACGGCGTAGTCGACGAGGATGATGGAGTTCTTCTTGGCGATGCCCATCAAGAGGAGCAGGCCGATCATTGAGAAGATGTTCAGGGTCTTGCCGGTAATGAGCAGGGCGAACGCCGCGCCGGCGATCGACAGCGGCAGGATCGAGAGCACGGTCACCGGGTGCAGGAACGAGTTGAACTGCGAGGCCAGGACCATGTACGCGACGATGATGCCGAGGATCAGCGCGAACACGAGCTGGCTCATGGACTCTCGGAAAGCCACGGACGACCCGCCGAGGACGGCCCGATAGCCCGGCGGCAGCCCCTTGCTGATCTCCTCGACGTAGCGCAGGGCGTCGCTCTGGGACTTGCCCGGGGCGACATTGCCGTAGATGGAGATGGCGCGCTCGCGGTCGCGGCGCGTGACCGACTGCAGCGCGGGGCGCTCGTCTTCCTTCACCAGCGAGGAGAGCGGAACGAGCTCCCCCGACGCCGTGCGCACCCGCAGCCGGGCCAGATCCTCGGGGCGCGTGCGCTGGCTGGCCTGCAGCCGGGTACGGATGTCGATGCGTCGGCCGCCGGTGGAGTACTTGCCGGAGCGGACGCCGCCGACGAGCGCGTTGATGGTGGTGGCCACTTCCTCGACCGGGACGCCGAGGTCGGCGGCGCGAGCGCGGTCGGGGACGATGCGCAGCTCGGGCATGCCCACCTGGTAGTCGGTGTCGACGTCCGTGGCGAAGCCGCTCGCGGCGAGCTTCTCGCGCATGTCCGTGGAGAGCTCGATCAGCTTCTCCCACTCCGGCCCGCGCACCGAGAACTCGATCGGGAAGCCGCGCTGGGCGGTGAAGCCCTGCTGGGAGAGGTCCTGGACCACGGCGCGCACGCCGGGATAGGAGTTGAACTCCTTGCGGGCCATGCCGGCGATGTCCTGCTGGCTCTTCTCGCGCTCGCCCGGCGGGACCATGGTCACGAAGAGGACGCCGGTGTTGACGCTGCCGCCACCGCCGCCGCCGAAGCCGCCGACGCTGCCGAACACGCGATTGATCTCGGGCTGCTTCTGCAGGAACGCCTCCGCGCGCCTGAACACGCGGTCGGTTTCCTCGAGGTTCGCCCCGACCGCGGTCTGAAGGCGGATGAGCAGGCGGCTCTGGTCCTGCGAGGGAACGAACTCGCTGGGAAGCTTGCGGAAGACGTAGATCGAGCCGACGAAGACGATCACGGCGAGGACGAGCACGCCGAGAGGCCGGCGCAGGCCGAGGGCCAGGATCTTTCCGTAGCCGGCGGCCAGCTTGTCGAAGACGACGTCGACGAAGTGTCCGAGCTTGGACTGCCGCTCGCCCCCGGCCTTGAGCATCTGCGCCGAGCGCGCCGGGGCGAGCGTGACCGCCTCGACGTACGAGAGCAGCACGGCCACGCAGAGGGTCACGCCGAACTGGAGGAAGAACTTCCCGACCACGCCCTTCATGAAGACGACCGGGAGGAAGATCGCGCAGACGGCCAGGGTCGCGGCGAGCGCGGCGAAGCTGATCTCCTGCGTCCCCTCGCGCGCGGCGCGGACGCGGTCCTTGCCCATCTCGCCGTGGCGGAAGATGTTCTCCAGGACCATGATCGCGTCGTCGACGACGATGCCCACGGCCAGGGCCAGGCCGAGGAGGGTGAACGTGTTCAGGGTGAAGCCGAGGAAGTAGATCACCGCCACCGTGCCGAGAAGCGACATCGGGATGGCCATGATCACGTTGATCGTGGCGCCGAACGACCCGAGGAAGAGCCAGCAGATGAACGCGGTGAGGATCACCGAGAGCAGAAGCTCGAACTGGATCTCGTGCACCGACTCCTCGATGAATTGCGTGGAGTCGAAGTTGATGCCGACCTCCATCCCCGGCGGCAGGGTCTTCTGGATCTCGGCCAGGGCGGCCTTGACCCCGCCGGCGACGGCCACGGCGTTGGAGCCGCGCTGCTTGCGGATGCCCATGCCCTGGGCCGGCTCACCGTTGACGCGGGAGATGCGGCGGATGTCCTCGAACCCGTCCTCGACCATGGCCACGTCGCTGAGGTAAACCGGCGCGCCCTCGACTTCCTTCACCACCAGGCGGCGGAACTCGTCGAGATCGAAGGCCTCGCCGAGCACGCGGACGTTGACCTCGCGCCCGGAGGTCTCCAGGCGTCCGGCCGGGAGCTCCACGTGCTGGGCCTGGATCGTGGCCAACACCTCGCTGGCGGTGACGCGGCGCTCGTCGAGCTTGTCCGAGTCGACCCAGATGCGGATGTTCCGCTCGACCGAGGACGACTGGATCTCGCCGACGCCCGGGACGGTCTGCAGCTTCTCCTTGACCCGGTAGCGCGCGTAGTCCGCGAGCATCTGCGGCGAGTACGGACCGGACAGGCCGATCCACATGATCGGCTGGTCCTCGGGGTTGGTCTTGGAGACCACCGGCGGCTCGATGTCCCGCGGCAGGCGGCGCTGCACCTGCGCCACGCGGGTCTGCACGTCCTGCAGGGCCAGGTCGACGTTGCGGGCCAGGTCGAGCTCCACGGTGACGTTGCCCGAGCCCTGGCGCGAGGTCGAGGTGATGTTGCGCACCCCTTCGACCTGCATCAGCGCCTCTTCGATCGGCTCGACGACGTCGTGCTCCATGACCTCCGGCGCCGCCCCTTCCCAATTCGCGCTGACGCTGATGGTGGGAAAGTCGACGTCCGGGAACTGGGAGATGCCGATGCGCGTGGCCGCGACGCCGCCGAAGACGACCGTGGCCATCATGATCATCCAGGCGAAGACGGGATTCTTGATACAAGCTTCTGTGATCTTCATTTGTGCACTCGTCGCGACCGCCACGCGGCTTTGAATGAAGAGGTTCGAAGTTCGAATGAAGAATGAAGACCCTTCTTCATTCTTCCCTCTTCATTCGAACCTCTTCATTCATCAGCTTCTGCCTTCATCGCGCCACCTTCACCTTCGCCCCATCCCGCAGCGCCTCAGCGCCGCGGATGACGAGCACTTCCCCCGCCTTCAGCCCCGAGCGGACCTCCACCTGGCCGTCGGCGGTGCGCATGCCGAGGGTCAGCACGCGCTGCTCGGCCTTGCCGTCGTTCACCACGAACGAGAGGAAGCCGCGCTCGCTCGGGCGGATCGCCGTCTGGGGAATGACCGGCGCCTCGCGCGGCGAGCCGACAGGCACCGTCACGCGGGCAAACGCGCCCGGGCGAAGCTCGGGACGATTCGGATTGATGACGTTCGCGGTGACGTCGACCATGCGCGAGGTCTGGCTGGCCGCGGCGGCGACATGGGTGATGCGCGCGCTGTGCTGCGTCTGATCCTCGGTGACGTTGAAACGCGCGGTCATGCCCGGATGGATCGCTCCCGAATCCTGCTCCGGCACCTGGAAGCGGAGGAGCAGCGGATCGCGGCGCTGCAGGGTGGCCATGACCGTGCCCACCGGCACGTACTGCCCGGTCTCCACGGTGCGGGTCTGGATGACGCCGGCCACCGGCGCGCGCACGAACGCGTCGCGCAGGTTCAGCTTCGCCTGGGCCAGCGCGGCCTGGGCCTGGGCGACTTCCGCGGCCGCGGTCTGCACCTTCGTGCGCCACGTCTCCACTTCCTCGCCCCGGATCAGCCCCGGATTCTTCGCGCTCGCCGCCTGCCGCCGCGCATACCCCGCCTCGGCCTCGCCCTTCCCGGCCATGCTCTTCTGCAGCGTGGCCTCGGCCGCCGCGACGGCGAGCCGATACCGCTCCGGCTCGACCTCGACCAGCACCTGCCCCTTGCCGACGACCTGCCCCTCGCTGAAGAGCACGCGCTCCACGGCACCGGCGACACGCGCGGTCACCGCGACGCGCTCGAAGGCATCGAGCGATCCCACGGCGGAGACCTGGTACTCGACGCGGCGCGACTCTACGGGCTTGACCTCGACAGGAAACTCGAGGGCGCGGCGCGCGCCGCCAGGACCGCCGCCACCGGGACCCTTAGCTTCCTGGGCACCGCCCTTGGAGCAGGAGAAGATGAAGGCAGAAGGCAGAAGGCAGAAGGCAAAAGGCAGAAGCAAAGCGCTCCGCGCGCGCCTCGGGGCTCTGCCTTCTGCCTTCTGCCTTCTGCCTTCTGCCTTCATATCCTTCACCTCACCGCTCCTTCCCCACTCGCCTCTCTCAACGACAGGTACGCCACCGCCATCCTGTACCTCGCGGTCACTTCCGCCACCTCGGCTTCGAAAAGTCTCTGTGTCGCATCGGCTAACTCGAGGGCGCTGGCCAGGCCCTCGCGGTAGAGGGCGTTGGTCTCGTCGGTGTTCTTCCGCGCGGCGCGAACCGCGGCGACGGCTTCGCGGAGCGCGGCCTGCTCGGTCGACAGCTGCACGGCGGCGCTGCGCATCTGGCGCTCGACGTCGCGCAGTGACGACTCCAGCTCCAGCTCCGCGCCGCGAACGATCGCGCTCCGCTCGGCCCGCTCCGCCCTTCGAATCCCTGCGTCGAATACCGGCCAGCTCGCCGTAACCCCAACGAACCCCTCGTTGTTCCGGTTCGAGAGCGGGCCGTCGTTCGTGTTCGCGCTCTGGGCGGTGAGGAGCACGGTCGGGAAGAAGCGCGCAGAGGGCTCGTCGGCGAAGGCGCGCAGCGCCGCGACGCGCGCGCGGGCGGCACCGATGTCGCTGCGCCGCTGCTGCGCGGCGGCGATCGAGGCGTCGCTCGCCGGCGGCGGATCGTCCGCCGCGTCGAGCAGCTCGATTGGCGCGGCCAGCGGCCCGGTGACGTCCGTCTTCAGCAGGGTCTCCAGATCGATGCGCGCCGCCTGCACGTCGCCCTGGGCCTGGGCCAGGAGGCGCACGGCGGTCGCCAGCTCCAGCTCGGCGCGGGTGACGTCGTTCGAGCTGACCAGGCCCGCCTCGAAGCGGGCCCGGACGTCGTCCAGGTTGGTCTGGGCGAAGTCGCGGCGGTGCTCGGCGGCGAGGAGGACCTGCTCGAAGCTGAGGGTCGTGAGAAAGGCCGTCGCGGCGTCGAAGCCGAGGAGGCGGACGTTGTCCGTGGCGGCGAGGCGGGCGGCGTCGCGCTCGAAGCGGAACTGCCGCATCACCGGGAACACGCGCATGTCGAACAGCGGCTGGGTGAGCGTGGCCGCGGTGTTCAGCGTGCGATCGGCGGGGTTGTACTCGTTCCGCCACGCGCCGGTGATGTCCACGCGCGGCAGGATCACCGACCGCGAGCGGCTCAGACGCGCCTCCGCCGCCTCGACCACCGTCTCGGCGATCGCGGCGCGCTCGTTCCGCGTCACCGCCAGCTCGACCGCCCGCTCGATGGTGAGCGGAGCGTCCTGGGCGGAGAGGAGGGGAACGAGGAGAAGGGAGAGGAGAACCAGGGGGCGAGTCACGGCGCGCGGATTAGAACACGGCCGTTCGGTTTTCCATGTCACTGGACGGTTGCGATCACGTCGAAGGTTGTGCCAACGCTCGGGTTTGCCTTCACCCGCACGTTCAGGCTCTCCCGCAGCGGCCCCGACTTCGCCTTCGCGCCGTCGACGGTGACGGTGATCGACTCGCGCCCTTTCGGCGGCACCACCGGCGCGTGCTCGTAGTACAGGCAGCGGCAGGCCGAGCGCGCGACCTCGATCGTCACCGGCTCGTCGCTGTTGTTGCGGACCTCGAACTGCCGCGTCGCCCGCGTCCCCCGCCGGATCGTGCCGTAGTCGGCGGAGGCCGGGCTGACGCTGAGGATCGCCGCCGCCGGCGGCGGCGCCGGCGTGACCGGCGGCTCCTCGGCCGCCGTGGTGGTCGCCGTGGTCGCGGTCGTCGCAGTCTCCTCGACGACGGCCCCCTCGGGGCCGCGGTCCCGGCTCGCCCGCCAGATCAGCCAGCCGATCAGGGCGAGGGCGACGATCGCCGCGACGGCGATGAGGACCAGGCGCGAGCGCGAGTCCGACTCCATCTCCGGTCCGCCGAGGCTCGTGGAGTCGTAGGCGCCGGTGCTCTCGGGATCGTGCTGCGGCGTCGTCACCAGCGGCCGCATCCCCGGCTCGGTCTCGAGGCGCTCGTGGGCGACCGGCGGTACCGGAGGCGGCACCGCGCCCGTGACCCCCTCCAGCTCGTCGAGCTTCACCAGCGCGCTGTCGATCTCCTGGATCAGGCGCAGATACTCGCCCGCCAGATGCTCCGTCGGCGCGTCGGAGACCAGCCGCGTGAGCGACTCCCGGTGCCGGCGATAGTGCTGCCGGAGCACCTCGATTTCCCGGGCCCGCTCCCCGCGGCGGACGTTGACGGTGCCGAAATCGTCGGACATGCCTTGTGGATGCTAGCAAAGACGCGGCCTGGACGAGATCCCTGGCTGCGCTTCGGGATGACGCGCGTGTACGCGCGCGTCACATCGGCAGCCAGTACGAGAACTTCACCAGGAAAACGTCCGTCCCCGGCGCGTTCGGCAGGGCCGCCAGATCCCGGCGGAACCGGAAGTCGCCCATCGGCGCGACGTCGGCCTTGTTCTCGTTCCACACCACGTACAGCGCCGATCCAGGGCGGAACTCCCAGCGCACGACGGCGCTGCCGCGGACGCTGCGGAAGTTGAAGTCGGGGTTCCCGAATGAATAGCCGCTGGCGCGGTAGCGGTTGGCGCCGTCGTCGAAGGCCAGCTCGCCCAGCGGCGCGTATTCGTCATCCCGGCTGCGCACGAGCTGCTTGTAGTCCTCGTAGTCGCCGCTGGCGATGAAGGGCTGCATGTAGACCTGCAGGGAGAGACGCGAGCTGATCGTCCACTCCGCGCGCACGCCGATGTCCAGGGTCCGCTGCTCGATGGTGGCGAAGATGTAGCGGTTGCCGAACGTCTCCTCGTACGACGGGTCGTTGATGGTGGTGACGTACTGCGTGGTGGTCCGCGAGCGGCTGTAGGTCGGCGTGAGCGAGAGGCGGAGGGCCGGCGTCGGGCGATAGGTCACCCCGAACCACATCCAGTTGCCGCCGCCACCCTCGCTCGTGTCCACGCGCTCGACGCCGACGTTGAAGGAGAACGGCTTGCGGCCGTCGCTGCCGAAGCCCGTGCCGACGTAGTCCTGGCCCGAGCCGATCACTGCCGGCCCGCCCCGCGTCTTCCGGTCATCGATGGTCCGGTCGCGGTTCCCGCCCCAGATCTCGGCCCACCAGTAGTTCTTGAAGTCCGCGTAGGCCGAGAAGCCGGTGCCGTTGGCGGTCAGGTCGCCGTCGTAGTTCCAGTTCTGGAACTTGCCGCCCCAGATGCTCAGGTAACGCGTGTACTTGGTGAGGTCGGTGTTCAGGTAGTGCAGCACGCCGTGGGTGCTGATGGCGTCGACGCGCGTGAGGAAGCCAACGTCGTTGATCTCGAAGCCGGGTGAGAGCGCCTGCACCTGGATGTTCGGCCGCCACTTCCCTTTCTGCTTGGCCAGCATGACCCGGCTCATCCAGCCGGTGAGCGACGTGCGCGTGGGGTCGTACTCGACGTGCTCCGCGTCCGGGCGCTGGTAGTAGCGCGCGCCGCTCAGCTGCGTCGCGGCGATCGACTCCTTCGAGCCCTCCACCATCGACGACCCGGCCAGCCACTCCAGGATCCAGGCCTTGTCCTTGAACAGCGTGTGCCCGTCGACGCCCGCGAAATACGCGCTCTGGCGCAGCGCCGGCTCCAGGTTGTCGGTGAGCCGCCGGTTCACGGACGTGAACATGAAGCCCGCCCGCGAGTCTTTGCCGTACTCGCGCATGGCCCGGGCCACGAGGTAGTTCGTCATCGGCTCGACGGTCTCCGTGCCGACGGTCGGGCCGGTGCGGAACCAGGCCTGCTCCTTGTCCGTGAGCGCATCCAGCACGCCGATGGTCCACTTCTTCCCGACCTTGCCGGTCACCTTCGCGGCGCCGAGGATCGTCGTCTCGCCCGGAGCGTCCTGCTCGTCGGCGTTCAGGAACACCTGCGGCGAGCGGCCGATCCGGCGCGAGTAGAAGAAGGTGGGGAAGGACATGTTGAAGCCCCAGCGGCTGTTCGCCGGGCCGTTGCCGAAGCGGAAGACGTCCGCCCCTTCGGTGAAGAACGGCCGCTTCTCCGGGAAGAAGGTCTCGAACTGGCTGAGGTTGAGCACCGCCGGGTCGACCTCGACCTGGCCGAAATCGGGATTGATCGTGCCGGTCAGGCGCAGGCTGGAGGTGAGGCTGTACTTGATGTCCACGCCGGCGTCCATGCGGTGCGCCGAGGCGGGGACGAAGCGGTTGTCGATGCCGGTGTTCAGGTCCGTGCGGGCCACGCCGTACGGGACGATCTCCAGGGCACGCTTCGGGCGGATGCCCTCGATGCCGGTGAGATCGGCGAACTTCGAGACGAACGCGGACTCGTTCTTCGGGTTGAACACCAGCCGGGAGCTCTCCTTCAGCCGCGACGTCCAGCGGCTGACGTTGAGGCCCCAGGTGTGGCTGGCCTTGTCCGGGAAGCGCAGCTGCGAGAACGGAATGCGCACCTCGGCCACCCAGCCGCTGGTCCCGATCTTCGTGGCCGAGTCCCACACCGCGTCCCAGCTGACGTCGTCGTAGATGTCGTTGTAGAGGATCATGTCCATCTGCACGTTCGAGGCGTTGATGACGAACGCCGCGCCGTTGAGGCGGTCCTGCTGCGAGTCGATGCTGATCCGGATGTAGTCGCCGTTATTGAGGTCGCTGTCGCGGCGGGCCAGGAGCGGGGTCACCTTCCCCGAGTCCTCCATCACCGCGCCGAAGTAGATGGCGTCATTGTCGTAGGCCACCTTGACTCGCGTCTGCTGCGTGGCCGGCTGCCCCTCGTTCGGGTCGCGCTGGGTGAAGCCGGTCATCTCCGGCGCGTTGGCCCAGACCGCGTCGTCCAGGACGCCGTCGATGACCGGCGCCTTGTCCGCCCGGACGGCCTGATAGGTGGGACGCTGCGGCTGCTGTTGCTGGGCATTCAGTGGGGTGATGCCGAGAATTGTGAGGAGCGTGACTGGAAGGATCTTGGAGCGCAGCATCTTTTCCTCTCGCGCCGTGTTGAGATAGGTTGTCGCTTCACCGACCTAGACGCCCCCTCGGCGCAAAGGTTGGGTGACGCACGAAAAAAGCTGCTGTGAAGGTCTTCATCGGACAGATCAATCCCACCGTCGGCGCGCTCTCCGCGAATGCCGACCTGATCCGTCGCGCCTACTCCGAGGGCGTGGCCGCCGGGGCGGACGTGGTGCTCGTGACCGAGCTGGCCGTCACCGGCTACCCCCCGCGCGACCTCCTCGACCGGAACACGTTCGTCGACGCCGCCGCGGCCGTGCGCGACCAGCTCGCGGCCATGACCGGCGAGGTCGCCCTCATCTTCGGCTGCCCCGTGCGCAGCGCGGTCTGGTGCGGCAAGCCGCTGCACAACGCGGCCATCGTCGCCCAGCACGGGAAGATCCTCCTCGAGCAGCACAAGGGACTCCTGCCCACGTACGACGTCTTCGACGAGCTGCGCTACTTCGAGCCGGCGGCGAGCGTCCGCTGCGTCGAGCTGGCCGGCCGCCGCGTCGGCGTGGCCATCTGCGAGGACTTCTGGTTCGACGACGAGATCATGGGCACCAAGCTCTATTGCCGCAATCCCGTCGACGAGCTGGCGCGCCAGGGCGCGGAGATCCTGTTCAACATCTCCGCCTCCCCCTTCAACGCCGGCAAGCGCCGCTCGCGCTGGGAGATCTTCTCCAAGATCGCCAAGCGCTACGAGCTCCCCACCGTCTACGTGAACCAGATCGGCGGCAACGACGAGCTGCTCTTCGACGGCTCATCGGTGGTCTTCGACAAAGAGGGCCGCACGATCTTCTGCGCGCCGGCCTTCGAGGAGCACTTCTCGCTCGTGCCCCTGGAGGGCGCGCCGTGCGAGATGCTGGCCGCGATGCCCGAGGAGGAGGAGATCGGCAAGGGTCTGATCCTCGGCCTGCGCGACTACATCCGCAAATGCGGGTTCCGGGACGTGGTGGTCGGCCTCTCCGGCGGCATCGACTCGGCCCTCACCGCCGCCATCGCCGCCGAGGCCCTCGGCGCGGACCGCGTGACCGGCATCGCCATGCCCTCGCAGTTCTCCTCCCAGCACTCCGTCGACGACGCCCGGGCCCTGGCCGAAAACCTCGGCATCGCCTTCCACGTCGTCCCCATCGCCGACATCTACGCGCCGTACGAGAAAGCGGTGGACGCCCTCTTCGGCGAGCACAAATTCGACACCACCAACGAGAACATCCAGGCCCGTATCCGCGGCAACATCCTCATGGCCTGGTCGAACCGCACCGGGGCCATGGTCGTGTCGACCGGCAACAAGTCCGAGCTCGCCGTCGGCTACTGCACCCTCTACGGCGACATGGCCGGCGGCCTGGCCCTCCTCGGCGACGTCTACAAGACCATGGTCTACCGCCTCGCCCAGTGGTTCAACCGCGAGCGCGAGATCATCCCCCAGTCCACCATCACCAAACCGCCGTCCGCCGAGCTCCGCCCCAACCAGACCGACCAGGACACCCTCCCGCCGTACGATGTGCTCGATGACATCCTCAAGCTGTACATCGAGGAGTGGAAAGAGCTCGACGAGATCGTCGCCGCCGGCTTCGACCGCCCCCTGGTGGAGCGCATCCTGAAGATGGTGGATACGGCGGAGTTCAAGCGGCGCCAGGCGGCACCGACGATTCGGGTGTCGACGAAGGCGTTTGGAAGCGGAAGACAGATGCCCATCGCGCAGCGATGGAGGCGAGAGCCGGCGCGAGAGGTCAAATGAAGGGCGAGGGCAGACGAATGAAGAGGTTCGAGGTTCGAATGAAGAGGGAAGAGTCGCAACCTGGTACGTCTGTGGATTCTCCACTCTCCCCTCTTCCCTCGAACCTCGAACCTCTTCCCTCACCCCCTTCTGCCTTCTGCCTTTTGCCTTCTGCCTTCTGCCTTCATCTCTCATGACCCTCCCACCGCACCCTCCCCTGCCCCAGTACTACGGCGACCCTTCCCATCGCGAGGAGTTCGTCCGCGACATCTTCGACGACACCGCCCAGTGGTACGACTGGACCGTCCGCTTCATGTCCTTCGGCTCGGGCAACTGGTATCGCCGCGAAGCCGTGCGCCGCGCGGGGATCACGAGCGGCATGCGCCTCCTCGACCTCGCCAGCGGTACGGGCGTGGTGGCGCGCGCGGCGGCCGAGGTGACCGGCGAGCCGCGGGCCATCGTCGGCGTCGACCCGAGCATCGGCATGCTCCGCTCGGGACGCGTCGCCAATCCGCGCGTGCAGGGCGCGGCCGAGCATCTGCCGCTGCGCGACGCCTCCGTGGACGCGATCACCATCGGCTTCGCCCTGCGCCACTTCGCCGACCTGCGCGTCGTCTTCGACGAGTGCCACCGCGTCCTCCGTCCCGGCGGACGCATCCTCATCCTGGAGATCACAGCCCCCGACTCCCGCATCGGCCGGGCCCTCCTCGGCGCGTACATGGGCGGCATCGCGCCCGTGGCGGTGCGCGTGCGCACGCGCAGCGCACGCGCGGCGAAGCTCTTCCGCTATTACTGGGAGACCACGCGCGACTGCGTGCGCCCGCACGTCATCCTCGACGCCCTGCGCGCCTCGGGGTTCGGCGACGTGAAGCGGGACGTGGAGCTGTCGATCTTCAGCGAGTACTCTGCGACGAAGCCGCCAGCTCGCGCCGCTTCTCCTCCAGACGCTCGATCTGGATCGTGAGGAACTCGCGCAGCGGCTGCTCCTGCTCCGGCGCCATCGGGGCGAAGGCGATGGCCGAGCGGAACACGTACTCCGGCCCCTTCTCGCTGCGCCGCACCTGCACCACCGAGCGCAGGACCTCGCAGGGGATGTAGATCCCGCCGTAGCTGGGGAAGATCAGCGTGGCCGCGGCGCCGGCCTTGACCGGCGAGCGGTGGACCACCGCCGCGCCGTGGAGGCTGAGGTCGATCAGCTCGCCGTTGACGTCGGAGAGCTGGACCGGAATCGATGCCGTGGGATAACGCTCCGCCTTGCGGCGGTCTTTGGCAGCCATGCGACGCGATGATTATAGGGGGCATCATGTGAGGGTTACGGGGCACGGGGGCACGGGGGGCACGGGGGAGTCAGTCAGAACCCTCGTGCCCTCGTGCCCCCCGTGCCCTCGTGCCCCACTGCTTCCAGGAAATCGCGCGCGACCTGCGCCGCCGCCAGCTCCGCGGGTCCCGCGTTCTCGAGGATGACGGCGAAGGCGACCCGCGGCTGCTCGACCGGTGCGAAGGCCATGACCAGCGCGTCGTAGCCGCCGTCGCGCGTGCCGGACGTGCCGGTCTTCATGGCGATGCTGAGCCCCTCGATCGCCGCGCGCCGTCCGGTGCCCTTCGGCCGCGCGACCACGGCCTGCATGGCCCGGATCACGCGTTCCGCGTGCTCGCGCGGCACGACCTGCTGTCCGCGCCGCGGCCCCGGCGCGGGCACCAGACGCGGCGCCACCAGCGTCCCGCGATTGGCCAGCATCGACGCCAGCATGGCCAGGTGCAGCGTGGTGACGGTCTCGTGCTCCAGGCCGATGGCGTAGAACGCGGTCTCGAAGTCGTTGAAGAGCTTCCCTACCTTGCGGCCGAGGGGGACGCGGAACAGGCCGAGGTTCGTCTGGCCGTCGAAGCCGACGCGCTGGTGCAGCGCTTCGAGCCGCTCGGCGCCCGCGCGCAGGCCGATGTCGGCGAAGACGACGTTGCACGACTGCGCCAGCGCCTCGTCCAGATCCGGCAGCAGACCGTGGCCGCCGGGACGCCAGTCGCCGAAGCGGCGGCCGTCGATCGGCAGCGCACCGTCGCACGTGTACGGGAACAGCGAGTCGACGTTCACGCCGCCGCCGAGCGCCGCGAGCACCGTCAGCACCTTGATCACCGAGCCCGGCTCGTACTGCTTGTCGAAGGCGAGATTCTCCGTCGCGGTATTGGCCACGGCCAGGATCTCGTTCGTGCGCGGATCGATAGCCACGAGCGAGCCGCGGTTCGCGCCGAGGGCGCGGACGGCGAGGCGCTGGAGGTCGGCGTCGAGAGTCACAGTGAGCGGTGTCGTGACCGGGCCGATCGTCCCGACGATCGGGGCAAACTCCGATGACGTCGCAAACACCTCATTGCCAACGCGGACGGCGATCGTGCGGCCGTAGCAATCGAAGACGATCGAGGGAGGGCCGGCGGGCGGCGGGGGTGGCGGCGGGGACGGAGCGGCCTCGCGCTTCGCCTCGCAGGAGACGAAGAGCAATACGAACAAAACTGCGCTGACTCGGCCTGACATCCTGCCGAGCCAGCGCAGTTGCAAACGGTTCGCCTTGCTACGGCAGGAAGTCGCTCGCGGTGGCGCCGAGGACGATGTCGTAGGTGCTCTCGTCCGCGTCGTTGTTGTTGATCGTCACGTGCCCGAGGTAGTTCCCCGAGGTGGTCGTGTAGAACCGGACCCGGAAGAACGTCGACCCTCCCGGAGGCACGCTCGACGACGGCGTCTCGATCAGCGAGAAGCCCGTTCCGCTCACGATCGAGCCCGGGTTCGAGATCGTCAGCGTCCCGTTGCCGGTGTTGCGGATCTCGAAGCGGAAGGAGACCGGGGTCCCGGTCTTCACCTGGCCGAAGCTGAACTGGCTGCCGTCCGGCTGTTCGACGTTCTCCCAGTTGTGCCACACCGAGATCTCCGGCCCTTCCACGCGCGCCTGCAGGTAGATGACGTACGGGCTCTCGTCCGGGTCGTTGGAGTTGATGGTCACCTGCCCGAAGTAGTCGCCGGCCTGGGTGCAGAACACGCGCACCCGGAAGTACGTGCTGGTGTGCCCGCCGAGCGAGGACGAGGGGGTCTCGATCTGGCTGAAGCACGTCCCGCTGACGAGCGAGTTGGCGTTGCTGATGGTGAGCGTGGCGTCTCCGGTGTTGTCGATCCGGAAGCGGCGGGAGTCGGCGATTCCCGTTCCGGTCGTCGGGAAGATGAACCAGCTCCCGCTGGCCAGACCGCCGCCGTCCCAGGCCTGGACCACGTTGATGTCCTGCGGCGCAGCCAGTGCGCCGGCGGCCGGCAGCAGCAGCGCGAGCGCGAGCAGAAAGACGAAACTGCGAGATCTCATCGAATGCCTCCCACAAGGTGCCTGGCCGTGGACCGGCGTCAGGACTTGCGGGCGAATGTCGATCCCCGCCGGCGCGCTTTTCCATGGACGGCGGCTCAAACCTGGCTGATCGTCCAACGCTCGTCCGCTCCGCCGGTTACGCGGACGCCTGCATTCGCGTTCACCGTCGCGTTGAAGAGACGTCACTCATCGGTGTCACTGCCGGCGCGTCCGGAGGCGTACCAATGAGAGAAGCCATGATTCTCCGCTTCGGCCGCTTCGAGCTCGATCGCAGGCGGCAGGAGTTGCGCCGCGGCGGCGTCCTGTTGCGCCTGCGCCCGCAGCCCTTCCGCCTTCTGGAGATGCTCGTCCTGCGCGGCGGCGACGTGGTGACGCGCGAGGAGATCCAGGCCGCGCTCTGGGGCGACGAGACGTTCGTCGATTTCGAGCAAGGGATCAACTCCGCGATCCGCCAGATCCGCCACGTCCTCGGCGACCACGCCGAGGCGCCCATCTACGTGCAGACCCTCCCCCGCCGCGGCTATCGCTTCGTCGCCGTCGTCGAGCGCGTCATGCCCGCCGAGCCGCCGGCGATCGTCCGTCCTCCTGAGCCCGCACCCGCACCTCCGCCTGCGCCTCTGCCTTCCAGGCCGAACCGGTTCCGGCTCGCCTCCGCGGCGGCAGCGGTCGCCGCGTCGCTCTTCCTCGGTCCGGCCGTGCCGCGCGTTCCCGCGCCGCTCCTGGTCACCGTGTCGCCGTTCCGCGCCCTCTCCGGCCTTCCCGCCGACGCCGCGGCCATCACCGCCGAGACCACGGCCACTCTGGCCAGGCTCAAGCCGAGCCGCCTCCGCGTCGGGCCGCGCGGGTCGATCATCATCGAGGGAACGGTCCAGCGCACGCCGGCGTCCATGCGCGTGATCGTCACAGCCGTCGACCGCGGCACGAAGGCGCGGCTCTGGAGCGAGACCTGGGATCGGCCGCTCGATCACGCGGAGGGAATGCAGATCGCGGTGGCCCACGGCGTGGCCGTGGCCGTCGCCAAACGCCATCTCCCCGCGGGACGTCATGAGCCGCTCGTCCGCTCGCGCGTCTCCAGGCAGGCCCTCTCGCTCTACCTGGAGGCGCGGCGCGAGCGCATGGCCAGCGGTCCGACCGCCATGAGGCACGCGGAGGCGCTTTTGCGTCGTTGCGTGCGCGAGGAGCCGCGCTTCGCCGAGGCCTGGTCGGCGCTGGCCGACGTTCGCACCGAGACGTTGATCCACCGGCCGCCGGAACTGCCGGCGGCGACCGCGCCGGAGGTGTTCGCCCTCGCGGAGCGGGCCCTGGCCCTCCAGCCCGATCTCGCCGAGGCCCACTCGGCGCGCGGGATCATCCGCTTCCAGCACGACTTCGACCTCGCCGCGGCGGAGTCCGAGTTTCGCCGCGCCATCGCCGCCGACCGCGAATACGTCGACGCCCACGCCAACCTCTCGCTCGTCCTCTGCGCCATGGGCCGGCACAACGAGGCCATGGCCGAGTGGAACGTTGCCCGCGACCTCGACCCGCTGCTCTTCGACGTCACCGAGATGCAGGGCCTCTTGCTGATGCGCGCCGGCCGCAACGAGGACGCCCTGGCCGCCTTCCGCGAGACCGAGGCCGTGCGGCCCGCGGACCTGGTCGCGCTCTGGGGCGCGCTGACGATCTACGTGCGCGAGCGCCGCTGGAACGAGGCCGCGCGGACCGTGCGGGCCATCGCCGCCGTCACCGACGACACGCCCGTGCACGACCGGGAGTCCTTCCGCGCCGTGGTGGCCCGCCTCCTCGATCCCCTGCGGGCCACGCGCGCCGGCCACTATCGGATGGCCCTCCTCGACGCCCAGCTCGGCGACACAGAGCGCGCCCTGGAGGCCCTCGAGCACGCCGCCGCCGAGCGCGTGCCCCTCCTGTGCTACGCGCGCGTCGACCCGGCCCTCGACCCCCTGCGCAGCGACCCGCGCTTCAACCGCCTCCTAGCCCGCCTCGGCATTTGAGACCGTGACCCCCTCCAGCCGCCGCAGCTGTAACCGCTCGGCTGCGCTGGCGTTGGCGATCGAGATCTCGATGCACCCGGACGAGCCGACGATCAGGAACGGCCCCGGCGCCGCGCCGCCGTACGTCGTCTCCACCCGATCGATGACCAGATCGCCAACCTTGAGCGCGAAGTGCTCGAACGGCACGCGCGCGCGCTCGACGTCCGTGATGGCGTTGCCGAAGCGGTCGATGGCCACGATCGTCCCGCGGACCACGTCGCCGCCGTAGTGCGGCGGCTCATACGGCAGCCGGACGATCTCGTCGATGCGCGGGCCCAGCTCCTCGAGCCTCGTCCCATTGGCGATCGCCGCCGCCACCGGCGCGAACCGGTCGCGGCCATGGAAGGTGGTGGCGGTGGTGGGCAGAAACAGCGCCGTGTTCTCCACCGAATGCGCGGTCCCGTTCGAAACCACGAACGTGAGCAGCCCGTTGTCCGGCGCGAGGAATACCCGCCCGTCCTGCTCCACCGCCAGGATCCTTCGCGACGTCCCGACTCCGGGATCGACGACGCACACGAAGATCGTCCCTGCCGGCCAGTACGGCACCGCCGTGCGCAGAAACCACGCCCCCTCCAGCACGTCGAACACCGCGATCTCGTGGGAGAGATCGAGCACCGGCGCGTCCGTGCGGGAGGCGATCACGCCCTTCATCGCCGCGACGTATGGATCGCGCATGCCGAAGTCGGTGAGGAGGGCGATGGGGGGCAGCATTCGCGCGGAAATATACCCGTGCGGTGGGTGCTGGGTTGCTGAGGGGCTGTTGCCAGCTGTCGGGTCGTCAGGCGAATCAGCGTCCACGGTACCCGAATCATCGGCGGCGGTACGGAACCGTTCATGCCGCTGCGGGAACCATCCGCGCCGGTCCGCGGACCAGCCGCGTTGCTGGGCGAATCACTCGCGACGGTAGACCACCATCCGCGACGGCGGGCCTACGAGACGGATCGCTGGCTGGATCCTCGACGGTGCTCTGCGAACTGCCGCGCGTGATCGCGAAGGGCGGGCGATGCTGCGAGAACCGGCGATTGGGTAGGTGAAGCGTGCAGCGTCCTTCCGCGAGCGAAGCCCGTGATTCGCGCAGCCGTTCGGCTGGTTTCGCAGCAACACGGTTGATTCGGCTACCGGCGCGGTTGATTCGCGGAGCACCGCGGATGGTAGGGCTACCGAAGCAGACGAGGGAGCTACGGGAGCGTGAGCTGCCGGCTCCCGGCGAATCGCCCCCCCTTCCACCCTATACTCCCCGCCCGATGTTCCCCACCGGCCCACCCCCGCCCCAGCGCCTGCTCGTGTTCGCCCGGCTGCCGGAGCTCGGGAGCGTGAAGACGCGGCTGGCCGCGGACATCGGGCCGGAGCGCGCGCTGGCGGTGTACGAGGCGATGCTCCGCGACGTCGTGGCCGCGGTCGGGCCGTCCACGCCGGAGACGGAGATCGAGTTCCTCTGGCCGCCCACGCCGGCCGCGAGCGGCGCGCTCCTCCAGCGCGCCTTCGGCGATCACGCCAAGGCCATGCAGACCGGGCCCACCCTCGGCGACCGGCTCTCCATGGCCCTGTCCGAGCGCTTCTACTTCCACCGCACGGAGAAGATCGTCGCCATCGGCGTGGACGACCCGGCGCTCTCGCGCGAGCTGATCGATCACGCCTTCGGCATTCTCGACTCCGTGGAGTGGGTCATCGGCCCGGCCGCGGACGGCGGGTACTACCTCATCGGCTGCCGCGCCGGAGCGTTCGATCCGGTGGTGTTCGAGGACGTCGCCTGGGGCACGCCGCGGGTGCTGGAGACGACGCTGCGCCGGATCGGCACCGAGGCCCGGACCGTGGCCCGGCTGCCCGAGCGCTACGACATCGATACGGCGGAGGACCTGAGGCGGTACGCTTCGGAGTCGCACGAGGGCGAGCTGGCGCGCCTGCTGAACGAGTGGACGTCATGAAGATTCTGAACGCGGAGCAGATGCGCAACATCGACCGGCGCACCATCGAGCGCTTCGGCGTGCCGTCGATCGTGCTGATGGAGAACGCGGCCATCGCTGTCGTGGACGCGATCTTCGCCCACTATCCCGACTGCGACCGCGTGGCCATCGTCTGCGGCACGGGCGCGAACGGCGGCGACGGCTTCGCCGTGGCCCGGCATCTGGAGAACCGCGCCGTGGTGCCGGTGCTCGTGGTGGTCGGCGACCGGGCCTCGATCAAGGGCGACGCCGAGACCAACCTCCTGGTCTGCGAGCGCCTGGGCATCCCCATCTACGGCATCAAGGGCGCCGAGGACGTGGAGACCGGGCTGGCCCACGCCGCCGACGCCGACCTCATCGTCGACGCCCTCTTCGGCACAGGCCTCAATCGCGCGCCGTCAGGCCTGCACGCGGACGTCATCCGCGGCATGGCCGAGCTGCGCCTCCCCGTCCTGGCCATCGATCTCCCCAGCGGCGCGAACGCGTCGTCCGGCGAGCCGTTCGAGCCGTGCGTGCAGGCCGAGGTGACGGTGACGTTCGCCGCGCCGAAGCTGTGTCACATCTTCGAGCCGGCGGCGCTGTACTGCGGCGAGGTGATCGTCGCCGACATCTCCATCCCCGACGTGGCCGTGGAGGAAGAGGCGGTCTCGCTGGCGCTGATCACGCCGAAGGACGTGCAGCCGCACGTCGCGCCGCGCCTGGCCGCGACGCACAAGGGAACGTACGGGCACGTCGGGGTGATCGCCGGCTCGCCCGGGCGCAGCGGCGCGGCGGTGATGTGCGCGCGCGGCGCGATCCGCACCGGCGCGGGCCTGGTGACGGTGATGACCGATCCCGACACAGCGCGGCTCGTGCACGCGGGCTCGATCGAGTCGATGACGTACAGTGGAGCGGCGGGCTCTCAGCCCGCCGAGCTGCAGGAGTTCCTGCGCAACAAGAGCGCCGTGCTGATCGGACCGGGACTGCCGGACGACGACGCGTCGTACGCGAACGTCCGGGCGATGGTCGCGGCCATCGGCCTGCCGATGATCATCGACGCCTCCGCGCTGAATGCCCTGCGTCCCACCGACGTCAACCCGCACGCGGTCCCGCGCGTGATCACGCCCCATCCCGGCGAGCTCGCGCGCATCCTGGGCTCGGATACGAAGTCGATCCAGGGCGACCGCATCGGCGCTGCAGCCGGGGCCGCGCGGGCCTGCAACTGTGTGGTCGTGCTCAAGGGCTACCAGACCCTCGTCGCCGAGCCGGACGGGCACGTGTGGGTGAATCCCACCGGCAATCCCGGCATGGCCAGCGGCGGCACGGGCGACGTGCTCGCGGGCATGATCGCCGCGCTGCTCGCGCGCGACACCGACCCGCTCGACGCCGCGTGCGCCGCGGTCTACCTGCACGGCCTGGCCGGCGACCTGCTCAAGGAGGAGATCGGCGACACCGGCCTGGCGGCGATGGACCTCGCCGACCGCATCCCGAAGGCCATCCAGCGGGTGCGCGGGACATGAGATTCGTCTGCCCCACCGAGGCCGACAGCGAGCGCGCCGGGCGGGAGATCGCGCGCACCCTCGACCCCGACGCCGTCGTCCACCTCATCGGCGACCTCGGCGCCGGCAAGACCTTCCTCGCCCGCGCCATCGCCTCCGAGCTCGGCGCCGACCCGGGCGAGGTGGCCTCGCCGTCCTTCGCCATCGTGCACGAGTACCCGCGCCGCGGTGCCCCGCCGATCATCCACATCGACGGCTACCGCCTCTCCGAGAGCCGCCGGGAGTGGCTGGAGATCGGCATCCCCGAGCTCCTCGCCGGCCCGGGCGTGAAGCTGATCGAGTGGCCGAAGCGGGAGTTCGAGGAGTTCGAGGAGGGGCACGTGGATGTGACGATCCGCGTGCGCCCTGACGGCGCACGCGAGATCGTCGTTTCCAGGAGTGCGGTGGCGGCGGAGCCACCGCTTTGAAGCGGCGGCTGGAAAAGCAACACGCTTTTACTCGATACGGAAAAACACGTCGTAGTACGCGCGGCGTGTCGATGCTCCGCCGAGGCGGAAATGCGCCATGTACCGGAAGCTATTGCCCCACCGGTCTCTGCGCCCGATCCAGCGATAGTCGGTCTCGAGCCCAGTCACGGCGCTCGCGCCGACCGGCAGCAGTTCGTCCGGCGTTGAGTACCCGTCGTGATTTCGATCCACCCAAAGCAGCAGCGCGATCCACGCTGCGTCGCTCGCGTTCACGACGCCGTCACCGTTGTCGTCCAGCTCGCCCAGCGCTTGGAAGCCATTGGCCGCGCGCTGTCCCGACCGGAGAGGCGTGAAGTTGCCGAATAGCTCCGCGCCGTTGTCGATCGTGCCGTTGCCGTTGCGATCGAGCGCGAGAAACGCGTTCTCCGTACCGCCGCGCGTCCAAGCCATCTGTGCCGGTGTGCCGTCGTTCGCGAGATCGAACTGCACGCCGCCCGACAAGGATGTGAGCTGATAAGAACCGTCACCGAGGTCGAGAATGATCGGTGATCCGCCGCAGCCCGCATCCTGGGAGCAGTTGTCCACGAGGCCGCCGTCGTCGCCGTCGTCGGTCGGCGGCTGCTCTGTGGGCGTGGTCCATCGATTGTCGACCGTCGAGCACTCGTCGGACTGCACGGACCGATTCCAGCTGCCCGACATGATGTATCCGTCGCAGCCCGAGTCGGCGAGCCCCAGGACGTGACCGATTTCATGGGCGATCGTGTCTGCCCGAGAGGGCTCGCAATCGCGGCCGAGGATGTCGCTGTCGAACAGCACGATCGTGCCGCCGATGACCGCGCCGGTGGCGGGATCCAGCTGATGCTGGAACACAGCGCAGCCGCCGCTGTTGGTGGTGCTTTGACCCGGCTGGAGGACGACGCTGATGGTGATGTCGCTGGCCACGTTCGAGCGCATCTCCGGAAAACCGGTGCCGGCGCTGGAGCAGCTTCCCCACTCCCCGATGGCCGTATCGATCATCCACTCCGGGATGTACGTGCTGGAGGTGAAGTTGATCGATCCGGCCACGTTCGCCGGATAGTAGGGGCTGACACATTGGGCGAAGGAACGCGTCGCCGTGCCGAGGAGAGTGAGGGCGACCGCCACTGCCAGAGCGTGGCGCCGCATCATCGCACCTCGTGCTGCGGAACGACGTGGATGCGCGGATGGCGGCGGATCGACGCGGCGACGTCATCGAGCGTCTTTCCCTGGGACAGGCCCCGCAGCGCGGGTGGAGCGTGCAGCTGCCCGCCTTCGTCGAGAATCAGCTGCTTCCGCGGATCGACGGTGAGGATGGACCGGTCCTGATCCATCGCGTCGAAGTAGGCGAAGGCGATCAGGCCATCGCCCACGGCCGGCGACGGAACGTCCGAGAACGACGAGGCGCAGACCAGGCCCCGCGGCGTGGAGATCCTGGCCTCGGGCATGAACAGATGAAGAATCTCGCCGTCGGCGGCGCGGCCGGCGGTCTTGAGCCGGCTGGAGACGCGAACGGCAGCCAGCGTTCCCGGCTGCCCGGCGTAAAACCCCTGCGCGGTCTCGACGACGCGGCCGGCGACGATGGTCAGCGCGTTCTCGACGAGATCGTCGACGCTGTCCTGCGGCCGGAAGGTCTCGTCGACTCGCCCTGTGAACTGCCGGCACGACGATGCATTCGCGCGGCGGTTGGCGTCGATGATGGTCCGGTCGACTTCGGAGAAGAGGTCGGAGCGCAGCTCTCCCTTCGCATCGAACGCGGCGGTGGCAGAAACCCACACGGGCCAGCGCACGCCGGAGCGAACGGAAGGGACGACGTCGGGAATGAATTGGAGGGACTGGCGCGGGATCGGGCGTTCGTCACCGTGGGCGAGGACTGAGGCAGCGAGCAGCAGTAGAGAGAGCAATGGCCGGGTCATGAGGGTCTCCTGGGGAAGCGGTGGAAGGATTGTAGCCCATATGTTGCCGCGAGGCGAACGCGAGCGTCATCAGCCGTGCGACGGCTCGAAATTACCGCTGTCTGCCATCTGCTTCAGGCTCAGGCTCGGCAGGAACTTTTTATCCGAGCGGCAGATCGGCTCGATTTCCGATTCTTTGTACCGCCGGATCTTCGCTTTCGCGACCTTGTTGCCCTTTCCGACCTCCCAGGCCGACTTCCACAGCGCGGCCAGCAACTGAACGCTGTTCGAGAGGGAAACGACCGTTTCCCTTCGAATCTTTTTGTTGTTCCAGAGCCGCTGCGCCCGCGGCTTGGGCGTGAGCGTGGGGTCGTCGGCGTTGATGATCGCCTGGGGCGACAGGCGGCGCTGCGCGTCGGCCATCAGTTGAATCACCGCATGCGCGGCGTCATAGCCGCTCGTGATTGCGGGGACCTTGTATTTCTTGCCCAGCGCCTCGTCGACGTCTGCGAGGGCGGCCACGGCGTCGACCTCGAACAGTCCCTGCTCATAGACCCCATGAATGTCCGCGGCGCGGGTCTTTTTCCATGCCTTGTACTGGGCCGCGTCGGGCCCTTCCTTGCGGATCGGGTACCGCCGGCTGCCCACCTTTTTCATGGGCGGAGCTCCGTGATGAAGATAGGAGCAGTGCATCGGCTGCGAGGCGTCTCCCACGTAGTGAGCGAGAACTCCGGCCGCCGCCACGTACCGCAGGACATCGCCGCCCTTCAGGAACCCGACCATCGCCTCCCAGAGCTGCCAGACCCTGAACGGCAAGGCTCCTTCCTCGGGGCCGACGCCCTTCGCGGCAAATCCGTCGAAGTAGGTTTTCCACCGAGCCGCCGACAGATAAACCTCCGGCTCGTCGACACAGCGCTCGAGAAGCGTCGGCCCCCCGTCGATGTCGTAGATGTCGATGTCGGCGAAGTGCTGAACGCCCTCGTTTCTTCGGGCCCCCTTCATGGGGATCCACACATAGTCGGGAACATCGGAAAGGGGAACGAATTGCCCCCGCCCCATCCGAAACTCGGCGCCTTTGCCGAGAGTCTCGTCGCCGAAGCCGATGCGCACCTGATTGCTCTCGAACAGTCGGCCGATCATGCTGCTGCTGTTGAATCGCCCGCATGCCTTCCAGCCGATCGCGAAATGGCCGATTTTTCCCCAGTATTCGTCGTGGCCCGTGCTCCAGTCGCGCACGATCTCGACGTCGAGCTGGCGACAGATGCTGGACAGGAAGGCGGCCAGGCCATAGGAGCTGGCCGAGCCATCGGAGGACAGGATCCGCTGACCACCCCATTGCATGGCGATCGGGCGGAGGCGGCGCGCACGAGCGCCGCGCTCGAGAACGTGGGCGACGGACTCGGGAAAGTCGTCATGTCCTTTCCTGGCCGGCCGCTGCTCGGGAGGATCGTAGAACCAGAGAGTTCCCGAGTCGCCCGGCCTCGTGAACGGCGCGGCGCTCCCGGCTTCTTCGGCCCTCTTGTCGTCATCGCGCAGGCGAGGACCGATGAGGACATCCGTGGCGTATTCGTATCCGCCGAGAGACTGATATTTGAAAAAGAGCGCACGGATCTGTCCTTCGGCCACGCCGCTCGAGCCGCCGAACGCGCGTACGGGACAATCGATCAGATCGAGAGTGACGGACTGCTTCGTCGCGTCGAAGACCTCTCCGATCTCGCCGATGCCGAAGACCTGCGAGGTCCAGTCCTGGATGTCGTTGATCCGGACCAGTCCCGCGTCTCCGGCAAGATAGGTTCGCGCTCCGGACCAGTCGGGGAAGACCTCCGACAGGGCAATGCGGTCGACCGCTACGCCGGAGGTCACGCCCACATCGACATACTCCCCGCGAATGCGGGCCCGGACGACCTCCCCTTCACCGCCGGCCACGTGCTTATTGGTCAGCGCGTAATACGTCCCTCCCTTGCGCACGAGACATGCGAAGGTGCCCAGGCTCTGTTGGCCCTGGTGCGTCCGGGCACACGAGTAGCCGCCGCCGAGGAGGGGGCTGTTGAACGCCGGGCCGGACGCCGGCGGGGCGAGATCCTCATCCGGCGGAGCTTCGATGACGCACGTCGGCACGACTCGTCCGTCCGCCAGGTACAACGTCGGCGGTACGACGTTGTCGCCGAGAGCCCCCGGCTGCTGCCATCGCCTGACGAAGACGAGAACCGCGGGCCACGACCATGGCCGCACCCGCGAGTTCACGAGAGTTCGCGCCTCGGTAATCTTTTTCACGTGCGGTGGACGAGGGACATCCGGCGGATGCACGGCGTACCAGTCATCTTTGTGAATGAGGTACCGGCCGATCGCCGTGGCGACGACGTTGTCCAGCGTGGAGAGATAAACGTGGTACGCCTCGCGAGCGTCGAGAAGGTCTTTGACGGAGAGGGACGCGTAATCGCGACGCGGCGGAAAGGGCCGAACCCGCGTTACCGGACGCTCCGTTTCGAGAGGCATGGTGACCGGACGTTTCTTCGCCATCGAAGAATCCTCCTCGCTGATTGGATGGACCGGGATCTGATTTTACCCGGCGGATCCTAGAAGCTGCCGCGAAGCGAACTCCAGCTTGTCCGGGTTCACTACGCTCACGATCTCGGCGATGCGCTCGCCGTCGAACGTGAAGGTGAGAATGCTCATCATCTCCCCGTCGCGCCAGGTCACCAGTGCGGGCGCGTTGTTGACCTCCTCGATCGTGGCCGTGGCGCCCTGGCCGAACTTCTCCACGATGCCCACCCACATCTTCGCCACGGCGTCGACGCCGACGACCGGGCGCTTGGCGGCGAAGGTCTTGCCGCCGCCGTCGCCGATGGAGACGACGTCGCTGGTGAGCATGCTGCGCAGAGCGTCCACGTCGCCATGGGTGATGGCGCCGAGGAAGGTCTCGATCAGCCGGCGCTGTTCGGCGGGCGGCGGGGCGAAGCGGCGCTTGTCCTCCGCCAAGCGCTCCTTGGCCCGGTGCAGGGTCTGCCGCGAGGCGGCGACGGTGATGCCGAGGAGGTCGGCGATCTCGGCGTGGTCGTGATCGAGCACCTCGTACAGCAGCAGGACGGCGCGCTCGGTCGGCGAGAGGCGCTCGAGCGCGCGCAGGAGGGCCATTTCCACCTTCTCGTCGCGCGTGGCCCGGGCGAACGGGTCGCCTTCGATGCCGGTCAGCACGGGCTCGGGCAGCCACGGACCGATGTACTGCTCGCGCCGGGCCTGCGCGGACTTGAGCCGGTCGAGGGCGAGGCGCGTGAGGATGGTGACCAGGAAGGCCTTCACGTCGCGGACGACGTCGCGGTCGGCCGAGGCGAAGCGCACGAACGCGTCCTGCACCAGATCCTCCGCGTCCGCCGCGCTGCCGGTCATCCGGTAGGCGATGGAGAAGAGCAGCCCCCGATACGCCTCGAACTCGTCGCTCACGCCGCCTCCGCCTTCGGCCAACTGTAGTGCAGGCCGCGCGACTCCAGGCGGATCGAGGTCAGGGCGTAACGGCAGACCAGTTCCTTGACCCAGGCCGCGGGGCGGCCGAGGACGGCGCTCTCGCGCGGCGAGTCGTCGGGATTCACGAATTGGATGATCCCGTCGCTCCTGCCGATGGAGATGCAGCGGATGGCGAAGGCGAAGCGGAACGGCTCGCGCGTCGCGCCAGAGAGCAGGTCCGCGATGTACGCACCCATCGGCAAGGCCAGCGCGCACGACATCCGCCGCTTGCGCACGTTCGCCGCGTCGCCGATCGCCCAGATCGACGGGTCGGAGGAGCGAAGGTACTCGTCGACTACGATCTGCCCGCGGGCGTTGACCTGGAGGCCTGCTTCGCGCGCGATCGGCGAGAGGCGGAAGCCGCCGCACCAGATCATGAAGCCTTCGATCTCGGTCACGCGGTGATGGTCGAGAACGTTCACGTCGTGTTCGGCGAACCAGCCACGCAGGTGGCGTGCGGCTTTCGGCGACAGGTCCGCGCCGATCGTGCCGCTGTCGGCGAGAGTCACTCGAATCCGCGGATAGCGCTCGGCGATCTCCGAGGCCAGCTCGATGCCGGTGAGCCCGCCGCCGACGATGGTCACGCTCTCGGCCTCGCGCAGCCGCGCGCGGATGGCCAGCGGGTCGCCGACACTGAGAGCACCAACCGGCGCGTCCGACTCGCTGCCGAGGGCGTAGACCAGCCGGTCGTAGGCCACGCGGCCGCTGGTGGTGAGGACTTCCTTCGCCGCGCGGTCGATGGCCGTAACCCGGGCGCGGATGACCTCGACCGGCAGGCTGCGGAAGAGCCGCGCGTACGGAATCGGCGCGAGGTCGTCGCCGGCGGCGACCTGGTGCAGGCGGATGCGCTCGGTAAAGCCGGCGCCACTGTCGATGAGCGTGACCGGACGCCCGCGCCGGGCGAGCCGCGCAGCGGCGAGCGCCCCGGCGTAGCCGCCGCCGAGGATCAGGAGGTTGTCGTTCGTTCTCATGCCCTCTCAGGACGAGCGGGGCGATGAAAACGTGACAGTGATACGAAAGCGGCGGCTACGGCCGCCGCACTCCTAAAAGCATCGCGTTCCGCCGCCCCGGCGCCTCCTTGAGCACGCGCTGGAGCTCGGCGATGGCGTCGTCGCGTTTGCCGGTCTCGAGGAGCATCTCCGCGAGGAGCTCGCGCGCCGGGACGATCGCGCCGGGCGTGACCGGATGCTTGTCGGTCGAGGCCTCGAGGTCGGCCGCGGCGCGCATCAGCTTCATGGCCTCGTCGTGCTTCTCTTCCGCGTGGGCCAGCCAGGCCGCGGCGGAGAGGCGCTGGATCTCCACCTGCTCGGCCCAGTAGGTGTTCTTCTGCTCGAGGAGGGCCTGGCGGATGGCGGCGAGGCGAGCGACGGCGTCGCGCGCCACGTCGAGGTTCCCGGACCGCGCGCCGCCGATCGCCCGCGCGAAGTGGATGTTCGCCTCGGCGTACGGGGTCTTGCTCCAGTTGATGACGCCCGGCGTGGCCAGCCCAGCGGCCTCCTTCCACTGCCGGCGCTCCAGCGCGTATCGGGCCGGCACGGCGCTGATCGCGTACGCGGCGGCGAAGTTGTCCGGGTTGTCGATCTTGGTCACCTTCGCCGCGCGGTCGACGAGGGCCTTGGCCTCGTCGATCTTCCCCTGCTGCAGGTAGGCGTAGACCAGGTAGTCGATGGCGTGCAGCTCGTCGAACGACGCCGCCCCCGGCATCGTCCTGGCGACGTAGGCCGCGGCCTTGTCGCGCGAGGCGATGTTCGAGGCGATGGACTCGTCCCACAGGCCGAGGCGGGTGAAGATGTGCGAGGGCATGTGCAACGCGTGCGGCGAGCCCGGGGCGAGCTTGGCGTACACACGCGCGGCGGGCAGGGCCAGCTCGGCGAGATCGGGATAGTCGAAGCTGTGGATGAGGTAGTGGGCCACGCCCGGATGCTCCGGCTCCTCGGGCAGCACGCGGTTGAGGATCTCCGCGGCCTTTTTCTGCTGCGCGTAGGTCTTGTCCTTCGGATCGGCGGTGCCGAGGAGGGAGAGGGCGTGGAAGATCGCCGCCTCGCGGTCCTTCGGATAAGCGCGCTCGATTGCGGCCATCTTCTTCTCGTATTCGACCATCCCCTTCTTGTGCTCGCCCACGCCGTAGTACGTGGCGATCGCATCGAAGAAGGCCCGTTCCCGATCGGTCTTCGGGGCGATCCTGATCGCCTTTTCCACGGCCTCCTCCCCGGTCTTGCGCTCGGCCGGCGTTGGTGGGGCCCAGATCGGATGCAGGTTGGCCATGGCCACGCCCCACCAGGCCATGCCGCACTCCGGATCCTTCGCCGCCGCGGCGCGGAAGCCCTTCTCCGCCTCGAAGTACCAGAAGGAATGGATCAGCGCGAGCGCGCGATCGATCTCCTTCTGCGCGGCCGCGTTGCAAGACGTCTCGATGTGCGCCTTGCCGATGTTGCCGAGATCGGGCGCGCCGTGGTCGTGGTGGGCGTGCGTTTCGTCGGCGAGGGTGGCGAACGGAACGAGGGCGACGATCGCCGAGAGCAGTAAGCGATGCATGGGGCCTCCTTTAGGAGTGCGGTGGCGCAGCCACCGCTTTTTGATCCG
>JBIOTX010000102.1:0-18048 GCA_044866315.1 Thermoanaerobaculia bacterium | reverse complement strand
GGGGGCGACCTCGACGTCGGCGGTGTAGAGGCGGCTGGAGGCGTCGTAGCCGATGCCGTTGTCGGTGTTCTCCTGCTCGGTGCTCTCGCCGGTGAGGCCAATCCGGAACAGGTTGCCCGGGGTGTGGAACGTGCCCCGGACGCGAATGCGGTCGCGGTCGCGATAGTCGGTGCGCAGCACGGCCCGGTCGGCGGAGTCGCTGCGCCACGAGGCCGTGGCCGAGAACGGGCCCTTGGCCAGCATCACCGTGGTGTCGTAGGTGCGGATCTCGCGTTCGAAGTCGCCGCCCTGGTTGCCGGGAACGACGATCTCCTCGAGGGCGGGGGTGAGGGTGAGGTCCTGGCTGGTGTTGCGGAACTCGAAGCGGAAGGAGACCGGGCCGGGAGGCCGGGCGACGACGCCGGCGCTGAAGACGCCCTCGTCGCGCTCGAGCGAGTTCTCGGTATCGAGGATCTCCTCGATGTCGCGGCGATCGATGCCGCCGAAGGTGATGGTGTCGCGGAAGAGGGAGTCGATCAGGCCGCGGCCGGTGACCTCCCGGTGCTCGGCGCGGTAGCCGGCGAGGAAGGTGACGGCGTCGGTGAACGCGAATTCCCCTCGCAGGTTGCCGCGCCAGGTGTCGTTCTCGGCGTTCGCGGCGACGCTCTCGGTCAGACCGCTGAAGAAGCGCCCCAGGCCGAAGGAGGTGAAGTTGCCGGTCGCGCTCTCGGACTCGCTGCCGTCGTTGTCGGCGGAGAAGCGGGAAAAGTTCGCGGCGACGTTGAGCCGTGAGGTGAGGTTGCCGGTGAGGAAGAGGTTGGTGAACGGGGCGTCGATCTCGGTCGAGCTGGTGCGCGTGATCGTCTCGGCGTTGACCGGCCGGCCGCCGACGTTGCCGGGGTTGTTGCCGTTGCCGGCGCCGGCGATGAGGGTGAGGTCTTCGTCGCTCTCGAGGCTGCGCCAGCCCTGCACGAGCGTACCCCGGAACTTCCAGAGGTCGAACGAGGCTCCGACGCGGATCTCCCGCTCGTTCTCGTCGAGGTCGGAGTCGAGGCGGAACTCGTCGCCGCCGATGGCGTACGTGGTCCGGCCCGGCCCCTCGTTGCGGTTGTAGGAGTAGCCGATGAACGGCGTGATCTTGCTGAGCGAGAGGAGCTCGAAGTCCGCATCGAACATGGTCCGGGTGCGGTCGTAGGTGTGCTGGCCGGGGATGATGCCCTGCCCGAGGAGTGGGTTGGCGAAGGCGGGGAGGGCGCTGAAGGACTCGAAGTTGCGGTAGCCGAGGCGAAGGCGATACGTGCCGGTCTTACCGGTGTCGATGCGGATGCCGCTCGTGGGACCGGCGCCGAGGTCGGTAGCATCGAGGCGGAAGTGATCGGCGGCCGCGCCGGCGGTGGTGAAGAAGCTCAGCGAGCGGAGGATGAAGCCGTCCTGCTCGTTGATCTGGGTGCGATAGAGGTCTTCGTTGCCGCTGACGTTCGTCCAGCGGTAGCCGACCTGGACCTCGGTCTGCGGCTGGGCCAGGGCGCCGGCGGCGATGGCAGCGAGGGCGAGGGAGAGCCAGACGATGCGCTTGGTCATGGTTCATCCCTCCTACTTGATCAGCGCCGGCGAGCGGTTGGAGCCGTGGACGGCGGTATGGCAGGTGGTGCAGTTCTGATAGCGCGGCTGGTTGAGGTTGTGGAACGACGGGGGCTGCGAGCCGAGGGTATCGTGGGTGAGCGGGGAGTGGCACTCGATGCAGACCTGCATGACCGTTGCGCGCTTGAGCTGCTTCGGGTTCGACGAGCCGTGGGCCTCGTGGCAGTTCAGACAGCCGGTGACGTCGTCGCCGCCATGCATGGCGCCGTGCTCGAAGACGTACGGGCCGCGCTTGTCGCTGTGGCAGCCGAGGCAGGCCACCTCGCCGGCAGCGGTGAGGCGGATGTTCTCCTTGCCCGGCCGGGCGTGGGGATCGTGACAGGACGAGCAGGAGAGCCCGGCCCGTCCCATCCGGTGGGTGTACGGCTTGTTCTTGAAGGAGGCGGCCTGGGTGTGACAGGTCGCGCAGAGCGCCGGCTGCGTCCGGGCGACGAGGCCAACCGGCTCTTCGGCGGAGTGGATGGAGTGGCAGGAGAGGCAGTTGACCGCCTCGGAGTTCGCATGCGCTCCGGTGCGGCGCGAGTGGCGGTCGTTGGCCACCGAGTCGTGGCACATGAGGCAGGTCTCGTCGGCGCCCTTGCGGCCGCGGGGGACGGTGATCAGGGTCTTGTCGCCTCCGGCCTCGATGTGCGCGGCACCGTCGCCGTGGCACGTCTCACAGACCGCGTTCGGCACTTCGCCCTTTTCGATCTGCCCGCGGGCGTGCGGGTTGGCGTGGAACGTTTTCGCCTGGTCGTGGCAGTCGCCGCACTTCGGGGCCGGCTCCGGGGCCGGCTCCTGAGCCAGCCCCGGGGACAGACCGAGGAAAAGGAGGAGGGCGATTCCCCCGATCGCTGTTGGTCTCGTGACCATGTCCGCGTCCTTTCTCTCGTCTCGACTAACGGGCGTGGACCTTGTCGGCAGACCACTCCGAGTTCGCCCCGTGACACGCGCCGCAGGCCTCGGCGGGCTGGCCGCCGAACTGGGTGGTGTTGAGGAACGCGTGCGCCGCGGCGTCTCGCGAGTCGTGGCAGCCGAGGCACGATGCCGTCCCCGGGCCCTGCGGCGAGAACCAGTCGCGGAGCGTGATCACGGGATCGCCGGACGGCGGCGGCAGGCGGTGCGAGTTGGCCGCGTGGCACTTCGCGCAGTTGCGGCGGTCGCCGGGGTACCCCACTTCGTTGTAGTGGTGCGGCGTGTTGCCGAAGCCGTAGACGATGTAGTCCTGGGTCAGCTCGTGGCCGCTGTGGATGCGGTGGATCATGCGCTGGAAGGAGATCGACTCCTCGGCGCCCTGATCGGCCGGGCGTCTGGACTTGTCGCCGCTGACGGGGTTGTGGCAGATCACGCACTCGTCGACGGACATGCGCTGCCCGCCGTGGAGGGCGAGGGTGTCGTGGCACTGGTTGCACTGGGCGGTGGTGACCACAGTGCGGCGCGGCGCGGCGGGAGCGCCGTTCAGGCCGACGTACCTGATCGGGTTGAAGGCGGAGTCGCGGACGCCGGTGATGTCGGCCTTGCCGTCGGCGCGCTTGAGGGTGGTGGTCAGGTAGATGTCGGCGCTGAAGGCCCAGGTGCCCTTCGCTCCCTCGGGGATCTTCGCGGCGAAGGTGTAGGTGGTGGTCCCGGCGCTGGCGTCGAACACGGCCTTGCTGCGGGCGTCTTCGCGCGCGTAGGTGGTGTAGCTCGAGGTCGGGCCGGCGCTGATCGGGGCGAAGGTGGAGAGCTTGGTGCCGTCGACGGCCTTGTTGTTCTTGTCGGTGATCTTGAAGGTGATGGTCGGGGCCTTGCCGGCGGCGACGTCGGAGACGCTCACGATCTGGGCCTTGAGACCGGCGAGCTGCCGGGACTTGGTCGGGATGGTGTGGGCGCCCTTGACCGAGGCGTCGAACTCGTCGCCGCTGTCGGCCACGTGGCAGGTGGCGCAGGCGTCGTCGTTCGCCTGCGGGCCGGCCGGGTGGTTCGCGCCGGTCGTCCAGTTCACTTCGTCATGGCAGGAGCCGCAGGCCTGTCGGTTCGGCTTGGTGTAGTAGACGTCGGACTGCAGCGGCTTCTGGGCGGGGTTGATGCCCTCGTGGCAGTTGTCGCAGTTGCGCTGGTCCTGCGGGAAGGTCACTTCCGAGTAGTTATGCACCGACTGGGCGTTTCCATAAATGATGTAGTCGGACTCGAGCAGGTTCGGGGAGTGGATCTTGTGGATCATCTCCCGGAAGGCCAGGTTGTTCCCGGTGTCGGGGTCGATGGTCTGGGGGTTGTGGCAGAGGACGCAGAGCTTGACGTCGCGGCGGGCGCTGGAGCCGTGGAAGCCGAAGGTCTCGGGGTCATGGCAGGCCAGGCAGCTGGTGGCGTCGGTCATCTTGGCCCAGGCATCGCCGGGGTTGACCTTCCCGCCGTCGGGGCGGAAGTCGTACTCGACGTTGTCGAAGTAGTTCTTGCCGATCTCCGCGGTCAGGTTGCGGAAGGCCTGGACGCCGAGGGTGTGGACCTTGGTCGGGTCAAAGTTCTGCGGCAGGGCGTTGAAGAACTTGTAGGTCGCGCGGCCGAGGGAGAGGTCGGTCCAGGTGCCGTTCGACTCGCTGGTGGCCTGCTGGGTGGTCACGCCGGGCTTGGGGGCGTTGTCCGGCGACTTAGCCGTGCGGGTGATGTAGGAGGTGTAGTGGCGGTTGACCGGATCCCACCAGGCGATGATGAAGCTGGGGTTGAACGCGCCCGGGGTGAGCTCGCCCTTGCGGTCGAGGGGCTGGTTCTTGTCGTCGAAGAAGCTCAGGTCGACGACGATCTTGCGGTCGGCCCCGATGGTGACGGAGTTGACCTTCATGTTGAAGCCCGGCCGGATGTAGGCGATGCCCTCGTCGGTCAGGTAGTACTCGAGCTGGTTGGCCTGGTACTGGGGCGATCCGGGGGAGGCAGGGCCGCTGACGGCCCGCCGCTTTCCGGCATTCGCGGACAGGAACTTGTTCGGGGGCTGGGTGGGAAACGAAATCGCGGTGGCGGTGGCCAGGACCACGATCGCTTTGATCAAGCCGGACATGTGGTTCCTCCTTCGGCGTAACGCACTGGCAGTCCTGGACGAATTGTTGCGGCCGGCCCGGGGAAAGCCTGTGACGGCTGCTACCTCTGTTGTGTGACCCGGGATAGCATTGTCGCGTGTCCGACGCATACCTCCAAGCAGCCATCGAAGAGGCCCGGCAGGGCCTGGCCGAAGGCGGAATCCCCATCGGCTCGGTGCTGGTCCACGGGGGCCGGATCCTCGGCCGCGGCCACAACCGCCGGGTCCAGCGCGGCAGCGCCGTCCTCCACGGGGAGATGGACGCGCTGGAGAACGCCGGCCGCCAGCGGGCCAGCGTCTACCGGCAGAGCGTCCTCTACACGACCCTCTCGCCGTGCGCCATGTGTACCGGCGCCATCCTTCTCTACGGGATCCCCCGGGTGGTGGTGGGGGAGAACCGGACGTTTCTGGGGGAGGAGGAGCTGTTGCGCTCCCGCGGGGTCGCGGTGGAGGTGGTGGACGACCCGGAGTGCGTGGCGATGATGGAGGGGTTCATCCGGGAGAACCCCTCCCTGTGGAATGAAGATATCGGGGAGTAGTTACAGCCGGTCCGTGAGGATCGTCTTGGCGATGGTGGCCAGCTGCATGTTGCTGGTCCCCTCGTAGATCTGCCCCACCTTGGAGTCGCGCCAGAACTTCTCGACCGGATACTCCTTGGTGTAGCCGTTGCCGCCGTAGAGCTGAACAGCCAGGGAGGTGACCTTCTCGGCGACCTGGGAGGAGAAGAGCTTGGCCATGGCCGCCTCCCGGAGGAAGGGCTTGCCGGCGTCCTTGAGCCGGGCGGCGTTGTAGACCATGAGCCGCGCGGCCTCGAGGTCGGTCGCGGCCTGGGCGATCTGGAACTGGACGCCCTGGAAGTCGGCGACCCGCGTGCCGAACTGCTTGCGCTCCTTGGTGTAGGCGATGGCGTGCTCGAGGGCGCCGCGGGCGACGCCGATCATCTGCGCGCCGATGCCGATCCGCCCCTCGTTGAGAGTCTCGATGGCGATCTTGTAGCCCTTGCCCGCCTCGCCGAGGACGTTTTCCTTCGGCACCCGGCAGTCCTCGAGGATCAGCTCGCAGGTGGAGGAGGCCCGGATGCCGGTCTTGTCCTCCTTCTTGCCGACCTGGAAGCCGGGGAAGTCGCGCTCGATGAGGAAGGCGGTGATGCCCTTGTAGCCGGCATCGGGGTTGGCGTTGGCGAAGACGATGAACACCCCCGCCTCGTAAGCGTTGGTGATCCAGAGCTTCTGGCCGTTCAGGACCCAGTGGTCGCCCTTGTCCTCCGCGCGCGTGGCTAGGGCGAAAGCGTCCGACCCTGACCCGGCCTCGGAGAGCGCGTACGCGCCGACCGTGTCCGCGGCGAGCATCGACAGGTACTTCGACTTCTGGTCCTCGTTGCCCCAGCGGATCAGGGCGTTGTTGACGAGCGTGTTCTGGACGTCGACCAGGACGCCGCAGGAGGCGTCGACATGGGAGAGCTCCTCGACCACCAGGACGGCGTTGAAAAACGTCGAGCCGGCGCCGCCCCACTGGTCGGGGACCTCGATGCCCATGATGCCGAGGTCGAAGAAGGACCGGATCAGCTCGGGGGCCATGGCCGCGTCGTGGTCCATGCGGTGGACGAGCGGCCGGATCTTCTCGACGGCGAAGTCGCGGACGCTCTGCTGGAACATCTGTTCGTCTTCGGAGAGCAGCGTGAGCGGCGCTCCGGGGGTGATCTCGAGAGTGGTGGTGGTCATGGGTGCCTCCGGGTGGGATCTCGGCGGCGAATCATATCCGATGGCAGGCGGTTATCATGACGTCGGGTCACGCTTCTCGCGCCCCGGTGGCGGAATGGCAGACGCTGCGGACTTAAAATCCGCTGCCCCGTGAGGGGCGTGCCGGTTCGAGTCCGGCCCGGGGCACCACACATAGTCAACTCGTTGACCGGGTGCACACGATTCGCTACAGTGTTCATCAACGCTTTGAATGGCGAATTGCGGCGCGCGGCTGTGACCCACGCACTTTCCGGCCACGCCCGTCCGCAGCGTTGATCAACGCATTTCGGGTGTGGAGGGGAGCCGGTCATGGGGAACTGTTCGTATTGCGGATCGCCGTTTCCACGGACGCGCAAGACCCGCAAGTACTGCACGAACCGCTGTAAAACGAACGCCTGTCTGGAGAAGAAGCCGCGCCTCAGGGCCGGGGAGGTGGAGGCGCTGCACGAGGTGCTGCGCGCGGAGTTCCCCTCGGTCGACGCGATGCGGGAACGGCTGCGCTCGATTCTCGCGCCGGAGATGCCGGCAGTGCCGCTGGTGGACGGGCGGGTGGCGATCCCGAGAATGGATTAGACAGTGGCCAGTAGCCAGTAGCGGGTTGCCAGGAGGACGGCTACTGCCGCAGGCAAACAAAAAGGGCGCCGTTTTACGGGCGCCCTTCCGGGGTGGGTTGCTACCGAGTAGCAATGCTACGAAGTAGCCCCCTCAGGTTTATTAGAACAATCCATGCGAAATTTGTTACCTCCTCCCCCATAAATTTCCGGCGGACCCGCAACAAGCGTCACCTCACGTGCGATGACCCACCACGCCACGTCAGCGGACCGGATCGACCGCTCCTTCTCGCCCTGCGGTGGGAGGGTGGAGCGGGAACTTGGTGTCTTCGTCAAAGATCATGCGGCGTCAGGCCGCACTCGAAACGTCTGCTCAGGGAAACAGCGGCAGCGGTGCATTATTGCACCTCCCGTCCTCCCGTTCCCTTTTGAGCATGCTTAATAGGATACGTTTTTTGGCTGAAATCGCAATGAAAAATTCTCACGACATTCCTACTTCAACCGGCGTGCCGGACGCCCAAAACCGTGTGCTACACTTGCCGGCTCCCGGAGCTCATCCTATGAAACGGTTCCCCCTCGCGCTGGCCCTGTTGCTCCTCGTGTCCAGCGAGCTGAGCGCCCACGTCGTGACCGGCAAAGTGATGTTCCTGACCAAGCGCGGCCAGAATCCGGTCGCGAACGAGACCCTGATCTGGCTCGACCCGGTCGGCCGGGCGCCGAAGCGGCCCGGCGCAGCCTTCAACGTGACCACGCGCAGCAAGACCTTCCTCCCGCACGTCATCGCTGTCCCGGCGGGCTCGACCGTGAACTTCCCGAACGAAGATCCGATCGCCCACAACCTCTTCTCCCTCACCCCCGGCAACACCTTCGACCTCGGCCTCTACCGCAAGGGCCCGGGCAAGCCGCACACGTTCGACACGCCGGGCGTGGTCAACCTCTACTGCAACGTCCATCCGACGATGTCGGCCGTAATTCACGTAATGTCCACGCCTTACTACGGGTTCGCGGACGCGAACGGGAACTACTCGTTCGACGTCCCGCCGGGCAAGTACAAGGTGACGGCGTGGAGCGAGCAGGGCGGGACCACGTCGACGGAGATCGAGGTGCGCGAGGCCGGCGGTCCGCTGACCGTGCCCCTGCTGACCCTCGACAGCCGCAACTTCCGCCTTCTCCAGCACAAGAACAAGTTCGGGCAGACCTACCGACCGCCAAAGGACTACTGAGTGACCGCACAGACGCTCGACCGGGTGACCGTCGCTGATCGCGAGCTTCCGAGCAAAAAGGAGTACGTGGTCGAGCGGCCGCGCTTCCCGCTCGTCCTGAAGCTGTTCCTGCTGACGGCGCTCCTGATCGTCATCGTCGTTGCCATCGCCGTCGGGATCACTATCGAGCGGGCCAACCGGGTGGCCGAGGAGACGGTCAACGCGTCGATCACCAGCGCGGCCAAGCTGTTCCACGAGTTCGAGCGCCAGCGCCTGACCCGCCTCGAGACCAGCACGCAGATCCTCGGCAGCGACACGAACATCGTCGCCTACATCCAGACCGCGCTCTCGGGCAGCCTGACCACTCCGCCCGAGGCCGGCGCCCCCGAGCAGCCCGCGCCGACTACGGAACCGCAGGCTCCGGTGTCGCCGCAGATCGACCTGGCCAGCATCAATGACACGCTGCTCGAGCAACGCGACCGCCTCAAAACGGACGTGCTGATGTTCCTCGACGACCAGGGCGTCGTCGTCGCCCGCACCGATCAGCCGATGGTGGCCGGGACGTCGAAGGACGACCTGTACGAGCAGACCCAGCTCGTGCGCAAGATCGTCGACGACGCCAGTGTGCCCTACACGTCCGGCGTCCTGCCGCTCGGCGGCAAGCTGTATCACATCGCCGTGGCCCCGGTCGGCGGCGGCGCGCGCGCCATCCGCATCGGCTATCTCGTCAACGGCTACGCCATCGACGAGGCCTTCGCCAACCGCATCGCCGAGTCGACCAATGCCGGCGTCGTCTTCGCCACCAGCGGCGGCAAGTCGCCGATGACCGTACGCTCGGGGAACGCGCCGAGCGTCGGTCCGCAGCAGACGAAGCAGGGGCAGACGGCGAGGATTTCCGTTGATCAGAGCCGCTACATTCTCACCGGCGAGCCGCTGGTCTCCGGCACGCAGCTCGTCGGCACGGCCATGTTCCTCCGCTCTCTGGACCGGGAGCTCGCGCCGTTCCGCGAGATCCAGAACGCGATGCTCATCGGCGGCGGGGTGGCCCTGCTCCTGGCCCTCTTGTTCTCCTGGCTGATCGCCAAGCGCATCACCCGGCCGATCGAGTCGCTGGCCGGTGTGGCCCAGGCGGTGACGGCAGGCGACTACAGCGTCGATCCCGGCATCGACCGCAACGACGAGGTGGGCATCCTCGGACGCTCGTTCGCCAAGATGATGAACTCCCTCCGCGACAAGGCCGAGCTGGAGGCGCTCTACGCCGAGATGGCCGACAGGTCCCAGGAGCTGCCGGCCGTTCGTCCCCCCGAGGTGGCAAAGCTCGACGAGGGAACGATCCTCGTCAGCGACTTGCGCGGGCTACCAGCGGTGGGGGAGGGCGACGCCTCCGCGGTCATCGCCTCCGTCGAGCGGGCGATGCGCATCCAGCAGTCGGAAGTCGCGCGCCAGGACGGCGTCGTCCGCGAGATCGACGGCCATCGCCTGGTGTCCATCTTCCGCGGCGAGCGCGGGATCATCCACGCCATCCGCGCCGCGCGGGCGATCAACGAGGAGCTGGCCCTGCAGATGGCCAACTCCACGCCGATGTCGGTCGGCGTCGGCATCGCCACCGGCGAGTTCGTGACCGGCTCGGTTGCGCTGGAAGGCGACAGCGGACTGGCCATCGTCGGCAACGCGCCGCTCCTGGCGCTGCTCTTCGCCTGGCACGCCCCGAACGGCCACGCGTACGTCTCCTACGAGACCGCGCAGGCTGCGGGCGGGGAAGTGCTCTCGTCGTCGGTGCGCGAGGAAGTGAAGCTGAAGTGGCTCCCGAACCCGCTGCCCGTGGCCTCGCTGCCGCTGATGAGCATGACCACCGGGATGATGAAGTCGATCGGCGCGGCCACATCGACCATGGCCACGATGAAGATGGAGGCCACGGAGCCGGGTGCCACCGCGCCCGCGAAGGGCTACGCGGACCTCAGCATCGGCCACCTCTTCGCCAACCGCTACAAGATCGAGCAGGTCCTCGGCCGCGGGGGCATGGGCGTGGTCTACAAGGCCACCGACAGCCAGCTCGACGAGACCGTGGCCATCAAGACCCTGCCCGGCGACGTCATGACCCGCTCGCCGGAAGACCTCGAGCGCTTCAAGCGCGAGATCCGCCTGGCGCGCAAGATCACCCACCGCAACGTCCTCCGGACGTTCGACTACGGCGAGGCCGAGGGCGTGTACTTCATCTCCATGGAGTTCGTGCGCGGCTACACCCTGGCCGAGCTCCTCGACGAGGCCCCCAACCGGCAGATGCCCACCCGCGCCGCGGTCGGCATCACCCGCCAGATCTGCCGCGGCCTCCAGGCCGCGCACGAGCAGGGCATCATCCACCGCGACATCAAGCCCCAGAACGTCCTCATCGACGCCAAGGGCGAAGTGAAGCTCATGGACTTCGGCATCGCCCGCATGGCCGAGACCCCCGAGGCCATGACCCAGGCCGGCCTGATCGTCGGCACCCCGCACTACATGAGCCCCGAGCAGGTCCAGGGCAAGCTCCTCGACGCCCGCAGCGACGTCTATTCGATGGGCGTGCTGATCTACGAGATGCTCGTCGGCCGCCGTCCTTTCGAGTCGTCCTCCCTCACCGGCGTCCTCACCGCCCACATCACCGAGGCCGCCCGCCCGCCCATCGAGCTGCGCCCGGACATCGGCCGGGAGATCAACACGATCGTGATGCGCTGCCTGACCAAGGAGCCGCGGGAGCGCTACGCGGACTCGGGGGCGCTGCTGGCGGATCTGGATCGCGTGCAGATGCCGAGCGCGGTAGCGGCGTAACGCCGCTCCACGTCTCAGTTCGACGGCACCGGCGGCGGCCCCGCCGGGATGTACGGCTTCCACGCCACGCCCTCCGTGCTCTTCGCGAACTCCGCGCGCACGTCGGTGACGAGCTTGGGATCGCGGTAGAGATCCACCATCGTCGCGGCCAGGGCTTTCGAGGCCCAGAGCATGCCTTTGTGGCCGATGGACATACCGCCGCAGGCGACGACGGGCCAGCCGTGCCAGGGGGCGCCGATAGGGGCGGTGGTCACCGAGACGTGGATGGTGGGGACGACCCAGCTGACGTCGGCGACGTCGGTGGATCCGCCTTCGGGGCTGCCGGGGTTGGCGTCGAAGGGCTTGACGTTGCCGAGGAGGCCTTTCTCGGCGACGCCGGTCTCCTTCTGGATGGTCCGGGCGAACTGCTGTTCTTCGCCGGTGAAGGCGATGGGGCCGAGCCACTGCATGTTCTCGAAGGCGGCCTTCTGGCCGGTCATGTTGACGAGCATGTTCCAGGAGCCGCCGGCGACGTCGACCTTGCTCTCCACTCCGGCGGCCATCGCCGCCCCCTGGGCGATCTGGCGGATGCGCTCGATCAGGCGCTCGACTTCGTCTCGCTTCTCGTCGCGCAGCCAGATCTCCACCCGCGCGTAGTCGGGCACGACGTTCGGCGCCTTGCCGGCCTCGCGCACGGTGTAGTGCATGCGCGAGGAGGGACGCACGTGCTCGCGCAGGAGGTTCACGCCGAAGGTGAACAGCTCCTGGCCGTCCGCCGCGCTGCGCGCGTTCCACGGATCGTACGCGGCGTGCGCGGAGCGGCCGCGGAACTCGACGTTCACGCTGACCATGGCCTGGGAGCTCTTGGTGTCGGACTGGGTCTCGTCCGAGGGATGCCAGGCCAGCATGACGTCGACGTCCTGGAACACGCCGTCGCGCAACATGTAGATCTTCCCCCCCACCGCCTCCTCGGCCGGCGTGCCGAAGAACCGGATCGTTCCCTGGAGCTTGCCGGCGGCGATGAGCTCCTTGATCGCCACCGCGGCGCCGAGGCTGCCGACGCCGAAGAGATTGTGTCCGCAGCCGTGGCCGGGCGCGCCGGCGTCGAGGGCCTCCTTCGTCGGCAGCGCCTTCTGGGAGATGCCGGGGAGGGCATCGTACTCGCCCATGATCCCGATCACCGGCTTGCCGCTGCCGTACTCCGCGACGAACGCGGTGGGCATGCCGGCGACGCCGCGGGTGACGCGGAAACCCTTGGCCTCCGCCCAGTCGGCGAGCGCCTTCGCCGACCGGGTCTCGCGAAGCGCGGTCTCGGCGTAGCGCCAGACCTCATCGGACAGGCGAGTCATCTCCGCGGCGCTGCGGTCGATGGTCGCGGCGGCGGCGGTCTTGACGTCGACGAAACGCGGAGCGGCGAGCGCTCCGCTGGTCAGGAGCAGGGTGAAGACGAGGAGAGCAGCATTGCGCATGCGCGCGATGGTAGCAGTTGAGCCCGCCCTCAGAACCACTGCGACGGTGAGAGCACGTAGAAGCGTCCCACCTCCAGCGCTTCGCTCTCGTCGTCGGCGGCGAAGGTGAGCTTCTTCAGCGTCAGCAGCGGCACCTTCTTGAAGCGCCGGAAATTCAGCTCGACGTAGACAGGCGTGCCGCGGATTTTGCGCACGACCCCGGCGCTGGCCGGAGCGATGCCCTGGAGCATCTGGTCGATGATGCGCCTCAGCTGCGGATTCTCGGGAACGGCGGAGGTGGTCCAGAAGTCGATCCAGGCCTGAGGGCCGAACAGGAGCCGGTGACAGGTGGCGTCGACGCCGCGGACTTTGCCGGCCGTCGTGGGCCCGAGCGTGGGGACCCCCGCCGTGCGCTCGACCTGACCGGCCATTTTCGTGAGCATCGCGGTGATCTCCGCAACCTGGATCTCGTTGTACACGCGCATGAAGGGATTCATCACCGTCACGATCTGCTCGCCGTTGCGGCTGAACCCGTCCAGCCCCAAGGCCTCGGCGCGCACGCCGCCGCGGTAGACGTGTAGGTCGACCGTGCCGAATTTGCCCAGGTAGGGGAAGGCCGCGCCGGGGTTGGCCTCGAGCTCGAGGTGGTACGGCTGGGCAGAGAGGGGAAGAGCAGCGAAGAGGATGAAGACGAGGAGCGAGCGCACGGTCGGCGGGTTATAGCAGAACGGCGGGCCCGAAGGCCCGCCGTTCTGTGTTTTGTCCCAACTTCGCGACTTTAGAACGTCGCGTCAAGAAAAGGGCGGAGTTTTTTGCTCCTGCTGGGGTGGCGGAGCTTGCGCAGCGCCTTGGACTCGATCTGGCGGATCCGCTCGCGGGTGACGTTGAACGAGCGGCCCACCTCCTCGAGCGTGTGCTCGGCACCGTCGCCGACACCGAAGCGCATCTTGAGGACCTGCTCCTCCCGCGGGGTGAGGGTGCGCAGGACCTTCGAGGTCTGCTCCTTGAGGTTGGCCACGATGACGTGCTCGATGGGGGAGATCACGCCGCGATCCTCGATGAAATCGCCGAGGTGCGAGTCTTCCTCTTCTCCGATCGGAGTCTCGAGGGAGATCGGCTCCTGGGCGATCTTCATGATCTTGCGGACCTTGGCCACCGGCATGTCCATCCGCTCGGCGATCTCCTCGGCCTGCGGCTCGCGCCCGAGCTCCTGCACCAGCGCGCGGGAGGTGCGGGTGAGCTTGTTGATCGTCTCGATCATGTGCACGGGGATGCGGATCGTGCGGGCCTGATCGGCGATGGCGCGGGTGATGGCCTGGCGGATCCACCACGTGGCGTAGGTGGAGAACTTGTAGCCGCGGCGGTACTCGAACTTCTCGACCGCCTTCATCAGGCCGATGTTGCCTTCCTGGATGAGGTCGAGGAACTGCAGGCCGCGGTTGGTGTACTTCTTGGCGATGGAGACCACCAGGCGCAGGTTGGCCACGATCAGCTCCTGCTTGGCCTGATCGGCTTCCTCCTCGCCCTGGCGGATCTCGCGGATGGTCTTCTTGAGCTCCTCGTGGGCGACGCCGTAGAACGTCTCCAGCTCGGCGAGCTTCTCCTGGTACTTCTGGAGGCGGCGGCGGTAGAAGTCGCGGCGGACCTTGTCCTTCTCGCGCTTCAGCGCCTGCTCGTCCTTGCGGATCATCGACGCCGCCTGGGCCAGCTCGTTGTCGATGTCCTTGAGCTTGTTGATCATCCGGTTGCGCGTAGCCGGGGTGAAGTCGACCCGCTGCAGCTCGTCGGCGAGCTCCTGCTCGAGCTTGTCCACGTTCTTCAGGGCCAGGGCCAGAGCGCGCTGGGAGAGCTTCTTCGGATCGCCCAGCTTGACCTGGTTGTCCTTGATCTTCTTATCGAGCTTGGCGATGCCCTCGAAGATGGCCATGATCTCGTGGATCTTGTTGCTCACCGCGGCGGGCATCTTCGGCTCGCCGTCGGCGGAGCCGGCGTCGATGGTGCCGTCGTCGTCCGGCATGGCCAGGTCGATGGTCTCCTTGATGACCCGGGAGTCCTTCTTGGCGGCCTCGTGGATCTTCAGGATCTCCTCGCGGATGATCTTGTTCGCGGAGAGGGCCTTGAAGACCTTGCGCTCGCCCTTCTCGATGCGCTTGGCGATGTCCACCTCGCCCTGGCGGTCGAGCAGCTTGACCGTGCCCATCTCGCGCAGGTACATGCGCACCGGATCGTTGGTCTTGTCGACGATTCCGGAGGAGGCGGCGATGATGTCCTGCTGGACCTCCTCGCGCTGGTCCATCTCTTTCTCTTCGATGGTCCCGTCGATGGTGACGATCCCCTTCGGAGAGGTCTGAAGCGGCTTCTCGGCATCCTCGATGACATCGATCCCGAGATCGTTGAAGCGGATGTAGATCTCGTCGAGCTCCTCGGGGAGACTGGTGACCTCCTCCGGCAGAACCTCGTAGATCTCGTCGTAAAGCAGGAAGCCCTTTTCCTTACCGATCGCGATGAGCTGCTTTACTTCCGCATATTTCTCTTCGACACTCAACTCGACGACCCCCTCGTCTTCAAAGTTGGACTCCGTTTCGAGATTCGAAGTGCGCAGGCGTGTCGTCATGTCGTCGTGCTCCTCGCGATGGGCAGCATTTCCAGCCGTGTCGGCACTCTTGGCCTCTCGAAAGAGACCTTGGCCGGTGGGTCAAACGGGAGGGGCTTGACAAGCCGGCCAAAGTATCGTCCAGAGGACATTCGCGTAATCTTAGGGGGACGATAATTATTTCAGTGAGTGCAACATACGGGTGAGCTCGCGTTGTTCGGCGAGTAGTTGATCAGCCCTTGTCCCATCCCCACTCCTCTCTGCCTCGCTGATCTGCTGGGAAAGCTGGCGGTTCCGCCGTTGGAGGAAAGACCTCTCGAGGGGCAAGAGGCTCTGGTCGAAACGCTCCGAAATTCGCTCGTCAAGATCGTCGGAGAGGCTCAGCTCGCTCAGGAGCGTCAGCTCGGCCTCGCCCCTAAGATGGGTTGAGACCTCCGTAAAATCAATAGGTTGGCCACTTTCGAGGTCATTTTTTATGATAGAAAAGAGCGTTTTGCACGCAGGGTCCTCGAAGTACTCAACCAGCACCCGCCCCACTTGATCCGGGGTCAGACGCCCCTGGATGGCCGCCATCAACACGAATTTCTCGGCCGTATTGGTCGGCGCGGTGGGCCTCCGCTCGACCGTCTGGGGCGCCCCGGCCTTGGTCCGGACCCGGGACCAGACGGTCTCGAATTCCAGCCGAAAGGCGTCGGCGATCCGCTGCGCGGCCTCGTTCCGGACCACCGGATCGGTCACCGCGGCGAGGAGGGGCATGAACTGCTCGACCCGTTCGGACTTCTCCCGCCCGGAGAGTTGACCCGCGTTGGAGGCCCACTCGCGCAGGCCGAACTCGAAGATGTCCAGGGCGCTGGAGAGCACCTCCAGGAACCGGTCCGCGCCGTGTTTCTGGACCAGAGAGTCGGGATCCTTCTCGCCCTGGAGGTCGAGCGCGGAGACGTTCAGGCCCGCGGACAGGAGGATCGGCGCCGCGCGCAGGGTGGCGTTGCGGCCGGCGTTGTCGCCGTCGTAGGCGATGACCACATTGCGCGTGAAGCGCCGCAGCAGCGAAGCCTGCCCGGCGGTGAGCGACGTGCCCATCGAGGCGACCACTCCCGGCACGCCGGCGTGGTCGATGGCGATGGCGTCGAAGTAGCCCTCCACCAGGATGGCCCGGTCGTAGCGCCGCATCGCGTCCTTGCTGCGATGAAGGTTGTAGAGGAGACGCGACTTGTTGAAGAGCTCCGACTCCGGCGAGTTGAGGTACTTCGGCTCGCTGCCGTCGAGCGAGCGGCCGCCGAAGCCGACCAGCGCGCCGGTCTCGGAGTGGATGGGGATCATCAGGCGGTTGCGGAACCGGTCGTAATAGCCGTTCTTTTCCTTCCGCGGCGTGATCAGTCCGGCCGTCTCCAGGCGCTTCTCGCCATGCTTCTGTCCCAGGCGGCGGAGGATGTAGTCCCAGGAGTCGGGCGCGTAGCCGAAGCCGAAGCGGGTGATGATCTCCTTGGCCACGCCGCGCTGGCGGAGATAGTCGTCGGCCGCGTTGGGCGTCCACTCCAGGGCCTGATGAAAGGCCTCCGAGGCGTCATCCATGAGGCCGAGGAGATCGTCCTTGTCGGACTCGCGCTGGGTGCGCTTCCGCTTCGGCAGCTCGATCCCATAGCGCGAGGCCACATGCTCCACCGCCTCGGGGAACGTGAAGCGCTCGGTGAGAGTGAGGAACTTGAAGACGTCGCCGCCCGTGCCGCAGCCGAAGCAGTAGAAGAGCCCTTTCGAGCGGTCGACGGTGAACGACGGCGACTTCTCGCGGTGAAACGGGCAGAGGCCCTTGTAGCTCTTACCGGCCAGCTTGAGCGGGGTGACCTGCTGGACGAAGTCGACGATGTCCGCGGCGTCGCGCACCTGGGCGATGACGGCGTCGTTCAGATCGACGAAGGCCATTACGCGTCGAGGACGGCGATGGTCGCGCCGTCGCCTCCTTCATTCTCCTCCCCGGGCCGCCACGACTTCACCGCCGGATGGCGCCGTAGATGCTCGCGCAGCGCCTTGCGCAGCGCCCCCGTGCCGAAGCCATGGATGATGCGCACGGCCTGCTTGCCTTCGAGCAGCGCGCGATCGAGGAACTTGTCCGACTCCTCCAGCGCGTCGTCCACGCGCTGGCCGATGAGGTTCAATTCCGCGGCGACCGGCGCGGCCACGTCGCTCGTGGAGGGGCGGGCTCTTAGCCCGCCCTTGCGGTCGGCGGGCTGAGAGCCCGCCGCTCCACCTTTCGGCGTGAGATCGCGCGTCTCCACGGTCATCTTCCGCCCGCTGACCGATAGCACGGCCTTCTCGCCGTCGACCGACACCACCTCGCCGGTCACCTTGAACTTGCGGTGCTCCGCCTTCTCGCCGACGCGCACCTCGCGCTGCTCGGCGGGGATGAACTCCATCGCCTTGTCCACGGGCTTGGTGATGGTCCGCACCACTTCGCTCGCGTTCACCGACGCGCGCGCGGCGCGGTCCATGTCCCTGAGGTTCTTGATCTCGTTGGCGATCTGGCGGGTGACGTCGTCGCGCAGGCGCTCCAGCTCCTCACGGTAAGAGGCGCCGAGGCGGGCGCGCTCCTTCTCGAGCTGCGCGGACTTTTCGGCGAGCGCGCGGCGGTCGGCGTCGACCTCTTTCTGCAGCCGCGCCAGCTCGTCCTGCTGGCTCACGATCTCGGACATCTTCTTCTGCAGCGTGGCCAGGAGCGTGTCCGTCTCGCCGTAACGCTCGCCGAGGCGCTCGCGCGCGCCTTCGATGATCTGCGCCGGCAGGCCGATCATCTTCGCCACCTCGATGGCCCGGCTGCGGCCGGGGATGCCGCTGATCATGCGGTAGGTCGGCTGTCCCGTCGCCGCGTCGAACTCCATCGACGCGTTCACGATGCGCGCGTCGTTGACGGCGAAGCTCTTCAGCGCCGACAGGTGCGTGGTGGTGATGACCAGCGCGCCGGTACGCAGGAGGTGCTCGATCACCGAGGCCGCGAGGGCCGCGCCTTCCTCCGGGTCCGTGCCCGATCCCAGCTCGTCGAGCAGCACCAGCGAGTGCCTGGTGGCCCGGTCGAGGACCTTCTTCAGGCG
>JBIOTX010000101.1:0-3689 GCA_044866315.1 Thermoanaerobaculia bacterium | reverse complement strand
ATCCGGATCGCAAAGCGGTAGCTCCGCTACCGCACTCCTAAAGCTGCTTCTGCCGGCAGCGGTCGATGAGCTGCCGCAGGCCGCCCGCGTCGCCCAGCGCGTCGCGCGCCTTGAGCAGCTCCGTGAGCATGTCCGGCGAGGTGATCTCGTCGATCGCCTCCTCGACCTCCGTTCCGTCCGGGCCCTCGGCGGCGATGGCGAGGTAGGGGATCGCCCGCGCGTCGCGGCGGCGGGCGAGGCCGAGGGCGGCTTCGTTGGCGACGCAGCGATCGTCGTCGCGCAGGCGCTCGGCCAGCGCGGCGCGGATGCGCGGCGAGTCGTGGTCGGAGAGGCTGCCCACGGCGAAGGTGGCCCGGTCGCGCACGGACTGGTCGCCGTCGCGCATGAGCGTGAGCAGCACTTTCTCCGCGCGCTCGTCGGCGATGAGGTCCTCGAGGGCCGTGGCCACGGCCCAGCGCACGTTCGGGGCATCATGTTTTGCAAGATGTGACAGGGCGTCGATGGTCCGGGCGTCCTGCTGCTGCCCCAGCGCGTGCACCACGGACTCGAGCACCGCCGCGTCCGGATCGCCGAGCATCGAGGACAGGATGGTCATCGACTCGTCGGCGTATTCGTTGAGCTGCCCGAGAATATCCGCGCCGGCGATGCGCTCCTGCGCCTGCGCGCTGCGGCAGAAGGTCGCGCCGCGCTCGAAGACTTCGCGCGTGCCCAGAGCGTGCAGCTCGCGGATCGCGGCCCAGCGCGCGTCGTCGTCTTGCTCCCGAACGACGACCGCGAACAGCTCATCGACGGAATGCACGGACCGATGCTACCTTACGATCCGTCAATGCGCTCCTGTCTGATCGCCCTCACACTCCTACTCACAGCTTGTGGCAACCTCGAGACACCGACCGATCCTGGTGACGGTCCCGGGGATCCCATCGACACGACGGCCACGTTCACCCGCGTGCAGACCGAGATCTTCACGCCCACCTGCGCCGTCATCGGTTGCCATCACCCCATCGGCCAGCAGTCGCAGCTCAACCTCGCCGCCGCCAGCGCCTACACGAACCTCGTGAACGTGCCCAGCGTGGAGATGCCCGCCCTGCGCCGCGTCACCCCCAACGATCCTGTGAACTCTTATCTCTATCGAAAGCTCACCGGCGCCGGCATCACCGGCGATCGGATGCCGCAAGGACTGCCGCCGCTCAGCGACGCGCAGATCAAGCTGGTGAGAGACTGGATCCGAAGAGGAGCACCGAATGACTAAGTGGCACGCGCGTCTCGCGTTGCTTCTTCTCACTTCTGCCTTCTGCCTTCTGCCTTCTGCCTTCGCCCAGGACGACCCCTACAAACCGATTGGCAAATTACCCACCGGCGACACGCTCCTCTCCCTCCCCTCCCCCCAGATGCCGTCGCGGGGGACGTGGGAGGTGAAGTTCACGCATCGGTTCAATCAATCGATCGATCAGGGCAGCCTCAGCGATCAGCTGCATACGCTGTTCGGACTGGACACGAACGCGGACGTCGTCTTCGGCGTGTCGTACGCGCTGCGGCGAGACCTGCAGGTGTCGCTCGCGCGGAGCAACACCAACGACACGCTCGAGGGGGCGGCGAAGTTCGTCGTGCTCCAGCAGGCCGCGGCGGTGCCACTGTCAGCGACGCTGCGCGGCGGCGTGGCTTGGCGAACGGAGCGCAATCTGAAGGACCGCTCGTCCTTCTTCGTCCAGGCCATCCTGGCCCGGCAGTTCGGGCGGAAGGCCGAGGTGTATCTGCTGCCGACGTTCGTGACCAAGGCCGGGCGGGCCGTGGACGGCGAGACCTCGGCTGCCCTGTTCGAGAACGCCTTCAACGTCCCGATCGCCGTCACGTACATGCTCCGCCGCAACCTCAGCCTGGTCGCGGAGATCACCCCGCCGAACCAGGACTTGCCGGATTCGATGGACGCCGACTTCGGCTGGTCCATCGGCATCAAGCGCGCCCTCGGCGGACACTGGTTCGAGATCCTTTTGACCAACAACCAGTCCACGCTCACGGACCAGCTCGTCACGAGCACTTTCCAGGGTTCGCCGCTGGACATGGGCGACGTCAAACTCGGGTTCAACATCGAGCGGCGCTTCGGCGGCGGCCGCCGGCGCTAGTGGCAGCCGCGTTGCACTCCAGGGCAATGCCATGCATTGCCCCGAATGCCACACTCTCAATGAACCAGACACGGCGGCTTGTGGCAACTGCGGTCTGATTCTTCTCAACGTCCTTCCGAAGCGCCGGGCCGAAGACCTCGCGGTGCAGCGCCGGCGCGCCACCGATCACGATTCCGCCGAGTGCCGCTTCTGCGGCGGCGCCATCCGCGCGAACGCGGTGCGCTGCCAGCATTGCTCGGAAGTCGTGGACGAAAACTTCTACCGCGACCGCGCCCAGCGCCTCCGCTCGCGGGTGAACTACGCGAGCTGGGTCATGTACCTGTTCGGCCTCGGCGCGCTGCTCGTCTTCCGGCCGGTGGGAGTGCTCTCCATCGCCGCGGGCCTGCTCCTGTCGATCGTCTACTACGCGATCCCCGTGGAGCCGTCCTCCTCCCCGCGCGAAAAAAAACGGCCAGGGATCGCCGCGCTGCTCAAACGGCAGCTCCGGATGGAGCGCGTCGCGATCCCCATCCCGGCCGTTCGTAACAAACGCCTCGTCTTCGTCGGCACGCCGCTCATCGCCGCCCTGATCGGCTACTCGGCGAACCTCTTCCTGCTCCAGGAGCCGGTCAACGACATCCTCCGCGAGAACGCCGCCTTCCGCGGGATGAAGGTGTCGGCGCACTACGAGTACTGGGTCATCCCCGGCGTGGTGGTCTACGACCTCCAGTCGCTCAGCTTCCGGCAGACCCCCATCGACGTCCACACGGCCTTCCTCGAGTTCGCCAAGAAACTGAAGGAGAAACGCTACTCGCGCGTCGACCTCTCCTACAAGGGCCGGACGAAGTTCAGCATCGACGGCGCGTCGTTCATGAAGCTCGGCGAGGAATACGCGAAGCGCAACTTCGACTACGTCCTCTACCGCTTCCCCCGCCTCTTCCGCCCCGCGGAAGGGACGCAGCCCCTCGGCGGCACCACCGCCGACCGCGACGCCCTCCTGCAGTTCCACCGGAACTGGTACGGGAACGATCAGTTGACGCAGACGGTCGAGAACGGGCTGCGCTGACCGCTTACGGCAGCGCGACCACGTTCGACTTCACCGTCCGGTTGCACCTGCGGTCGTGCAGGGTGATGAAGAACGACTTCGGCTGCGGGCTCGCCGTCGGCACGGCGAAGGAGAGCTTCGCCATCTGCGAGTTCGCGCTCAGCGCGCAATAGCCGTAGATGCGCGTGCCGTTGCCGTTGAAGATGTGCAGCCAGGTGCGCGAGGCGTTCGTATTCAGCCCGCACGGCGGCAGGTTCGGCGAGGCCACGAACAGCACGTTCGGGAAGTTCGCCCGGTTGGAAACCGAGAACCAGTAGCGGGTGAACGAGCCGTCGATCTGCTTCGAGATGAGGAACACCTTCGGATTCGGCATCAGCGGCCCGCACGGCACCTGGGCGACCACCGACGAAGCCAGAGCGAGAATGACCAGGGCGATGACAGCACGTTTCATGAACAACCCTCCTGATCAGTAGTGACGCGAAGGGCCCGTTCGTTACAGAGAGCGGGTCACGGGGTCACGAGGTCACGAGGTCCAAAGTGGTCCC
>JBIOTX010000100.1:0-7640 GCA_044866315.1 Thermoanaerobaculia bacterium | reverse complement strand
CCCCCCCCCCCCCCCCCCACGTCTCTGGGAAGTTTTTTCCCCCGAATCAGCGTATAACTGGTCGCAATGTCCAACCCTGAATCGCGAATCCTCCAACTTCCTCTCGTCCCGCTGCGCGACATGGTCGTCTTCCCCTCGATGATGGCCCCCTTCGTCGTCGGCCGCCGGGCCTCGATCCTGGCACTGGAGGCCACGCTCTCCACGTCCGAGAAGAAGATCTTCCTGGCAACGCAGAAGGACCCCAAGATCGACGACCCGTCGATGACCGAGATCTACCAGGTCGGCGTCATCGCCACGGTCGTGCAGAACCTCAAGCTCCCGAACCAGAACGTGAAGGTGATGGTCGAGGGGCTGACCCGCGGCGAGATCGTGGGCAGCCACGAGTCGAACGGCTACGTCACCGTGGCCGTGCGCGAGATCGACACCAAGTACCCCCTCACCCCCGAAGTCTCGCAGTACATGCAGAAGCTGATGGAGATCTTCGAGCAGTACGCGAAGATGTCCCATCACCTGGCCTTCGAAGGGGTGATGGCGACGCTCAAGCTCGACGACCCGGACAAGTTCGCCGACACCCTCGCCTCCCACCTGCTCATCACCACCACCGAAAAGCAGCAGCTCCTGGAGACTCCTTCGCCCTACGAGCGCCTGCAGAAGCTGCAGGACTTCATCGAGATCGAGATCGAGAAGATCAACATCGACAAGCGCATCAACTCCAAAGTGAAAAAGCAGATGGAGCGCGCGCAGAAGGAGTACTACCTCAACGAGAAGATCAAGGCCATCCACCACGAGCTCGGCCGGAAGGACGACCGCTCCGACGAGATCGAGGAGCTCCGCCAGAAGATCGAAGAGGCGGGGATGCCCAAGGACACCAAGGAGAAGGCCCTTCAGGAGCTCAAGCGCCTCGAGGCCATGCCCGGCGTTTCCGCCGAGGCCACCGTGTCCCGCAACTACATCGAGTGGCTGGTCTCCGTGCCATGGAAGAAAGCGTCCAAGGAGATCAAGGACATCGAGCTGGCCGAGCAGATCCTCAACGAGGACCACTACGGCCTGGAGAAGATCAAGGAGCGCATCCTCGAGTTCCTGGCCGTGCGCCAGCTGGTGAAGCAGCCCAAGGGCACCATCCTCTGCTTCGTCGGACCTCCGGGCGTCGGCAAGACCTCACTGGCGAAGTCGATCGCCCGCGCCACCGGACGCAAGTTCGTCCGCCTCTCCCTGGGCGGCGTGCGCGACGAGGCCGAGATCCGCGGCCATCGCCGCACCTACATCGGCGCCTTCCCCGGTCAGATCATCCAACGGATGAAGAAGGCCGGCACGGTCAACCCGGTGTTCCTGCTCGACGAGGTCGACAAGATGTCGATGGACTTCCGCGGCGACCCCAGCGCGGCGCTCCTCGAGGTGCTCGACCCCGAGCAGAACAACTCCTTCGTCGATCACTACCTCGACGTCGAGTACGACCTCTCCAAGGTCATGTTCATCGCCACGGCGAACGTGATCCACACCATCCCCGCGCCGCTCAAGGATCGCATGGAGATCATCCAGCTCTCCGGCTACACGCACGTGGAGAAGCTGAGCATCGCCCGGCAGTTCCTGGTCTCGAAGCAGAAGGCCGAGCAGGGCCTCGAGGACGCGAAGATCACCTTCGAGGACTCGGCCCTGGAAGAGCTGATCGACAGCTACACGCGCGAGGCCGGCGTGCGCAGCCTCGAGCGCGAGGTCGGGTCGGTGCTGCGCAAGATCGCCCGGCAGGTGGTGAAGGACGGTCCGGACTACACGACTGTCATCGACCGGGCCAAGGTCCGCGAGCTCCTCGGCAAGGCGAAGTTCCGCGCCCACCAGATGGCCGACTCCTCGGAGATCGGTCTGGCCACGGGACTGGCCTGGACGGAAGTCGGCGGCGAGATCCTCTCCACCGAAGTCGCGCTCTCGCGCGGCAAGGGCAACCTCACCCTCACCGGCAAGCTCGGCGACGTGATGCAGGAGTCGGCGCGCGCCGCGCTGTCGTACGTCCGCTCACGCGCTGAGCTCTTCGGCCTCGATCCGGACTTCCACTCCAGCCTGGACATCCACATTCACGTCCCCGAGGGCGCGATTCCGAAGGACGGTCCCTCGGCCGGCATCACCATGGCCACGGCCCTCCTGTCGGCAGTCACGAAGATCCCCGTGCATCGCGACATCGCCATGACCGGCGAGATCACCCTGCGCGGCAAGGTCCTCCCCGTCGGCGGCGTGAAGGACAAGGTCCTGGCCGCGGCGCGCGCGGGCATCACCCGGGTGATCCTCCCGCGCGAGAACGAGCGCGACCTCGAGGACATCCCGTCCGATGTCCGCGAGAAGATGGAATTCAACCTCGTGGAGTCGATGGACGAGGTCATGACCATCGCCCTCGATGGCACGATTGTTCCATTGGCGGCGAAGGAGAAACTCCCGGAGCCGGAGAAGGTCATCTCACCGGACGCGCCGGTTACGCACTAGTAACAGGTGTGGTGCGGGCCTCTGGCTTGCCTCAGGAACACAGAGGCAGACCGGAGATCCGCACCACACCGGTTCATTGACACAGCCCCCGAATATCCGCACAATCTTCCGCGTTCAGCAACACAACTCGCTCTTCTTCGCAGCACCCGCGTAGTCCGCACACCGGGCTTTTGTAACAAGAAACCACAAAGCGCAGCGCGTTTCCGGCACCTCCGGAGATGCGCCGTTACAGCAAGCCAGAAATTTTCACTTGGACATCCGTACAGTCAGTTTTCACCGGGCGGCGTACCAGCCTGACGATTTCCCCCGTGACGGCAGACCGCAGTTCGCCATGGTCGGCCGCTCCAACGTCGGGAAATCCAGTCTGATCAACGCCGTGCTGGGCCGAAAGGGCGTCGCCCGCGTCAGCCAGACTCCCGGCAAGACCCAGGCGGTGCAGTTTTATCTCGTGAACGAGAAGTTCTACCTCGTCGATCTCCCCGGTTACGGCTACGCAAAAGTGCCGAAGAGCGTGATGCGCTCCTGGGGAGACCTCGTCCGCGGGTACCTGAGCGAGGCCGAGGCCCTCAGGCTGATCTTCCTGCTGCTCGACGCCCGCCGCGAGCCGGGAGAGCACGACCTGCAGATGCACCACTGGGCGCGGGACCTCGACATCGACGAGCGGGTCGTCCTGACCAAGGCCGACAAGCTTTCCAAGAACCAGCTCGCGAACAGCCGGCGCCAGATGGCCAAAGAGCTGGAGATCGACGACTCCGCGCTCATCCCCACCTCGGCCGTCACCAAACAAGGCATCGACCAGATCCGGCGCGAGATTTTTTCGCGCCTGTGAATCGAGGAACACCATGGCACAGACAGAAATCGACAACGACAGCACCGCCGTCATCGACCCGCCCGCCGAGAAGCCGGAGAAGCCCAAGCGCGCGCCGCGCAAGAAGAAGGAGGCGGTGGTCGAAGAAGCCGCTCCGGAAGCGGCAACTCCCCCTGCCGAGGACTTCGCGGCTCCCGAGCCCGCTCCCGCACCGGTGGCCGAGCCCGAGCCCGAGCCGGCCGCTCCGCGCGAGGTCGCGCCGGAGAACGGCAACGGCAAGGCAGCAGCCGCGGCCGCGGCGCCGGTGGAGACGCTCGACATCCGCGCCCTCAAGGAGCTCAAGCTCCCCGATCTGGCCAAGCTCGCCAAGGACCACGGCGTCGAGAACGCCTCGGGCCTGCGCAAGCAGGACCTGATCTTCGCCATCCTTCAGGCCCAGACCGAGAAGTCGGGGCTGATCTTCTCCGAGGGCGTGCTCGAGTGCCTGCCGGACGGCTTCGGGTTCCTCCGCGCGCCCGAGTACAACTACCTGCCCGGCCCGGACGACATCTACGTCTCGCCCTCGCAGATCCGCCGCTTCGATCTCCGCACCGGCGACACCGTCTCCGGCCAGGTCCGCCCGCCGAAGGAAGGGGAGCGCTACTTCGCTCTGATCAAGGTCGAGGCGGTGAACTTCGAGCACCCCGACGTGGCCCGCGAGAAGACCCTCTTCGACAACCTCACCCCGCTCTATCCCGAGCAGCGCGTCAAGCTCGAGACCCCGCAGCACATGTCCTCGCGCGTGCTCGATCTCATCGCCCCGGTGGGCAAGGGCCAGCGCGGTCTCATTGTCGCCCCGCCGCGCACCGGCAAGACCATGCTCCTGCAGTCCATCGCCAACTCGATCACCGCGAACCATCCGGAGATCACCCTCATCGTGCTGCTCATTGACGAGCGCCCCGAGGAAGTCACGGACATGCAGCGCTCGGTCAAGGGCGAGGTCATCTCCTCGACCTTCGACGAGCCGGCCTCGCGCCACGTGCAGGTCGCGGAGATGGTCATCGAGAAGGCCAAGCGCCTGGTCGAGCACAAGCGCGACGTGGTGATCCTGCTCGACTCCATCACCCGCCTCGCCCGCGCCTACAACACCGTCGTCCCGCCCTCGGGGAAGGTCCTCTCCGGCGGCGTCGACTCCAACGCCCTGCAGCGCCCGAAGCGCTTCTTCGGCTCGGCCCGCAACGTCGAGGAGGGCGGCTCGCTGACCATCATCGCCACGGCCCTCATCGACACCGGCTCGCGCATGGACGACGTGATCTTCGAAGAGTTCAAGGGCACCGGCAACATGGAAGTGCACCTCGACCGCAAGCTCTCCGACAAGCGCGTCTTCCCGGCCATCGACATCAACCGCTCCGGCACGCGCAAGGAGGAGCTCCTCCTCGAGCGCCAGGAGCTCAACCGGATCTGGGTCCTGCGCAAGGTGTTCTCCCCGCTGTCGACCGTCGAGTCCATGGAGCTCCTCATCGAGAAGCTCGACAAGACCCGCACGAACGGCGAGTTTTTGAACGCGATGTCGAACATGTAACGGCCTGTCATCCCGAGCGTAGCGAGGGACCTGGGCGGGTGGGGCGCGAAGCACCTGCCTCGTGCCTCCCGCCGGCAAATGTCCCTATCACCCCGCCACGGCGGCGCGTAGCCTCATGCCCTATCGGAGGCGAACCATGAAAAAGTTCCGCGTCGTTCTCTTGCTCGCGCTCCTGTCCGCCCTTGCCACGTCCGTGCGGGCCCTGCCCACGTTCCAGCGGTACATCGAGTACTTCAACTCCAGCGGCCAGCAGGTGGGCTGGAGGATCTGGTACTGCACCGGCGGCACGACCGGCAGCGGATCGATGACCGACAACTACACCGTGTCGGCGATCTGGTGCAGCGGCAGCGGCGATCCCATCTCCTGCGAAGAGGACCTGGGACTGGAGTCGATCCCGGGCTGCGACATCTGCGTCTCCAGCGGGTATCTCGATCTCTACAACCTGAACCTCGCGCCGAATCCGTGCGACTGACGGGCTAGTGCGCCATCACCTCGGGCGCCTCTTCGCCCACCCCGCGCAGCACCTCGTCGATCGTGTCTCCGCCGAGGAGCAGCGCGAAGGCGGAGCGCCAGACGCGTGACAGCTCCTGGGCGGCCACACGCACGAGCGGCACGCCGCTCCTCTCGATGAGGAACGCGGCGTGCGCGGTGTGGCCGATGCGCTGCGCCGGCACGCCCGCGCGCGCGGCGGCGGCGAGGACCGCCTCCACGCTCGCCGTGGCGACGACAGCGCGCGCCTGCGACTCGGAGAAGAGCAGCGCGACGGCGTCGAGCGCGTCGGCGTGGCCGCCGAGGTCGACGTGGCAGCCGATGCCCTCCATCGACATCTCCGCCAGGGCGAAGGCCAGCCCGCCGTTGGAGACGTCGTGCGCGGCGCGGAGCAGCTTCGCCTGGTGCAGCGCGAGCAGCAGTTCGATCAGCGCCTTCTCTCGATCGAGATCGACGCGAGGCGGCGCGGCGAGCGCGTTCGGCTCGAACATCTGCTGCCACTCCGAGCCTCCCAGCTCGTCGCCCGTCTCGCCGAGGAGGATCACCTCCAGGTTCGCTTCGGGGAAGGCCAGGCCGCAGCCGTCGCGGTCGCTCTCCATGATCCCGACCATGCCCACCGTCGGCGTCGGATGCACTGCCCGCCCCTCGGTCTCGTTGTAGAACGACACGTTTCCGGAGACCACCGGGGTCTCCAGCGCCCGGCAGGCCTCGCTGATGCCGCGGATGCTCTCCGCGAACTGCCACATGATCTCCGCCCGCTCGGGCGAGCCGAAGTTCAGGCAGTCGGTGATCGCCACCGGACGCGCGCCGCTCGCCGCCACGTTGCGCGCCGCCTCGGCCACGGCCTGCTTGCCGCCCTCGTACGGATCGAGAGAGCAATAAACCGGGTTCACGTCCGAGGTCATGGCCAGCGCGCGGCCGGTCTCCTTGATCCGGATCACCGCCGCGTCCCGCTTCTCCGGACCGGCCACGGTGTTCGTGCGCACGGTCGTGTCGTACTGCTCGAAGATCCAGTGCTTCGAGCAGAGGCTCGGCGATGCCGCGAGGCGCATCAGCGTCTCCGTCAGGTCACCGTCTTCCAGGCGCGGCCGCTCGAGCTTCGGCGCGATCGTCCGCGACGGCGCGGCCATCGGCCGCTCGTACACCGGCGCCTCGGTGGAGATGGGGTCGACGGGGATCTGCGCCGCCTGCTCGCCGCGCCACATCAGGCGCACGAAGCCGTCGTCCGTGACCTCGCCGACAACGGCCGCGTTCAGGTCCCACTTCTCGAACACGCGGATCACTTCCTCCTCGCGCCCGCGTTTGGCCACGATGAGCATCCGCTCCTGCGACTCGCTGAGCATGATCTCGTACGGCGTCATCCCGCTCTCGCGCACCGGCACGCGGTCGAGGTCCATGACGATGCCCGTTCCCGCGCGGCCGGCCATCTCGAACGACGACGACGTCAGGCCCGCCGCGCCCATGTCCTGGATGCCGACGATGGCGTCCGAGTCCATGATCTCCAGGCAGGCCTCGAGCAGCAGCTTCTCCGTGAACGGATCGCCCACCTGCACCGTCGGCCGCTTCTCCTCCGAGGCCTCGTCGAACTCCGCCGAGGCCATGGTCGCGCCATGGATGCCGTCGCGCCCCGTCTTCGAGCCGACGTAGATCACCGGATTCCCGACCCCGCTGGCCGTTCCCTTGAAGATCTTCTCCCCGCGGGTCACGCCGAGGGCGAAGACGTTGACCAGGATGTTCCCGTTGTACGACGGGTGGAACGAGGTCTCCCCGCCGACGGTGGGGATGCCGATGCAGTTGCCGTAGCCGGCGATCCCGCGCACCACCCCGTCGACGAGGTACTTCATCCGCGGCGCGTCCAGCGATCCGAAGCGCAGCGAGTCCAGGCAGGCGATCGGCCGCGCGCCCATGGTGAAGATGTCGCGCAGGATCCCGCCCACCCCCGTCGCCGCGCCCTGGTACGGCTCGATGAACGACGGATGGTTGTGCGACTCCATCTTGAACGCCGCCACCCACCCGTCCCCGATGTCGATCACCCCCGCGTTCTCGCCGGGTCCCTGCACCACGCGCGGCCCCGAGGTGGGGAACTTGCGCAGATGCACCCGCGAGGACTTGTACGAGCAGTGCTCCGACCACATCACCGAGAAGATGCCCAGCTCGGTGTGATTCGGCGCCCGCCCGAGGATGTGCTCGATGCGCTGGTATTCGTCCGGAGTCAGGCCGTGCGAGGCGACCAATTCAGGAGTAATCTCCATGGCCTCGGATTCTAATTGTAGGAGTGCGGTGGCGCAGCCACCGCTTTGCGATCCGGAT
>JBIOTX010000099.1:0-3252 GCA_044866315.1 Thermoanaerobaculia bacterium | reverse complement strand
CTTCGAGTTCCGCTCGGTGACAGAGGGCAGTCCCTGCAACTGACACTTGTCACTGGTCCGGCGTCCTCCGCCGACGCACTTTGACGCGCGTAGGAGGAGGACCCAATGAAGTTTCGAGTCACGATTCTCATCACCCTGCTCGCGATGAGCATGACCGCCGGCGCGCAGGAGCGCCGGATGCCCACGCCGGACGCGCAGCTCGCGGCGATGGCCAAGCTGGAGTACATGATCGGGAACTGGCAGGGCGAGGGCTGGATCGACATGGGCGGGCGGCGGATGACGTTCCGCGGCGGGGAGAAGATCCACAAGAAGCTGAACGGCGTGGCCCAGCTGGTGGAGGGCTCGTTCTTCGCCAAGCCGGAGGGCGCGCCGGCGGAGATCCCGGTGCACACGACCCTGGGCGTGATCTCGTATGACGCCAAGACGAGCAAGTACCGCTTCGCCAGCTGGCTGGCCACGGGCGGCTCGGGCACGGCGGAGCTGGTGGTCGGCGACAACGGCTGGTCGTGGACGACGGAGAACGGCGTCAAGTTCACCATGACCCTCGTCGACGGGCAGTGGGTGGAGACCGGCGAGGCCGGCGGCAAGCAGTTCTTCGAGATGCGTCTCAAGAAAACGGAGTGATCGCCCGCGGCGCATCGATATACTTCGCTGAAGATATCGATGCGCCGCCTCCTCGCCTCGTTGCTGCTCGCCGTCTCCGCGACCGCCTCCGGCGCGGAGATCCGCGTCTTCGCCGCGGCCAGCCTCACCGACGCGCTGACGGAGATCGCCAACAGCTACGAGCGCACGTCACCCGACCACGTGGTCTTCAACTTCGGCGCGTCGAGCACGCTGATGCGGCAGATCGCCAGCGGCGCGCCGGCGGACCTCTTCCTCTCCGCCGATGAGGCGAAGATGGACGCGCTGCAGCAGCAGGGACTGATCGACCGCTCGACGCGAGCGCGCGTGCTCTCGAACACGCTGGTGATCGTGAGCAACCACGCCATCCGCACGCCGCGCGATCTGGTCGGCAAGTCGCTGGCGCTGGCGGAGCCGTCGACGGTGCCGGCCGGGATCTACGCGCGGCTGTGGCTGCAGCGCCAGGGGCTCTGGAGCCGGGTCGCGCCGAAGGTGATCCCGACGGAGAACGTCCGCGCCGCGCTGGCCGCGGTGGAGCGCGGCAACGCCGACGCGGCGATCGTCTACGCCACGGACGCGCGTATCGCGAAACGCGTGCGCGTTGCCTATGCCGTGCCGCGGGCGGCCGCGCCGGAGATCTCCTATCCGTTCGCGGCGCTGCGCGGCGCATCGCCGGCGGCGCGGCGGTTCCTGCGCTATCTGCGCTCGCAGGCGGCGCTCGCCGTCTTCCGCAAACACGGATTTCTCGTGTGAGCGACGCCACCATCCTCGGCCTCACCCTGCGCACGGCCGCGCTCTCGACGCTGCTCATCGTCCCGCCCGGACTGGCCGTGGCCTGGCTCCTGGCGCGCTATCGCTGGCGCGGGAAGTCGCTCGTGGAGACCCTGGTCGCCCTGCCGCTGGTGATGCCGCCCGTGGCGACGGGCCTCATCCTCCTCGAGCTCCTCGGCCGCCGCGGGCCGATCGGCGGCTGGCTGCATCGCGTGCTGAACGTGGACATCGTCTTCACCTGGCGCGCGGTGGTGGTGGCGATGATGGTCATGTCCTTCCCCCTCCTCGTGCGCGCGTCGCGCGTGGCCTTCGAGGAAGTCAACCCGCGGCTCGAGCAGATCGCCCGCACCCTCGGCGCCGGCAACGCCCGCGTGTTCGTCACCATCACCCTCCCCCTCGCCGCGCGCGGCATCGTCAGCGGGATGCTGCTCGCCTTCGCCCGCGCCATCGGAGAGTTCGGGGCCACCATCCTCGTCGCCGGCAACATCCCCGGCCGCACCTCCACGCTCTCGCTGGCGATCTACCACTACGTGCAGCTCGGGCGCGACGCCGACGCCTTCCGCCTCCTCGGCTACGCCGTGGTCATCGCCTTCGCCGCGGTCTGGATCGCCGAGGCGTTTCTGCGGCGGACGGAGGCGAAGCCGTGATCGAGCTGCGCGGGATCGTGCTGCCGCTCGTCCCGTTCACGCTGGAAGTGTCGCTGGCGATGCGCGCGCGGACGACCGCGCTGTACGGCCCCTCCGGCGCGGGGAAGACGTCGCTCCTGGAAGTGATCGCCGGTCTGCGCGCGCCTGCGAGCGGAAGGGTGCTGCTCGACGGCCGCGACGTCACGGACGTGCCGCCGCGACTGCGCCGCGTCGGGTACGTGCCGCAGGACGACGCGCTGTTCCCGCATCTCTCGGTGCGGCAGAACGTGTTCTACGGCGGAGGCGATCGGCCGCACGTGCTGGAGGTGCTGGAGATCGAGCCTCTTCTCGACCGCGGCGTGAAGCGCCTCTCCGGCGGCGAGCGCAAGCGCGTCGCGCTGGCGCGGGCCCTCCTGAGCGACCCCGAGGTGCTGCTGCTGGACGAGCCGCTGGCGGGGGTGGGCGTGGAGCTGCGGACGCGCGTCCTCGACTACCTCGTGCGCGTGCGCGACGAGTTCCCCATCCCCATGCTCTACGTCACCCACCAGCGCGAGGAATTGGAGACGCTGTGCGAAGAGATGGTGGTGCTGGAGCGCGGGCGGGTCGTGGAGCAGCGCGCGCTCACGGCATCACACGAATGACGCCGCGAGATAGGCCACCGCGGGCACCTCGCGCTGACTGTGCGGATCGGTGTAGCGGTGGGTCAGGTCGTACGACGCGTTCATGTTCGCGATGGCGGCGGAGACGGCCGCGCGCACCGGGTCGGACAGGCGCGGGAGGACGGCCTGGAACACGGCGATGACCGAGCGCGCGAGCACGGGGCCGCGCAACGCGTCGACCTCCCCCACCACCTCGCGGTCGCGCACGCCGGCGATGCGCAGGACCACGCGCGTCTGCGACTCGACGGTGGCCGGGGTACGGACGAGCGTGCCATCGACGCCGGAGACCGCGAAGAGGTCCGCGTCGGGGTCGATGGCCGTGGCGGCGATGCGCGAGGTCCACTCGCGCAGCTCGCGCACGGACCGCTCCCGCCGGGCCAGCTCGTACAGCACCCGCGCGTAATAGTGGAGGGCGAAGCGGAAGCACTCCTCCTCCCTGAGGGGCGTGGCGCTGTCGTCGATGTCGACGGAGAACGCGTATCCCGGACCGGCGGCGATGGCGGCGGCGAGCACGATGCGCGGCTCGGGATCGGGCAGCAGCGGTTCGGCGGTCATGCCCCGCACGGGAGCAACGG
>JBIOTX010000098.1:0-14454 GCA_044866315.1 Thermoanaerobaculia bacterium | reverse complement strand
CGGCGACGAGGACCGCGACTTCCTCGGTCCCTGGGTCGGCTTCTTCGTCAGCCGCGGCCTGGCCGTGCTCTCCTACGACAAGCGCGGCGTGCGCGACTCGACCGGCGACTGGAAAAAGTCCGACTTTCACGATCTCGCCGCCGATGCGCTCGCGGGCGTGCAGCTGCTTCGCTCGCGGAAAGACATCGACGGAAGCCGCGTGGGCCTCTTTGGCATCAGCCAGGGCGGCTGGATCGCCCCGCTCGTCGCTGCGCGCGACCCGCGCGTGGCGTTCATCATCCTCCACGCCGGCTCCGCCCTGCCGGTCGGGCAGAACGGGCTGCTGTACGTCGAGGCGCTGCTGCGCGGCTACGGCTTCCCCGAGGAGGAGATCGGGAAGGCGCTGGCGTACTACCGCCTGAGCGACGAGGTCACGCGCACCGGCAAGGGCCTGGCCGCGCTGGAGGAGCTGTACCGGAAGGAGAAGGCCCGCGGTGTGGAGTGGCTCATCGAGGACCCGCAGCCGCTCGATCACTGGTTCCGCGTGTTCTATCGCCGGGTCATGGACTTCGATCCCGCGCCGGTCTGGAAGAACGTGCGCTGTCCGGTGCTGGCGTTCTTCGGGGAGGTGGATCGGAACGTGCCGCCGGAGGCTAACCGGCGCGCCCTGGAGGCCGTGCTCGAGGGCGCGACTATCGTGACCCTGCTGAAGGCGGATCACCTGCTGATGTACGAGGGCGCGTTCGTGGAGGGCTATCTCAGCGGGATGAGCGACTGGCTCACCAAAAATGGAAATGATGGTGTCCTCCACAGAGATCAACGTTGATCTCCCGAGACATCAACGTTGATCTGTCGAGACATCGACGTCGATCTCCCGAGACAGCAACGTCGATCTGTCGAGACATCAACGTTGATCTCCCGAGACAGCAACGTTGATCTGTCGAGACATCAACGTCGATCTCCCGAGACAGCAACGTTGGTCTGTCGAGACATCAACGTCGGTCTCCCGAGACATCAACGTCGGTCTCCCGGGACAGCAACGTCGGTCTCCCAGGACTGCGTCGCCGATCTCAATGGAGCGCGGCGGCGATCTCCCCGAAGGCGGCCTCGCCGCGAAGCGGGTCGAGCCGCGGAGCTTGAGGGCACAGGTTCGAATCCCGTTGGTGCCGCCACCCGGCACGGCCGGGTGCGTTGGTTGCTGCGCCTTGCGGCACGTTTTGCTAGACCCTCCTCTACAATCATCGTCATGTCGCGCGACGAAATTCTGGAGATCCTCCGCGGCTCTCGGGAAGAGCTTCGCCGTGAGTTCGGCGTCGAGTCGATCGCGCTGTTCGGATCGGCGGCGCGAGGCGACGCCGGCTCCCTGAGCGATGTCGATATCCTGGTGGACGTCCCAGGCCCCATCTCGTTGTTCCGACTGGTTGCGCTTCGATTGCGGCTGGAGGAATTGCTCGGGGTTCCCAAAGTTGATGTGGTCCTGCGCGATTCGATCCTTCCGGCGCTCCGCGAGACCATCCTCGCCGAGGCGTTGCGTGTCGCCTGAGCGGGAATGGACGTTCCGCGTCCGCCATATTCTCGATGCAATCGAGAAGATCCTCCGGTACACGTCAGGGATGACGCTCGATCAGTTTCGGGACGACGAGCGAACGATCGACGCGGTCATCCGCAATTTTCTGGTCGTGGGAGAGGCTTGCCGCCATGTTCCCTCTGCCGCTCGGGAGGCAAATCCGGAGATCCCATGGCGGCTGATGGAAGGTATGCGACACGTTCTGTTCCATGATTACGACACCGTCAGGCTCGATGTGATCTGGGAGACGATCGTCACAGACCTTCCTCCACTTCTTCCGCTCCTTCGCCGAATGCTCGACAACCGCGGCCTGTAGGCCCGCGCGTCGCGTTGTGCGTCGACCCGGGACATCGCCTTTCACGGCGACAACACGGGTTCGAATCCCGTTGGGGACGCCAAGCTATCGGTCCGCTCTCCAACTGGGAATGCGTACTATTTGGGCGCGAGCACGATCGAGGAAACGCTGTCCATCGGACCGTGCCGCGCGACCGGCAACGAACGCGTCTTCGGCGTTGAACGCGAACACACGTCAACGGTTGGCGCGGTTCCTCGCGACCGAGGAACCGCGCCTGAAATGTCTACGGTTGCGGGCTCTTCCCGGCGCGATCCCAGGTGGCGCGTCCGCCGAAGAGCGTGAAAGCCATGCCGTGGACGGTCCGACTCTCGAGCGCCACCGTACTGGCGGCCACCTCCAGTCGCACCCACCGGCCGGCCGGCGGCAGCGTGCCCATGTAGCGGCGGCTCGTTGTCCCGTCCGACCCGAAGCCGATTTGATTCGCGCCCCAGTACGCCCGGTGCTCCCACCATCCGTCGTGCCACTGCAACATCACCTGGCTCGGCGGATTCGAGGCGTCGAGGTAGACGTAGGCAAACAACACGTCTCCCGGGTTGATCGTCAGCGTCTGGGGCGCCCCGTAGAAGTAGTGTTGATGCATGCCGCTGTAAATGTTGGACTGATGGGCGAGGGCACCCGAGTACGGACCGGGGAAAACGGAGGAGTTGATCCAGTTCCAGCCATCGCCGTTATCGCCGACGGTCACGGCGCCGCTGGGCGTGTTGTCTTCGACCCATACCGTGTCGGGCGGCGGAGTGCCCGGCTGCCCGAAAACTTCGACTTCGGCGATGGAGAGGTAGTTCGAACCGGCCAATTGAATGCGCACGTACCTGCCGGTTCCACCGGCCGCGATCAGGAGCGGCCTGCCGGCCGGACTGCCGACGTAGTAATTCGAAACCCCCGGCTGGTTCAGCGTGGTCGTCAAGTCGGTCGAAGTGAACAGCGTATTGGAGACGAGGATGTAGAAGTTGCTCAGACGCTCCGGACAGCAGTCGCTTCGATTCCAGACTTTGATGTGGTCGATCGAGGAGACGGATCCGAGATCGACCTGCCACCAGGCCTGGGAGTCCAGGCCGGTGTGGGTCACCGTGCCGCTGAAATAGTTGCCATCGGTGTTGCCGTCGACTGCGACCTGGGGGCCATGAGCGGTGAGGCCGTTGTAATTGCTCGACTGGAATGTGAGCTTGCCGGCAGCCAGATTGGTGAGCGTCACCGCATTGAAGGTCGCTGTGCAGGTGCGGCTCGCGTTCATGGTCACGGTGCCGTCCGTGCAATCGGAATCGCCGCCCCAGCCGGCGAAGGTCGAGCCTGACCCGGGGGCCGCGGCGAGACTGACGATCGCGCCGGAGTTGTACGTCTCCGTGCAGTCGGCGCCGCAATTGATTCCTGCCGGGCTGCTGGTCACTGTACCGGTTCCGTTCCCCGGTTTGGTGACCGTCAATGCGTAGGCAATCGCATTGAAGTTGGCCGTGCAGTTGCGCGTCCCGTTCATCGTCACACTGCCGTCCGCGCAATCGGCATCGCCGCTCCAGTTCGCGAACGTCCAGCCTGACGTAGGGGTCGGAGTCAGATTGACGACCGTCCCCGAGTTGTACGTCTCCGTGCAGTCGGCGCCGCAGTTGATTCCTGCCGGGCTGCTGGTCACCATGCCGCTCCCGGTCTTGCCGACCGTCAGCATGTAGGTCGTGGACGGGGCACAGGTGATCGATCTCGGCGTGGCCGGGAGATTCTTCTCCGTGCCGCTGTACCGGACGTAGATCGAGTGGGCCTGATTGTTCTTGAGGCTCGCGGGGACCGGCCACGAGAATGCGTGATAGGCGTCTCCAGGGAGGCCGCTGCGAAGCAGATCGGCCGGCGCCGTGCCGATCAGCGTGGTGCCGTCGAAGATGTCCACGCTGATCGAGTCGCTGGGAAACATCGGATCCCATGCCCAGCCCGTGATGCTCGAGCAATCCGCGCTGTCGTGCCGCCCGCCGAAGTCGCACGAGCTCGCAGCTCCGCCGAACGTGGGCGGAAGAGGCGCGCCTGCGTCGGCCCAGTAATGGAGGTACCAGCGTCCGAGGGTGACGTCTTTGATCTCTTCCCACGTCCTGCCTTCGGAAATCTGCGACACCACCACCTTCGGCTCGACGATCTGGCGATTCGGATCCTTGAGAAAGCCGGCGTCCCAGACGCCGTAAATCCAGCCACCGGCGGCGTTGGGATGCGGAGGCCGCTGCCATTGGCGCCCGGTCCTGTTCCACGTGAGCCCGATCGTGGCAGCGTCTCCCGTCGACGACCACTCCTCGATGTACTCGAAGCCCTCCGGATTGGTGAGCATGTACAGCTTGCCGTCCGCGCCTCGGGCGATATCGGAGACCCACGTCGGAGTCGACGTCACTCCATTGAGGGTGATGCATCCGTTCCCCGACAGGCTGGCGAGGGACATGTCGGGATTGATCTTGTGCCGCAGCCATTGCGATGGACAGGTCGAGGTTCTGTCCGGATGGTAGACGTACAGGTCACCGTTGGGATGCAGGGCGAACGTCCCCAGAACTCCGGAGCCCTTCTTGGGCGCGCATGAGCCGAGAGTCCGGCAATCCGGATCGACCGGCTTGATCCATTGATTGGTGACCTGTGAGGTCAATGCTCGATAGGTCAGGTTGTTGAGATCGAGCCGCCCCACGCGATCGCGGTTGTACGTGCAGCACCGGAACGTCGCCGTGTACGCGATGCGCCACTTTCCACCATAGAAGATGGCGGATGGGAACCCTACCTCGTCTTCATTGCGCAACTCGGTGTCGAAGTTGTCGGACGCCCAGATTCCGCTGAAGCGCGGAGTGGCGACGCGCCCCGCTCCGGGATAGATCAGGCTGAAGACTCCCTCCCAGAAGCCGGTGCAGCACTTGCCCGCATTGACCATGACGGCCACGTCCCCGTTCTGAAGGAGAATCGGGTCGGGGCCCTGGATGTAGTTGAGGCCGACGGGAGATCCGTTCGGCGGTACGCAGTTCGGCCTCGTCGTGATGGTTCCGGTCGTCTGTGCTCGTGCTGCGGTGACAACGGCGGACAGAAGCAGGATTGCAGTGATCCCTCTCTTTCCCACAGGCATGTTCACCTCCGTGCCATCTTCGTCTGGCTGGATCGTGGAGAGGAGGACCACCCCGTGAGATTGGTATCGCGAAAATATTTTTCGTGGTACCAATCCGTGCGGCGCTCGCGACTCTCTACCGGACGAGGAAAGGAGTGCCCGCTGGAGCGCCGATGCCCATGGAGACGGCGGTCGAACGCAACGATGTGCTTCTTCGGCCATTGCTGATGGCCGGGAGCGAGACCGAGCGTGACCAGGCCATCGCCGACCTTCTCTCCACGCACGTCTACTGGCGCGTGGAGCGGATACTCCTCTCGCGTTTCCTCCGCTCGTCACTCGACGAACAGCACCGCGAGGACGTCCGCAGCGAGATCCTCCTGCGCCTCGTGGATCGGCTCCGCCGTCTCGCCGGCGATCCGACCGTCGTCCCGATCGAGAGCCTGCCGGATTACGTCTCCGTCGTCGCGTTCAATGCGTTCGACGAATTTGCGCGGCGGACGACGCCGGCGCGCGCCCGGCTCCGCAATCGCATCCGCTATGCATTGCGGCACGACGGCGGCCTGGCAATGTGGGAGACCGCCGGCGAAGTGCTGTGCGGCCGCGCCGAATGGGCGGGCCGGCCGGAATCGGCGAGCGTCGCCGGATCCCCGACGCAGCGCACCGGGCGACACCCGATCGCAGCGCTTCTGGGGAGGCTCTTCGACGAGGTCGGAAACCCGGTCGCATTCAACGACGTCGTGCAGTACGTGGCCCGCGTGCAGGGATTCGACGACCGCCCCCGCGCGCTGCAAGCCGAGCCGGCAGCCGGACGAGCCGACCCCGGCGAGCGCCTCGCCGACCTCCAGTACCTGCAGAGACTATGGGAGGAGATCTGCGCGCTTCCGCTGCGGCAACGCATCGCTCTGTTGCTCAATGCGCGCGACGAAGGAGGAGAGTCGGTCATGCGCTTCCTTCCGGTCGTCGGCGTCGCATCGATTCGGCAGATCGGCAACACGCTCGCGATCAACGCGGAAGAGCTGGCCGACCTCTGGCCGGAGCTGCCGCTGGAAGACACCAGAATCGCGATCATCCTCCAGGTGACGCGGCAGCAAGTCATCAACCTGCGGCGAACGGCGCGCGAGCGCCTGCAGCGACGAATGGGAAAACAATGAGCGATCATCCGACGGGCGAGCTCCTCGACCGCTACCGCCGCAACGATCTTCGCGGACCGGAGCTGCTGCGCGTCGACGATCACATGGTCCAATGCGCCGCATGCCGATCGCGAATCGCGATTTCCCCCGCCAGCGCGGCAGCGGCATGGAAGGCGAGTTTTTCCGCCGATCATCTTGCGTACGACGAGCTCGAGGCGCTGGTCGACGGTACGCTCGACCGCGAGCAACGCCCGGGCGTCGCCGCACACACCGCGGTCTGCCGCGATTGCGCCGATGCCCTCGACGACCTGCGTGTGCTCCGCGGCCGGAAACGCCTCATGGCTTTGGGCTCCATCGCTGCTGCGGCCATCGTCGTCATCGTGAGCGGCATTCTGCTCTGGCGGCCGCAGCAGAACGACGTCCCGGCGGTCGTCACGGACACGACCGTGCGCCCGGCGCCGCCTCGCGAGCCGGTGCGGGTGATCCACGACGGCGGCGCTGCGTTCCCTCTCGAGGCGGACGACAGCGTGCGCGGTCTCTCGCCCGTCGACGCAGAGACGCTCCGCCAGTTGCGCGCCGGCATCGTCTCGAGCGCCGCGATCTTCGCGGACGTCGAGCGCGGGCGCGACGTGCTCCGCGGCGACGACTTGCCGGGCGAGCACCTGCGCGTGGCGACGCCGCGCGGCTTCGTCGTCGACGATCGGCCGGAGTTCCGCTGGTCCGATCCGCAACCGCGTGCAACGTATCGGGTCACCGTCGTCGACAGCTCCTATCGCGTCGTCGCACGAAGCGACGAGCTCACGTCGCAAACGTGGCGCCCGGCCACCCCTCTCGCACGCAACGAAACGTACGAGTGGCAGGTGAAGCGCCGCATCGGCGATTCCATCACCTCGGCACCCGCGCCGCCCGCCCCCTCCGCGCGGTTTCGCATCGTCAGCGAAAGCAGCGCGGAAGAGATCCGGAAAGCGCGACTGGCGCGCTCGCACCTGCTGCTGGCACTCGCCTACACGCGTGCAGGGATGCTCCACGAAGCCGAAGCCGCGGTCGATCAGCTTCGCGCTCTGAATCCGGAGTGGCCGGTCGTGCGCGAGCTCCAGTCGACGCTTTCGCTCACCATTCGTGGCCGACGAGCATGAACGCGGCCCAATAGAACGGGTGCCCGTACCCTCCGCGCAGCGTCGCCAGCTGCGCACGCCGCAGCGCCTCGGCCGTCGCCCCCGCCTTGCCGCGCGAAGCGAGCAGCTCGCGATGAAACGCAACCATCAGGTTCGACGTGCTCGCCGAGGCCACCTTCCACTGGCTGACGACGGACACGGGACAGCCCGCCGCCATCAGCGCCCAGGACAGGCCGACCATCCCTTCGCCGTCGTGCACGGAGCCGCGCGCGGTCTCGCACGCGGAAAGCACCGCCAGATTCGCTTTCAGCGGCAGCTCCAGGATCTCCCGGGCCTCGAGCAGACCATCCTCCGACTCCGAGCCCGCCAGCACCAGCGAGGAAAAGAGCGGAGACCCGTCGTCGATCACGGCATGGGTCGCGAAGTGCAGCACGTCGTAGGACGACGCGAGTCGTTTCGCAGCCGATTCGCGCGCGTCGACTTTCACGAACACGTGGCTCGATGTTCCGTACAGCGCCGCGATCTCGCGGACTTCGCGTTCCGCGTCGGGCAGCGGACCGAGCGACCCTCCGCGAAACAACGCCGGACGTTCCGTTCCCGCGGTGGCATTGCCGAATGCGAGCAGCCGCCGGCGCTCCGCGAACGATCGCGGCGCGTTGGACGCTCGCAACATCGAAAGCGACGGCGCGAAAAAGACGGCGGTGCGCTCGATGAGATGCTCGCCGGACTTTGTGCGCAATACCTGAAACGGCAGGTACCACAACGGGCCATCCGGAACGATGCAGACGATGCGACGGCCGGCCAGGGCCTTCTCGGCCGGCGCGACGAGCAGGTCGTAAAGAGCACGTGCGTCCGCCGCATACTCCACATCCCGGCGCTCGATCGCCGCGGCGAAATCGGAGACTCTCTTCGAAAGGTCCTTGGCCCGAGCTCGAATGTCGTGGACGCGGATCGAAAGCCCGGAGCCGTTCCGGGTGATGACGAAGAGATGGGTCTCCCGCCGATGGACCGAGTAAACGAGAATCGCGCCGTCCTCGCGCGGCAGGATGTCCTCGGTCCGATCGAGCACGTGGGGATCGGCATCGCTGCGACGGCTTCGAAGATCCTCGCGCGCGAGATACAGCCCCGCGCGGAACTCGGCGAGCGCGACTCGCGCGTCGCCGAGGCGCTGGCGCAGCTTCGGCGCATCCGCGCCGTTCCTCATCGCTGCGAGCACGCCCCGATTGATCTCCACGATGTCGCTCTCGAGCCTCGCCTCCTCGGCGCGCTCCTCTTTCGTCATGGCCGCCGACAGATCGATGCGATCCTGCGCCGTCAACTCCTGCAGCGCCCTCGCGCGAAGGCGCTCGCCGAGAAGCAGTGCCTCACCGGTTCGGCCCTGCTCGAGCCGAATGTCGATCAGTGTGTGGTACGCGCGAGCCTTGCCGGCGAAGAACCGCGCGCGCGCTGCAGCGTCGGCCGTCATTCGCGCGCGCTCCTGCTCGACCAGGCCGATCGCCGTCTCCAGCTCGGCGGCGGCTTCTTCGGTCCGGTTCAGGCCGCGCAGCGCTTCACCGGCGCTGGCCAGCCGGTGCCATTCCGTCTCCCGGCCGTCGCCGTGGTGAAAGAACACGGCTTCCGCGCGCCGTGCGTCCGCCAACGCCTCCGCATGACGCCCCTGCTCGTTGCGAAGCATGGCCCGAGCCTCGAGGAGCCACGACGACAGCTCCACTTCGGCTCCACGCGCTGCAATCAGTTCCTCCGCCTCCTGAATGCGGCCAGCCTCGATGAGTCCCACCGCAAGCGTCGCTTCGATCGTGAGTCTCGGGCCCAAACGCGGCATGAGCGCGATGGCGCGCCGCAGCAGACGGGTACGCTCGCCGTCGTCGCCCCTGCGGTTTTTGGCGAGGTTGTGGATCGCATAGGCGGCCATCCACGAGTTGCCGGATCGTTCCGCGAGCTCCAGCGCCTCGCGGTTTTCCTTCTCTTCGCTCGCGACATCGCCGATCTCGCCGTACACGTTCGCGATGATCAACTTCCCGCGCACTTCCCCTTCCGTCCAACCCCATTTCGCTGACAGCTCGCGCGTGCGCTGAGCCGCGGCCAGCGCTTCCCGAAACCTCCCCTCGCGGAGCATGACCACGCTGGCCTTGTGTTGTGCGCGAAGCGCATTCCGCGGATCTGCGAGCGAATCGACATCCGTGGCCGCCTGGATCATGAGCGGGAGTCCTTCGGCCGTGCGGCCGGCGACCCACAGCAGGGCTCCCTGCCATGCGAGCGAGTGGGAAAGCTCGTCCGGATCACCAAGCTGCCCGGCGAAGTCGACGAACGTTTTCGCGAGCGCGAGGCCGCGATCGACGCTGCCGTGATACACCTCGAACGCCGCCTCTTCCCGCATGATCCGGAGCTGGAGATGCGGTGGAGTGCCGAGCATGCCCGCGAGCGGTTTCGCGAGCTCGATTCCTTCTCGTTCGAGAGCCGGGAGATGAAACGCGACCTGCGTCCAATCCAAATCGGACCTCGACGCGAGCATCTCCCAGCGGCACGCGGCGTTCGCTGCGACGAGCTCCCGCGCAAAGAGCTGCTCTGCAGGCATGGCCGAGGCAATCCGCCACCCACCCTTCGCCCGCTCGAGCTCGAGAATCCAATGTCGATGAAGTACTTCCTCGCGTCGAATTGCGCCGTTCGTGAGCCCGACTCCATCCACGACGACGGACAATGTGGCCGCGCCATCCGATTGCGTCACGACGTCGACCTCCGATCGGGCGATGGAGATGCAGTCGTATTTCTCGAGAACATCGACCGCCGCCAAGAGCTCGCTTTGGGGCGCGGCCAGCGAGCGCAGTTGCTTCAGATCATCGGCGACGAGCGACTCGACGAACGCAACGCCCGCATCGGCAGCCGGGGAGGGGGCAACAGCAAGCGCAGCAGCGAGAAAGAGCGCCAGCATAAGCGAGCCATCGGGAGTGATTGCAAAGTATACCGCGGCCGGCTCGGTCCTCCGGCCCCCGTCGCCGACCTAATGGAGCGCGGCCGCGATCTCCCCGAAGGCGGCCTCGCCCCGAAGCGGATCGAGCCGCGGGTCCACGCCCAGGAACACCATCCACGCCGAGCGGTCCGCCAGCGCCTCCCGCAGCTTCGCCAGCGCCGCCCCCGTGTCCCCCAGGCCGGTGTGGATCACGGCGATGTCGTACGGCGAGATGTAGCGATGCGCCGCCTCGGCTGTGAGGGCGTTCAGGATCTCCTTCGCCTTGTCGCGGTCGCCGGCGATGGCGTGGGTGTGGGCGAGCAACGCCATGAGAATCGGGATGCGATCGACCTCCAGCGCGCGCTGGAAGGCGTCGACCGACTCGGCGTAGCGATGCTGCTGCCCCAGGGCCATGCCCAGCCAGCCGTGGGCGGGGATGAAGTGCTCGTCCAGTGAGAGGGCAGTCCGGAAGCGGCGGATGGCCGTCTCGTAGTCGCGGGCGAAGTAGAACGGCCAGCCGGCGTGCACGGCGATGATCAGCGACAGCGGGTCGAGATCGGAGGCCCGGGTGATCTGCTCGATGGCCTCGCTGAAGCGGCCGCGCGCGGACAGGAGCATGCCGTAGCCGTCGTGGGCGGTGGCGTAGTTCGGGTTGAGCTCGATGGCCCGGCGGTAGGCCTCCTCCGCCCCCTCCCAGTCCCAGTCGAACCACCACCGCACCGCGGCCAGCGACGCCCACCCCTCGGCGAGCGTGTCGTCGATCTGCACGGCCTGCATGGCCGCGGCCTTGGCCTTGGGCATCGCCTCGTGCGGCGGGAGGGGGATGTTCGTGGCCAGGGTGATGAAGCTGTCCGCCAGGCCGGCGTAGGCGAGGGCGAACTGCGGGTCGCTCTCGATGGCCTCGCGGAAGAACTGGATGCCGCGCTTGATGCTCTCCTCGTTGCGCTTGTTCCAGTGGAAGCGACCCTTGAGGTACAGCTGCCAGGCCTCGCTGTTTTTCGTCGTCGGCTTGCGGAGCTTCTTCTTCTCCGCGCCGGTGAGCCGGGGGCGGAGCTTGTCGGCGATCTCGCGCGACATGGCCTCTTGCAGCTCGAGGAGGTCGGCGATCGGGCGGCTGTACGACTCGCCCCAGAGCTGCGAACCGTCGACCGAGTCGACCAGCTCGACGTTGATCAGCAGGCGCTCGCCGACCGTCTGCACGCGCCCGCTGAGCACGGCCCGCACGCGCAGCTCGCGGCCGACGTTCTGGGCGTCGACGTCCCGGTTCTTGTAGCGGAAGACCGTGCTCCGGGCCATCACCTTCAGCTTCGGCAGCTGCGATAGCTTGTTGATGATCCCCTCGGTGATGCCGTCGCTGAGGTAGTCGGCGTTCGGGTCGTTGGTGATGTTGCCGAACGGCAGGACGGCGATGGAGTCGATGGTCTTGGGCGACCGCCGGCGGGTGATGTTGCGGATCAGGTCATCCTTCAGCGTCGTGGCGCTGCTGCCGATGGCGCGCAGGGTGAGGGCCAGGTCGCGCGCCGACTGGAAGCGCGAGGCGGGGTGCTTCTCCACGCAGTTCTCGATGATGCGCTGGAATTCCGGCGGCGCGGCGGCGCTCATGGCCTCGCGCGGCAGCTCGTCCTTGAGGATGGCCGCGATCGTGGCCGCGCCGGACTGGCGCTGGAAGGGCCTCCGGGCGGTGACCATCTCGAAGAGGATGCAGCCGAGGGAGAAGATGTCCGCGCTGGCGTCGACGGCCTCGCCGCGGAGCTGCTCCGGCGCCATGTAGCCGAGCGTGCCGATGACCGTGCCCGGATCGGTCTGGAACCACTTCGCCGTGGGCATCTTCGTCTCGTCGCGCTGCATGAGCGCGGGATCGGTCTGGGCCAGGCCGAAGTCGAGCACCTTCACCCGCCCGTCGGAGAGGAGGATGATGTTCTCCGGCTTGAGATCGCGGTGGACGATCGACTTCGCGTGCGCGGCGGCCAGGCCTTCCGCGACTTCGGCGCCGATCTCCACCGCCCGCCGCCAGTTCAGCGGCGAATGCTCGATGTGATCGCGGAGGGTTCTCCCTTCCAGCAGCTCGGTGACGACGTAGAACGTGCTGTCCTCGCGCCCCACGTCGAAGACAGCGACGATGTTCGGATGCGACAGCGCGGCGATGGCCCGTGCCTCCCGCTCCAAACGCGCCACCGCCTCGGCGTCCTGCCAGGAGTCGCGGGCCAGCACCTTGATGGCGATCTCGCGCCCGAGGCGCGGGTCCCGCCCGCGGTACACCTGCCCCATCCCGCCTTCGCCGAGGAGGCCGATGACCTCGTAGGGGCCGATGCGCGCGCCGGGAGAAAGCATGGAGTGAGGGGTATTCTAGCGGGGGCATGCACGTGACGAGGGTTGAATGAAGGCAGAAGGCAGAGGGCAGAAGGATGAAGGCGGCCGGGACCGGAATGAAGAGGTTCGAATGAAGAGGTGAGAATTGAGAAGACCGCCCGCCCAGTCAACATCATGGGTGGGTGGGTTTCTTCATTCTTCCCTCTTCACTCGAACCTCTTCATTCATCTTTTCATCCTTCCGCCGTCATCCTTCATCCTTCCTGTAACATTCCCCTCCCCTTCCATGCACTTCAAACAGTTCTATCTCGGCTGTCTCGCGCACGCGTCGTATTTCATCGGCAATGACGGCGAAGCGGCGGTCGTCGATCCGCAGCGCGACGTGCAGCTCTATCTCGACGAGGCGGAGGCGCAGGGGATGCGCATCCGCTACGTCATCGAAACGCATCTGCACGCGGACTTCGTGAGCGGGCATCGCGAGCTGGCGGAGAAGACCGGGGCGGAGATCGTCTTCGGCGCGGCGGCGAACGCGGAGGTTCCGCACCGCGCCGTGCGCGAGGGCGACGAGCTGCGCGTCGGCGGCGTGGTTCTGAGGGCCATGGAGACGCCGGGGCATACGCCGGAGGGCATCTCCTGGCTGGTGATCGACGGCGGCAGCGCGCGGAAGGTGCTCACCGGCGACACGCTCTTCATCGGCGACGTCGGCCGGCCCGATCTCGCCGGCGGGCGGGGGTACACGAGCGAGCAGATGGCGGCGATGCTGTACGACTCGCTGCACGGCAAGATCCTCGCGCTGGACGACGCGGTCGAGGTCTGGCCCGCGCACGGCGCGGGCTCGGCGTGCGGGAAGAACATCTCCCGCGAGCGCTCGTCGAGGATCGGCCTGCAGCGGCGGACGAACTACGCGCTGCAGCCGATGCCGCGGGAGGCGTTCGTGCGGATGATGACCGCCGACCTCCCGCCCGCGCCGCGCTACTTTCCGATGGACGCGGAGATCAACCGCCGCGGCGCGCGCCCCCTGGACGACGTGAGGGCGCGCCCGCTGACGGCGGACGCGTTTCGCGAGGCGATCCATCGCGGCGCGATTCCGCTCGATGCGCGCGGCGCGGCCACGTTCGGCGCGGGACACGTCCCCGGCGCCATCAACATCGGCCTCGACGGGCAGTACGCGTCGTGGGCGGGGACGCTGCTCTCGGCCGACACGCCGATCGTCCTCGTCGCCGATCCGGGGAAGATCGAGGAGGCGGTGATGCGCCTCGCGCGCGTGGGGATGGAGAACGTGAGCGGGTTCCTGAATGACGGCATGGCCGCCTGGGACGGGCCGGTGGCGACGCTGCCGCAGATGGACGTGAGCGAGCTCCGCGAGCGCCTCGGCGAGCTGCGCGTCCTCGACGTGCGCCGGCCGGGCGAGTACGAAAGCGGGTACGTGCCGGGGGCGAGGAACGTCACCCTGGCGGAGCTGCCCGAGCGCCTCGGCGAAGTGGAGCGCGGCGCGCCGCTGGCGGTGATCTGCCAGAGCGGCTACCGCTCGTCGATCGGCGCGAGCCTGCTGCGGCGGGAGGCGTTCGACGTGGCGTGCAACGTCGCCGGCGGGACGGCGGCGTGGGTGGCGGCAGGATACGCCCTCACGAGGTAAGATTTCGCCTCCATGGTCCTCATCAACAAGGCGATCAACGAGGTCACGGTCAAGCTCGTGTACTACGGGCCCGGCCTGTGCGGGAAGACCACCAATCTCGAGAAGATCTACGCCAACCCGAAGCTCGAGAACAAAGGGAAGATGATCTCCATGTCGACGGAGACGGACCGCACGCTCTTCTTCGACTTCATGCCCATGGAGCTGGGGACGATCGCCGGGCAGAAGGTGCGCGTGCAGCTGTACACCGTGCCCGGACAGGTGTTCTACGACGCCACGCGCAAGCTGGTGCTGCGCGGCGCGGACGGGGTGGTGTTCGTGGCCGACTCGCAGAACACCATGCGCGAGTCGAACCGCACCAGCCTGGAGA
>JBIOTX010000097.1:0-4830 GCA_044866315.1 Thermoanaerobaculia bacterium | reverse complement strand
CCAGCTCGTCGCGGTCGCGGAAGTAGAGGTAGATGGTCCCCTTGGCCACCCCCGCCTCCTCGGCGATCTCCTGCATCGTGGCCGCGGACATGCCCTTGCGCGCGATCACGCGCATGGTCGCGTCCTGGATGGACTGGATGCGGAACTCCTGGACGACCTCTTCTTTGGATTTCGGCGGCATCATGGGCCGAATTCAGTCCGCTGAACGTATGGTCAGTTCACGTGAATTTCCAGTCAGTGAGCGGACGATGCGGTCAGTTGTTGCCGGAACGTGACCGGCGGTTGCCGGTTACAATTCGCATCACGATGAGCCGAGTTCGGATGGACGCATCCTGGAGCTTCCGGCCCCCGAGCGGGTCGAGCTGGCGCAGCAGATCTGGGAGAGTGTCTTCGACAACCCGAGAACATCGCGCTTACCGGATGGCAGAAGGATGAGTTCGATCGCCGCTGGCGCGCGTTCGAAGATCGTCCGGACGAAGGCGAGCCGTGGGAGGACGTGACAGACTCGCTCCGAGATTGATGCGCCGAGTATCATCCGTCCAGAGGCAAAACGCGACCTCGGTATCGACGGATCTCGCGTGAGCTGGCAGAGGATTTCGTCCCCAGAACCGATGACGCGATCGCTCTAGCTCGCGATCGGCCACTCGCGTTCCAGATCGTCTACCGATCATTTCGACGAATCCTCTTGCACCGCTTTCCGACAGCAACACGACGCCCATTTATTGAACGTTAAGAAGACACGCACCGCCTTTATAGCCCGTTTTGGCGGCAGCATCGTTCGTCTGATCGCGGCTCTTTTTCTTGGAATCGGATCTCGTCAACCGTTCCTTCAGCTCCGAAGTCATCTCGATCGGGATTGGAATACCCTGGCTGAGGATGCGGGCTTTCAACACGAACTCGTAGCCCATGCTGAAGTACTTGCGAACCTCGTCTGGATCGATCTTGAAGATCTCGGCTGTGGATCCTCGCTCCACGACCATCACATAAGGCGTATCAAAGAACTCGTTGCGATGATTCCTGGCGAGATAAGTCACGTTCAGGGAGATGTCGATCAAATTGTCGATCGGGTCGATCGTGAAAACGTGCGTACGAGGATAAACGACACAATTCTCTGGCGGCGCACTCCGCGGCCGGTTCCTGGTGTCTGTCAGACTCTCGCGAGTGCCCGCAAAAATACGGACAATCAACTGCGGCTGCCCCTTGGTGCCCCGGATTGGACCATTACGCACCCCAACCCGTATCGGCTGATTCGCGAGAAAAACCTGCTTCTGCGGATTGGCAAACTGCACATGCAGTGGAGTATTCGGGTTCGCGGCAATCGCCGCGTCTAGGCAACAGAGCAGGAACACGATCCCAACCAAAAGGACACGTCGCATGCTTCTCTCCCTATGTACCGTCCTTGCGCGCCGGATGCTTGATGTGTTCGCCGATCAGATCACCCGTACCTGTCATCTGCAGGGAATCTATGTCGGTCCTAAGGTATTCGATCACCATATCCCGGTCGTACACAAGGACGATTTTGTCGTCAGCACCAAGCAGAAGCGGAAACACGTCTACCTTTATTTGATCCGAACTCGTCTCTACAGTTTCCTTAATTGGCTCGTTCAAACCTTCACCAGATGTCGGCGTCGCGGCAACTCCTTGCGGCGGCCGAAACGTCACGATGACGCGTGGCATCCTGGCGTCCCACACAGCTCTTCCGTAGGTGAACGGCACAGCGAGAACTCCGACGAGAAGGACAAAGCTCGTAACAAGCGGAATCGATAATCCGCCCAACGGCTCAGAAGCCTCCGCCTCGGAGCGCGACCTCTGCCGGTTGCGGCGCAGGAAAAGGAGCGCCAGGTACGTTACGATCGCCGTGGCCACGACATTCTGGAAAAAGAACGAATTCAAGTTCTTCGTCGCTTTGTCCACGTCGCATTTATAGTCGGCGTCGTGACGGCAGGCGAAGTCTTTCCATAAGACCACCGCGTGACGATCGAGACGTTTCGGGAGGCCGACTGTCCCGCTGTAGTCGATCTCTAAAAGCAGAACGTCGCTGCGAAGGACGAACGGAATGTCGTAATAGGCAATTTTTGCAACTAAAAGGATTAACACCGCAAACAAATACACTGACCGGAACCGCACGGGTGGCAACACGATCATGCGCCGGGCGGCAAGGAGCGACACAACCATCACGGCAAATACGACTCCCAGGAGCCATCCGTTATCAGCGGCGTTCCGATACATCAACACGATGACGTCGGCGAAGAAGCGTGCGCCGATGGCAGCGTAGTCGGCAGTCGTCGTCGCCCGAGTGATGTCAATACCCAAAAGGTGCTCGCGTGAATATGCGACAATGTAGCCCAAGCCGATTAGAACACCCGTGGCTCCGATCGATGAGAGCACCACGTGAAAGAGTGGCACGGCGCCAAGGAAGGTGCTCAGCTGGGCCTCGCCGCTGCGTTTCATGACAGTCGCCTCACGGCCAGAGCAAGTAGGGACCGCGGAACATCGGAACGAAGATTGAGCCCGCGGCTTCGATCCCGAAGATTACGTAGACCGGCATGAACGCGCGATGAGCGCGACCGACGACCGAGCCGAGACGAAAATGCTGCGCGATCAGCTTGCGCGGGTCCTTCGACGCGGCGACTTGGTAGGTTGCGATCACTTTCTCCACCTCTCCCGTCGTCATCCCGCTCCCGCACGTGCGCGCCACGCGGAGATCGGGACGCCAACCGCGCTGGAGAAAGAGAACGAACCGGATAGCATCGCCGGCCAAGCCCGTGCCGTCCTGAACCGCCGGCCCTCTTTGAATGGATCCGACGAATTTCTGACGCTTCTGCACTGCCTGCTCCCAAGACTCGTACGCATCCCCGGCAATCAGCACGTCGATTCCTGACGTCACGGTGAGCGACTTCAGATCAGGCACACGCCGAAACGTGTACGTCACCTCGTTGGACATGTTCGGATTCGACCCTGCTGAAGGAGGGCTCGCCCACCGGCAAATCCCTACCCTCGGCGCTACAATCAGACCTCCTTCCATGCTCCATCCCGGCTCCCGCCTCGGTCGCTACGAGATCCGCGCGCTCATCGGCGCGGGAGGCATGGGCGAGGTCTACCTGGCGCACGACGACCAACTACAGCGCCCGGTGGCGCTGAAGGTGCTGGCCAGCTCGGTGCGTGACGACGTCGACCTCCGCAAACGGCTCGAGTACGAGGCCCGGGCGGCCTCGGCGCTCAATCACCCGAACATCCTCACCGTCTACGACGTCGGCCAGGTCGGCGAGGACCACTTCATCGCCACCGAGTACGTCGACGGGGTGACCCTGCGCCAGAAGATGGTCCGGGCCGAGCCGTCCCTCGGCGAGGTGCTGGACGTGGCCGTGCAGATCGCGTCTGCGCTCGCGGCGGCCGAGGGGGTGGGCCTCGTGCACCGCGACATCAAGCCGGACAACATCATGCTGCGCCCGGACGGCTACGTGAAGCTGCTCGACTTCGGCCTGGCGCGCACGACCACCGCGCCGCCCGATCCGGATCGGAAGAAGACCGATCCGTACACCGTCCGGGGCACGGTCTTCTACATGTCACCCGAGCAGTTGCGCGGGCTGGTGCTCGATCCGCGCACCGACATCTGGTCGACCGGGGTCGTGCTGTACGAGCTGATCAGCGGTCGGCTGCCGTTCGAGGGCGACAGCTCGTCGGACATCGCCGCGAGCATCCTCCGCTCCGAGCCGGCACCCCTCACCCGCCGCGACGATACCGCCGCGCCGCCGCGTCTGGCCGCGATCGTCCACCGCGCGCTGATCAAGGATCGCGGGCGGCGCTACCAGAGCGCGAAGGAGCTGCTCGAGGACCTGCAGTGCCTGCGCGGCGATCTCGAGCGCGACGCGGCGCGCGTCGTTGGGACCATGGAGGCGCGGCTGGCTACGACCGAGGCGGTCCCGGTCATGGGGGCGCCACCATCGAATCTGCCCTTGAAGCTGACCACGCTCGTCGGCCGCGACGCCGAGCGCGACGACATCCTCTCTCTGCTTCGCCGGGACGAGGTCCGCCTGGTCACCCTCACCGGGCCGGGCGGAACGGGCAAGACGCGCCTCTCGCTCGCCGCCGGCGCGGAGCTCCTGCGCGAGTATGCAGACGGCGTGTGGTGGGTCTCTCTCGCCCCGATCCGCGACCCGCGCCTGGTCGTGTCCGAGATCGCCGCCGTGCTCGACGTCCACGAGGGCGGCCCGCACCTGCTGGAGAGCGTGAAGTCGGCCATCCGCGACAAGTCCCTGCTGCTCATCTTCGACAACTTCGAGCAGGTCCTCGACGCCGCGCCCATCGTCAGCGACCTCCTCGCCGCCGCACGGGGCGTGAAGGCGCTGGTCACCAGCCGCGCGCCGCTGCACGTCTACGGCGAGCGCGAGTACGCGGTGCCGCCGCTCTCCACGCCGCCGCTCGACCTGCCGCTCGCGCCGGAAGCCATCGCCGGCTATGCCTCGGTGGCCTTGTTCGTCGAGCGCGCCACGGCGGTGAAGAGCGACTTCGCTCTCACCTTCGAGAATGCCAGCACCGTGGCCGAGCTCTGTGTCCGCCTGGACGGCCTGCCGCTGGCCATCGAGCTCGCCGCCGCGCGGATCAAGCTCCTGCCGCCGAAGGCCATGCTCGCCCGGGTGGAGAATCGCTTCAAGCTCCTCTCAGGCGGCGCGCGCGATCTTCCCGAGCGCCAGCAGACCATGCGCGCGGCGATCTCCTGGGGCTACAACCTGCTCGAGGATCCGGACAAGAAGCTTTTCGCCACGCTGTCGGTGTTCCACGGCGGCTTCACCATCGACGCCGCGGAGCGCCTCAGTGGAGCGGCGGGGG
>JBIOTX010000096.1:0-5379 GCA_044866315.1 Thermoanaerobaculia bacterium | reverse complement strand
GCTTTCCAATCGCGGATAGAAGAGCAGTGGCTCCGCCACCGCACTCCTAAAGCAGCTGCGTGCACGGCGGCGCCGCGAGCCAGGTGGTCTGATCGAACTCCGCCGCTCCCGCCCGCCCGCGCCAGCGCCAGGAGCGGCCGTCGTGGGTCTGCAGCTCGAGCGCGATCGCGTCATTGCGCGCGATCGGCACGGGCCGTTCGAGAGGGAGGAAGGCCTGCTTCCAGACGGTCGCGCCCGGGGCGGCGTTCGAGAGAGTGATGCCCTCGGCGAGGATGGCGGTGAACCAGCCGCCGAAGCCGTGCAGCGTGCCGTCGCGCGTGGCGGTGAATGTCGCGGATGCGCTCACGTCGGGCGTCTCGATCGCCGCGAGGTCGACGGAGGCGACCTCCGCGGGTGGGGCGAGGTACGACGACGCCTCGATGTCGGCGGTGGTGAGGGTATTCGAGGCGAAGACGCGCAACGGGCTCAGATCGAGCTCGTAGCGCGGCTCGCTCCACCAGGCGATGTGGCGCTCGTAGACCGCGGGCACGTCGACGGGCACCACAGACAGCGCGATTCGGCCGGGGATGATCCGCGGGTCGGGGACGAGCAGTCGCGCCCGGGCGTCGATGGCCAGGCCGAGGATCTGCTCTTCGAGGCCGAACGTGCCGAGGGTCTCCGTGACCAGGACGTTGGCCGGCTCGGGAAGCTCGGCGTGGAGCGAGTACTCGTGCACGATTCGCACGCGGTCGGCGAAGCCGTTCTGCTTCGCCACCAGGAGCGCCGCGTCGGCGACGTGCTGCTTCTCGATCGCATACACGCGTGCCGCGCCGGCTTGGACAGCGAAGAAGGTCAGGACGCCCGAGCCGCTGCCCAGGTCGATCACGACGTCGCCGGGTTTCACCACGCGGAGGATCGCGGCGCGGTACGCCTCGGTGCGCACGGGATCGGAGATCAGCTCGCGGTGGTAGTCGAGCATGCGCGCGGCATTCTGTCACTCCTCGAACCGGCCGACACGGGTCGCTTTCTGACCGAACGTGGGTCAACTTTCGTCAAAATGCTCAAAACGTGACCCGTAGACTAGAATCGAGTTTCTATTGTTTTGAATGACTTACGGAGGATGTCGACCCGGCAGCCGATCTGCACTTTCCGAATTCTGCCGTCCAGCTTCACCAATCAAATTCATAAAGAGGAGAGTCCCATTTCGATGCGGTTTCATCGTTCCGTAGTCGTCGTGTTTTCCGTTCTCTTCGCCTTCTCCCTTTTCGCCACTGATGAGACGCCGGCGCGTTTCGCCGACCTCGACCATAACCACCCGCTCGCCGGTCAGGATTCGCCCTGGGTCGACGAGCAGGGCGTGATGCGCAGCGGCGGCGTCTGCGCCACCCGGCATTACAGCCCGGAAGAAATCGCCGTCCTGGAAGCGGATCACCTTCGCGGGCTCATGGAAGGCCGCTTCGGGATCAAGACGGAGTGGACCGCCGCCTCGATGCCGATCAAGGTCCACTTCCACGTCATCACCGACGGGACGAAGGGGAATGTCCCGGCGTCGGTGCTCAACAACACCATCACCAAGCTGAACCAGATCTACGCAGGCGGTGAGGGTGGCTTCAACACCGGTATCTCGTTCACCTGGGCCAACGCCGTGAACGGCGAGCCGGTCAAGTACAACAACCGCTCCTGGTACAAGGCCACGCCCGGCTCGAACGCCGAGGCGAACATGAAGCAGACCATCTCCAGCATGCCGGGCAACAGCTCGCTGAACGTGCTGAACATCTACGTGAACAACCCGAACGTCTACATGGGCGGCACGCTCCTCGGCTGGGCGACGTTCCCGTGGGAGCTCGCGGGCAATCCGCTGATGGACGGCGTGGTGATGAACAACATCGCCCTCAACAACGGCGGGACGACCACCTACAACGCCGGCGACGTCGTGGCCCACGAAGTCGGCCACTGGCTCGGCCTGTATCACACGTTCCAGGGCGGCTGCACCGGCAGCACCGGCTATGACGGCACGGTGGGCCTGGGCGATCTCATCGCCGATACCGCTCCCGAGGCCTCGAACGCGTCGGGCTGCCCGGCCGGCCGCGACACCTGCGCCGGCGGCGGCGTCGACCCGATCGACAACTACATGGATTACTCGAGCAACCAGTGCCAGGTGCGCTTCACGTCCGGCCAGAATGACCGGATGGTGCTGAAGAGCGGCCTGCGGCCGGGGATCTAAAGAGTCACGGAGTCACGGAGTCACGGGGTTGCGGGGTTCGCCTCGCAACCCCTTTTACTTTCTCACCGCCCGCCGCCGCCCCACCGCCAGCTCCAGCGCGTCGTGATGGGCGATCGGCCGGAATCCTTCCACCTCCGCGCCCGCCGGGATGTAGATCCGCGTGCCGATGACGGCCGCGCCCGCACCGTGGCGGGGGACAGGCATCGGCGGCTCGCGCCGCCAGGTTTCGCTGGCGACGTCGAACGACTCGACGTCCGGAAACATCCCCGTTGGGGAGGCCCGATTGCCTTCGCCGCCGAAGGCGTAGATGCGCCCGGCGATAGCGGCCGCGGCGAGCGCGCCGCGGGCGGTGGGGAGGGAGGGGAGGACGGTCCATCCGCCGGTCGCGGGGTCGAAGCGCTCGACGGCGTCGGTGTTGCCGGCGAGGCGGCCGCCGATGACGTAGAGCTTCCCGTCGACGGCGACCGAGGCGACGTGCTCGCGGCCCGTGGGCATCGGCGCGAGCGCAGTCCACGCATTCGTCGCCGGGTCGTACACGAGGAGATCGCGTCCGTCGCCGGGCGCGCCGCCGGCGGCGTAGATCTTCCCGTCGATCACCGAGGCCGTGAGCGCGCCGCGCGGCGCGGGAAGCGGCGCGACGCTGCTCCACTCATGCGTCACGAAGTCGTAACGGTAGACCGTGGAGACGGGATCGAAGGCCACGGTCTCGTATCCGCCGATCACGTACATCGCGTCGCCGAGCGTCACCGCGGCCGGATGATGACGCGGGCGGGGAAGCGGGGTGATGAACCGCCACGAATCCGTGACCGGGTCGTACTCCTCGACGGAGGCGAGCGTGGTGATGTCGCCGGCGATGCCGCCGATCAGATAGACCTTGTCGTTCGCCATCGTGACGGCGACTTCCTGCCGGGCCACTTGCGCGGGGGCGAGGGTGATCCAGGTCGCGAGGAGGACGGCTGCGGCAGGCATGGTCATGCACAAGAAACGCCGCCAGGACCGGTTCGTCCCTTCATCACGGCGTCTGGTCACATTTCACTGGCCATGCGCGCGCGCGTGGCGCACATTGGCTGCGCTACGCGACGTTGAACGGTTTGGCTGCTGGAACGCGTCGTTGGCCAGGGCGCGACGTGCCGGAGACGGCGCGTCGCGCCCACGATCGCCGGGGTGTGAATCGCCCCGCAACCGCCCTCAACCGTCTGGCGAGCGGCTTGCAAACCACCGGGCAGACTGAACCCGCCCGGGGTTCCCGCGCCGGGCTGCCCAGCCTATAAACCGTTTCAGCACAACTGAATCCATCTACATCCCATCGGAGGGAGAACGGGTCCTATGACGACCATTGGCGTCGAGAAGGCGTCCGAGATCGGACCGAAGGATTTCGAGAGGTTGTTGTTGCGCACGCTGAGCGCGCTCAAGAAGGGCGACTTCGGCGTGCGCATGCCGGTGGAGTTCACCGGCGTGCAGGGGAAGATCGCCGACACGCTGAATGACATCCTGGACCTGAACGAGCGCACCGCCGACGAGGTGGAGCGCATCGCCACGGTCGTGGGGAAGGAAGGCAAGCTCACCCAGCGTGCGCAGGTTCCGGCGGCGGGCGGGAAGTGGGCGGTGATGACCGAGTCGGTGAACAACCTGGTCACCGACCTGGTGCAGCCGACGAACGAGATCGCCCGGGTCATCGGAGCGGTGGCCAAGGGCGACCTGTCGCGGACGATGGCCATCGAGTTCGACGGGCGTCCGCTGAAGGGCGAGTTCCTCCGCACCGCCAAGACCGTGAACACGATGGTCGCGCAGCTGGCGTCATTCGCCTCCGAGGTCACGCGCGTGGCTCGCGAGGTCGGCACGGAAGGGAAGCTGGGCGGGCAGGCCGACGTCAAGGGCGTCTCCGGTACGTGGAAAGACTTGACCGACTCGGTGAACTTCATGGCCGCGAACCTGACCAATCAGGTGCGCAACATCGCCGACGTCACCACCGCCGTTGCCACCGGCGACCTCTCCAAGAAGATCACCGTCGAGGTCCGCGGCGAGATCCTGGAGCTGAAGAACACGATCAACACGATGGTGGACCAGCTCCGCTCGTTCGCCTCGGAAGTCACGCGCGTCGCCCGCGAGGTCGGCAGCGAAGGGAAGCTGGGCGGGCAGGCCGACGTGCAGGGCGTCTCCGGCACCTGGCGCGATCTCACCGACTCCGTGAATTACATGGCCGCGAACCTGACCAACCAGGTCCGCAACATCGCCGCGGTCACCACCGCCGTCGCCAACGGCGACCTCTCCAAGCAGATCACCGTCGAGGCCCGCGGCGAAATCCTCGAGCTGAAGGAAACGATCAACACGATGGTGGACCAGCTCCGCTCGTTCGCCTCGGAGGTCACCCGCGTGGCTCGCGAGGTCGGCACGGAAGGGAAGCTGGGCGGGCAGGCCGAGGTCAAGGGCGTCTCCGGGACGTGGAAAGACTTGACCGATTCGGTGAACTACATGGCCGCGAACCTGACCAACCAGGTGCGCAACATCGCCGGCGTGACCACGGCTGTGGCCAAGGGCGACCTTTCGACGAAGATTACGGTGGACGCCCGAGGCGAGATTCTGGAGCTGAAGAACACCATCAACACGATGGTCGATCAGCTCAACTCGTTCGCGTCCGAAGTGACTCGCGTGGCCCGCGAAGTGGGCACCGAAGGGCGCCTCGGCGGCCAGGCGAACGTGCAAGGCGTCGCCGGCACGTGGAAGGACCTCACCGACAACGTGAACTTCATGGCGAACAACCTGACGGCGCAGGTACGCAACATCGCGGACGTCGCCACCGCGATTGCGCGCGGCGACCTGTCGCGCAAGATCACGGTGGACGTGAAGGGCGAGATTCTCGAGCTGAAGAACACCATCAACACGATGGTCGACCAGCTGCGATCGTTCGCGGCCGAAGTCACGCGCGTGGCGCGCGAAGTCGGCACCGAAGGCAAGCTGGGCGGCCAGGCCGAAGTCCCCGGCGTCGCCGGCACGTGGAAGGACCTGACCGATTCGGTCAACGTCATGGCCTCGAACCTGACGTCGCAGGTGCGCGGCATCGTCCAGGTCGTGAACGCCGTCGCCGGCGGCGACCTCACGAAGCGGCTCGTCGTCGCGGCGAAGGGCGAGATCGCCGCCCTCGCCGACACGATCAACGCCATGAGCGAGACGCTGCG
>JBIOTX010000095.1:0-7291 GCA_044866315.1 Thermoanaerobaculia bacterium | reverse complement strand
CGCAGCGTCTGGCCAGACAGCGCAAGACCGCGCACCTGGCTCCGCACGTCGCCGACATGCGCCGTGCGCTGGGACGCGGCAGGAAGAAGTCGCCCGAAGCGCTTGCGCAGCAGGCGGCGGCGAGGGCGGCGGAGCAGGCGGCGAAGGCCGCGGTCCGGGCGGCGAAGACGCCGGCCATGCCCTGGCCGACGAATCCCGCGCAGTAAGGACCCGAAGCGGGCGCGTCGCAGGACGCGCCCGCTTTTTCGTTAGCGATCTTTCGGCGCGTCGAGTCGCGAGATCCTGACCCAGATTTTGTCGAGATCGAGTTGCAGTCCGGAGCAACCCGGAACGACCTCCAACGTTCCCTCTGTCGCGCGTGCAGCGCGCGCGTAACGGCCATCGATCAGCTCGAAGATCTCCAGCGACTGCAAGGTCGGATCGACGATCCAGTACCACATAACGCCGAATGCCGCGTACTCGTCCATCTTTTCGATGCGGTCACGCCGCTCGTCTCGTGGCGAGGACGACACGACTTCCACCACGATGTCGGGAGGAACGCGCACAATGCCTCGAGCCGGCTTCGGCGGTGCTGCAGCAGGCGGCGCCGGCGCGACGGAGTCGGGCGCAGCGGCGACGGGCTACGCCTCGACGGCAGGCGGCGGCGCGGACGCGAAAGCGTCGGTGACGAGTGCGCTCCGCGCTTATTCTCGTCACCCGATGGCGATGACACATCCGGATCCGATCATTGGACGACGATCAAACATCAGGCGAGTGTCCTGCCTTCCATGATTGTCGCATACGCATCTCGCGAGAACCGCGCTCAACGTAGGCCGGTTCCGCTGCCGGAACACAATAGCTGATGAAACGCCGACCGGGAGGCCGGCGTTTCCCTGGTCAGGATGGCAGCGCCTCGATGTCGAGGTACACCTTGTACGCACCGTCTCCCTGGTCGATGAGTTGTGATTCCATCTTGTACAGAACGCCCTTGAAGTTTCGCTGCCCGGCCCGCGCCATCGTGACCATGTCCTTGGCGGTGATGGTCCAAGCCAACTTCCCGATCAAGTCGTCCCCGAGACCCAGTCCGTCATTCACTGCCTCTACGATGTCCGGCGCTACTGCCTTGAGAAATTGTTCGGCAACAGGACCGAGGAACGGTCCGACAAAGGGAATGAAACCGACACCGATCTTCACGGCTGCTGCGGCCTTGTCGACTCCGACCCTGATCACCTCACGATACTTTTCGGGATCCGCAAGGTCATGCTCCATGGCCACGACTCCGAGCGCGAGACCGTACGGAGCTCCGCGATAGAGCTCCAGGCTGTCTTCACGAGAATCGCCAGCATCGACGTTGTCAAAAATCCTCGTCCGAGTCGTCAGTTGCTGTCCGGGAACAACCGGCACGACTCCCAGAACAACATACGGCTCGTCCGCCGTCGATCCTGAGAAGATCTGGTCGTCAGTTTCGCCGAAACAAACGAGCCCAGAGTACCGAACGAGGACGTTGCCCATCTCGATGGGCCCGGTATTCGGCCACCAGTAAATCGCTCCGTTCTGGAACGTCGAGACGCGGCCGTCGTCGGTGAATGGCTGTTCTTCCGATGTCGGCCATCCCAGCCAGCCATTCGACGCGCCGAGTTGGATGTATCGGTCGCCGATGAGACCATGAACCCAGAACGCGCCAACCCCTTCCCGGTAGTAGATGCGTCCATGCGCGTACTGACGATAGAAGCCATCACCAGCCGCCACATAGCTTTCATCCCCTGAAATTCCGGGAGATCCCGGCGCTCCTCCGATCGCGCTCCACTTTGCATTGATTGCTTCTTTGGCTTTACCGAGGGTTGTGTCGTAGCCGGAGAAAACCTGGATGAATGCGCCCCATCCTCTACCGACTCGTTTCGGCCCTTCCCATCGGAAACTACCGTCCGCGCGGCCGGCATGCCGAAACCAGACCAGATTGCCGCCGGATGCCCCTGTCGTCCCGCCGACGACGTGAACGGAGGCTTCGACGATGGCCTCCACACCGTAAATGACGCCATCGCCGGCGGAGAAGACGTGCGTGTACACACCCCATCCCCGGCCGACAGTCTTCGGCCCTTCCCATCGGAAGGTGCCATCTTCGCGTCCAACATGACGCAGCCAGATCAACTCGCCATTGGGTTTTACGGCGTAAATGACACCGTCGCCACCGGAGAAGATTTGCGTGAATTCACCCCATCCCGTGCCCACTTGTTTCGGGCCTTCCCACCGGAAGCTGCCATCCTCCCGTCCGAGATGGCGATACCACATCAGCGCGCCATCGTTCCGAACTCCGTAAATCACGCCGCCTCCGCCAGGGAACACGTTCGTAAAAAATCCCCACCTCCTCCCGACGGTCCTAGGACCATCCCATCGAAAGGTGCCGTCCGAGCGTCCCACATGGCGGAGCCATACCAGATCGCCGCCGGATCCCGGCGTCGCGCCGCTGGTGATGTGAACGGTCCCCTCGACAAAGCGCGTCACACCGTAAATGACGCCGTCGCCTCCGGAGAAGATCCGCTCGTACGCGCTCCACCCGGTGCCGACCTTTGTCGGACCCTCCCATCGGAAGCTGCCATCGTTTTGCCCGACGTGGCGGAGCCACACCAAGTCGCCGTCTTGTTCAGCCGCATACACCACGGGGTTCATCATGCTGCCTCCTTGACTTCATGCTCCGTGTGTGCGTCGCTGCGCGGGAATTCACCATTAGGGGCCCTCAGACTAGGTTAGAAGTTCTTATCGGAGCCCCCAATGGACCCTCTTCACGCGGAACACCCATGGTTTTTTGGACCCTTCGTGATCGATCGCACGCGGAGGACGCTCTCAAGGGACGGAGAGCTGGTCGCCCTGACACCGAAGGCATTCGACGTCCTGGTGGTGCTTGCCGCGAACGGCGGGCGGGTGGTGACGAAGGAAGCGATCTTCAGCGCCGTATGGCCTGATACTTCCGTCGATGACGGCAGTCTCAGGTTTCAGGTCTTCACTCTGCGCAAAGCGCTCGCCGACGGTGCCGCCGGCGAACACCACATCGTGACCGTTCCGGGACGCGGCTATCAGCTGTCGAATACGGTCGAGGCGTTGATTCTCCCAGCGAGGGAGCGACCGCCATGGATTGAGATTGCGATCGTCGCGGTCTTCGTCGCTGTGCTCGCCACACTCACATTCCTATGCTGGCGCCGGAAATCGCTTCCCACGATCACTTCGACGGGGAATCCGCTTGACGTCCGAAATTCACGACTTGACGTCCGAAACTCACGAGTCGAGCGATGTCGCAGATGCGAGCGTGCCGCCGCCGCTGCCGAAGAATTGCTTGGCCTTGACGTATAGGCAATCCACTGGAGACGCGTGCCGGACGGGATTTCATCGTGCGCCGCGCCCCGGCTTGCGGTCCGAGATCTCGCCGTTACGACTGACGGCCGGTCCTCAGTCATGTGCGTGCTTGGCGCGTCGCTGTCGATGCGTGGCTAGGTCATGCTGCAACAGTCATGCAATCACCTTTGCCGTTGAGGGCGAGCATTCGTTGGTTAGACCTGGTTAGACCTCCGGCCTGTCACGCCGGAGGTCGCGGCTTCGAGCTCTGCCAACCCAAAGCACTGATGAGCCGCGACATCGCGGCAGCGCAGCTGCCGCTTTCAAAGCTCACGTGCTCCGCGGATCCAGCGCGTCTCGAAACCTCTCGCCGATGATGTTGAACGCGGCCACGGTGGTGAAGAGGGCCACGCCCGGGAAGAGGATCAGCCACCAGGCGTACTCGATGTGCGGCTTGGCGTCGGCGAGGATGCTTCCCCACGACGCGCGCGGCATCGGCACGCCAAGACCGAGGAAGGAGAGGGCGGACTCGGTGAGGATGGCGTAGGCCACGCCGAAGCTGGCCGAGACGATGACCGGAGCGATGGCGTTCGGGAGGAGGTGCCGGAAGATGATCCGGGCGTCGCGCGCGCCGATGGCCCGCGCCGCCTGGGCGTACTCGACCTCGCGGATGCGCAGGAACTCGGCGCGCACGTAGCGGGCCTCGTTGGTCCAGGTGGTCAGGCCGAGGGCGATCATCACGGTGTACATGGACGGCTTGAACAGGGCCACGATGCCGAGGACCAGGAAGAGGAACGGGAAGCAGAGCACGATCTCGATGAGGCGCGAGACCAGCCAGTCGGCGAAGCGGCCGTAGTATCCGGCGATGGCGCCGAGGAAGGAGCCGATCACGACGGCGATGGCGGTGGCGGTGAAGCCGACGGCCAGCGACACGCGCGCGCCGTAGATCATCCGGGCCAGGATGTCCCGGCCGACGTCGTCCGTGCCCAGCGGATGGCCGGTCATGGGTGGGCGGAGGCGGATGCGGACGTCGATGTCGTCCGGGAAGAGCGGCAGGAGCGGCGCGATCAGCGCCGCGACGGTGATCAGGCCGACGTAGACCAGGGCGAACGTGGCCAGCTTGCTGCGCCGGTAGCGCGTCCAGGTCATCCGCCAGAACGACTCGGCCGGCGCGCTCACGTTTTCTCCCCCAGGCGCACGCGCGGGTCGGCGACGGCGTAGAGGATGTCGGCGACGACGCTCACGAGCAGCGTGATCACCGCCGTCATCACCGTCAGCCCCATCACGATCGGGTAGTCGCGGGTGAGGATGGCGTCGTAGTAGAGCAGGCCGATGCCCGGCCACTGGAAGATCTGCTCGACGATGACGCTCCCCGAGAGCAGCAGCGGCACGTTCACGCCGACCAGGGTGATCAGCGGGATCAGGGCGTTGCGCATGGCGTGGCGCCACAGCACCCGCCCCTCCCCTGCCCCCCGCGCCCGCGCCGCGGTGATGAAGTCCTGGCGGATCACCTCCGTCAGCGCCGACTTGGAGAAGCGGGCGAAGATCGCCAGCATCGCGTACGTGAGGGTGATCACCGGAAGGACCAGATGGCGCAGGCGGTCGAGGAACTGGCCGAGCGGGCTGAGGTACGGGTACTCATCGGAGTGCATGCCCAAGAGCGGCAATATGCCGAGGCGCACGGAGAAGAACTGCATCAGCAGCAGGGCCACCCAGAAGCTCGGGAGCGAGTAGAGGAGGAAGAAGAGCACCGCCGAGGCGCGCTCGCTCTTCCGCCCGGCGCGGGTGGCGCTCCAGAGGCCGATGGGGATGCCGATCACTCCGGCGAGGAGGAAGGCAACGACGTTGAGCTGGACCGTGTTCGGAAGCTTCTCGAAGATCAGCTCCCGGACCGGACGGCGCGCGGCGATGGAGCGGCCGAAGTCGAGCCTCGCCGCGTTGCCCAGCCAGTAGAGGTACTGCTTCGGCAGCGGCTGGTCGAGGTGGTACTCGTGACGGATCTGGCCCAACACCTCCGGCGGGATGTTGCCGATACCGGCCCGGCCGATGAAGAAGGCGATCGGGTCGCCGGGAACGCTGTGGACCAGGGTGAAGGTCGCGACGGTGATGCCGAAGAACGTCAGCAGCGCGTAGAAGAGTCGCCGGATGACGTAGGAGGTCATGTCATCGGCGATCGTGCGTCCGTTGATCCGCGGGGATCCACCAGGAGAACTCGCCCGGGTACCAGAGGAAGAGGCCCTGGTCGGGGCTGATCTCGACGCCTTTGACGCGCTTGTTGATCCCCCACTTCGCCGAGGACTGGAAGAGCCACGTGTACGGCTGGTCCTCGGCGAGCACCTCGTGCATGCGCTGGAAGATCTCTTTCCGCTTGTCCTGATCCATCTCCCGCCGCCCCGCCTCCAGCAGCCGGTCGAGCTCGGGGTTGTTGTAGAAGATGAAGTTCTGTCCGCGCGGCGGGGTCTGGGCGGAGTGGAAGATGTTGTACGGGTCGGGATCGGGATCGAGGTCCCACGACAGATACGCGGCCTGGTAGTTGCCCTCGAGAATGCGCGGGATGGCCATCGAGCCGTCGAGCTGCACGATCTCCATGTCCACGCCGACCTTCTTCAGGTCCGCCTGGATCATCTGGGAGAGCTGCTGGCTGGTGGCGCTGCCGGTCATGACCACCATCTCGATCTCCAGCGGGCGCTTGCCTTTCTCCAGGATTCCGTCGCCGTTGGCGTCCTTCCAGCCGAGGGAGGCCAGGATCTGCTTGGCCCCCTCCGGGTCGTAGCGGATGACCGGCACGCGCGGGTTGTAGGCCCACTCGTCGGGCGTGAACGGACCGGACATCGCCCGGGCCGTGCCGTGGTAGAGGTCCTGGATCACGACGTCGACGGGAATGGACATCGACAGCGCGCGGCGGAGGCGCTTGTCGGAGAGGAGCGGATCGCGGTTGTTCCAGGCCAGATAGTTGTAGTTGCGCGAGTAGAAGCGATGGAAGGCGATGTTCTTGTAGGCCGGGTTGTTCTGCTCGCGCTTCCAGGTGTCCGAGGTGAGCGGCGTCTCGTCGATATCCCCGCGCTTCAGGGCGTTCCAGGCCGTCCCGTGATCGTTGATGACCTTGAAGACGATGGTCTGGAGGTGGGGGCGCTCGCCCCAGTAGTCGGTGCGGCGCTCGATCACGACCTCGCGGCCCGACTCCCAGCGCACCAGCTTGTACGGCCCGCTGCCGACGGCGGTCTTGTCATAGTCGGTCTTGAAGTTGCCCTTCCCGTAGATGTGCTGCGGGACGACCTGGACGTCGTTGAAGCGGATCATCTGCGAGGCCAGGGCCTCCCGGAACGCCACCTCGACGGTGTGATCGTCGACGGCGCGGGTGCGGGAGAGGTCGAGGAGCTCGAAGTTGCCGGCGTACTGGATGGCCTCCGACTTCGGATCGACGATCTTGGCCAGGGAGAATACGACGTCCGAGGCGCGCACGGGCGTGCCGTCGGAGAAGGTGGCCTTCTTATTGAGCTTGAAGGTGTACAGCTTCCCGTCGTCGGAGATCTCCCACGAGTCGGCCAGGCCGGGGACGACCTCCAGGTTGCGGTCGTAGTAGACCAGGGGCGTGAAGAGGTACTGATTGATGTAGCGCTCGTAGCGGCTGTTCCCGACGATCGGGTTGAGCGTGGCGATGTCCGTCTCCAGCCGGCGGACGAGCGTGCCGCCGTCCTGCGGCCGGTCGTCGACCGGCGGAGGGGGGTGGTCGGTGGTGCGGGGCTCGCGGTGACACGACACCGCCAGCAGAAGAACGGCGAGCAGCGTTAGCGGACGGCGCACGGCGCGATTATACGGGCTGATCGTTACCCCTCGCCCCCGCTTGCGGGGAGAGGGTGGGCCCTGAGCGCAGCGAAGGGCCCGGGTGAGGGGCCGGAGAATGAAGAGGTTCGAATGAAGAGGGAAGAATGAAGAAGAGGGGCTCCAGACCAAATGGAGCTTTCCACTGGCCCATCTTGATCTG
>JBIOTX010000094.1:0-13459 GCA_044866315.1 Thermoanaerobaculia bacterium | reverse complement strand
TCGTCCCGCGGTGCGAGCAGCTCCGGTCCGCCGGGCGTGCGGCGGATGAAGTGGTCGGTCATGACCACGTGCACGACATCCTCGGTGCGCCGGCTGGGCATGTGGCAGGCGACGCAGTCGCCGGTGATGGTGTGCGGCTTCTCGTGGCATGACAGGCACTTCGCGCGATAGTGCGCGGCGCGCTCGGTAACGGGCACCTTGCGGTGCGGGTCGTGGCAGGTCAGGCAGGAGAGCTTTCCCTCGCTCTTTTGGAAGCACGCGCTCTGCTCGAGGCGATAGGGATGGTGGTTGATCTCGAAGCGCGCGCCGTGCGGCCGGTCGCGCTCGACGATGTCGAGCGGCGGCGCGTATTCGTGCACCTTCTGTCCGGGCCGGAAGGAGTAGATGTCGCGGCCGAAGATCCGCGCCGCGGGCATGCCCACGGCCGGCTGCATGTGGCATCCGTAGCAGACCTCGGTGTTCTTCGGCCGGAAGATGGTGTTCTCGATGGCGTCGCCGTCGATCGCCGCGCGGATGTGATTCCCGCCCGGGCCGTGGCAGCGCTGGCAGCCGAGGCCCTCGGGGAGCTCCGGCGGGAACCATTGCGAGCGCCAGTACGACTGACCGTCCGCCGGCACGTTGTCGGGATAGGCGTTGTGGCAGTACATGCACTCGTGGCGCACGCGGCGCGTCGCGCCGTCGTGGTCCGCGCGGTCGTAGCCCGGCGCCATGCGCCACTCGCGCGTGGCCGTGTACCAGGAGATCGGCAGCTGAAACAGCTCGCCGCCAGGCGTGCGGTAGATGTAGGTGCGGGCGTGATTGCCGGAGCCGAGGATCCAGTCGACGTTCGTTTCGAAGACGTGGATGGGCGCGCCGTCCGCGGTGAGCTTGTAGCGGCGGAAGACGAGGCGGTCGCCGACGCGGCGCATCTCGAAGTACTGATCGGACTTGGCGTGGTAGTAAGGCGGCGCGTCGAAGTCTTCGATGAATCGGTCCGCGCGCGGGCGATAGAAGGCCTTCGACATCGCCACTTGGCTATAGCTCGCGGCGAGGGCCGGGTGACACTTCGCGCAGGCGCTGTCGTCGACGTATCCCGGCGCGGCGCCGGTCGTTTCGCGCAGCGGGTCGCTGCCCAGCATCGCCAGGATCGCGAGGAGGAAGCGGATCACGATCCGGAAATGATCTCGCAGAACTTCTTCAGATCGATGTTCCCGCCGGAAATGACACTGACCACCGGCCCCTCGGTCTCCTTCAGCGCCGCGGCCACACCCAGCGCCCCCGCCCCCTCGGCGATCACGCGCGCCTTCGAGGCCACGAGCCGCATGGCGTTCTTCACCTCATCGAGCGTGACCACCACCGAGCCGTCCACCACGTCTTTGAGGCGCTCCCACATGCGCGGGAAGATGCTCTTCCCGCCCGCGCCGTCGACGAACGAGGCCTGCCAGTTCTCGAAGACCTGCGGCGATCCGGCGGCGAACGAGGTTGCGCCGGGCGCCGCGGTCTCCGGCTCCGCGCCGAGGACGCGCACGTGCGGGGCGAGGGCTCGGATGGCGCTGCCGATGCCGGAGATGAGCCCGCCGCCGCCGATCGCGGCGATCACGGTTTTCACGTGCGGCAAGTCCTCGAGGATCTCCAGGCCGACGGAGGCGTTGCCGGCGATGAAGTCGTGGTCGTCGAACGGATGGACGAACGTTCCCTCGATGCCGGGGAAGGCCCGGTCGTCCATGGCCTGCCAGCAGGCGTCGAACGGGGCCTTGACCAGCGTCGCGCCGAGGGCGCGCATGCGCTCGATCTTCGTCTCCGGGGCGGTCTCGATCACGAGCACCGTGCAGGGGATACCCGCCTCGCGCGCGGCGTAGGCCACGCCCTGCCCGGCGTTGCCGGCGCTGATGGTCCAGACGCCTTTGGCCCGGGCCTCGGGCGGGAGCAACGACACGGCGTTCGCCGCGCCGCGCAGCTTGAAGGCGTTGATCGGCTGCAGGTTCTCGAGCTTGAGCCAGATCTCCGGCGCGCCGGCGACGTCGTGGCGCAGGCGGATGAGCGGCGTGCGGGTGATGACGCCGCGGATGCGCTCGCGCGCGGCGCGGATGTCGTCGAGCGTGACCGGGCGGACGGGCGGGGGAGCGGTGGCCGGCATGGCCCGGGATTATCGCTCGCAGGCACGTTTCATGCGCCGCAAAACCGGTGTTATGGACAACATTCTGAGCAGAGCAGAAGAGAAGAACGTCAACGATCCGGAGCGTTGGATCTCGGTGATCGCCGGCAGCGCGCTGGCGGCCTATGGACTGAAGATGCGGTCGCTGCCCGGCCTGGTCCTGTCCGGCGTCGGAGGGATGCTGGTCTGGCGCGGCGCGACCGGGCACTGCATGGTCTACGAGGCCCTCGGCATCTCCAGCGCCGAGGAGAACGGGCGGCAGGTGAGCGTGCCGTACGGGCGCGGCGTGCGCGTCGAGAAGGCGGTGACCATCAATGCGTCGCCCGAGGAGCTGTACCGGTTCTGGCGCAACTTCGAGAACCTCCCGCGCTTCATGGCCAACCTGGAGAAGGTCGAGGTGCACGACGAGAAGCGCTCGCACTGGTGGGCCAAGGGTCCGGCCGGCTCGACCGTGGACTGGGAGGCGGAGATCATCAATGAGATCCCGAACGAGCTGATCGGCTGGCGCTCGGTCGATGACAGCAAGGTCGACAACGCCGGCTCGGTGCACTTCACGCCGGCGACGGGCGGGCGGGGCACGGAGGTGAAAGTCGTGCTGCGCTACGACCCGCCCGCGGGCGTGGTCGGCGCGGCGGTGTCGAAGATCCTCGGCGAAGACCCGGCCATGAACGTCCAGGAAGACCTGCGCCGTCTGAAGATGCTCGTCGAGACCGGCGAGATCGCCACCGCGAGGAGAAGGTAGAGCCATGAGAGCTGTCTGCTGGTGGGGCAAGGGAGAGGTGCGCGTCGAGGACATGCCCGAGCCGGAGATCATCAATCCGCACGACGCCATCGTGCGCGTGACGCTCACGGCCATCTGCGGCTCGGACCTGCATCTGTACGACGGCTACGTGCCGACGATGATGCGCGGCGACATCCTCGGCCACGAGTTCATGGGCGAGGTGGTCGAAGTCGGCGCGGACGTGAAGAACCTCCAGGTCGGCGACCGCGTGATCGTGCCGTTCCCGATCGCCTGCGGTCACTGCTTCTTCTGCCAGCAGAAGCAGTGGTCGCTGTGCGACAACACGAACCCGAATGCCTGGATGCTGGAGGCCCTCATGGGCTACGCCGGCGCGGGTCTCTACGGGTATTCGCACATGTACGGCGGCTACTCGGGCGGGCAGGCCCAGTACGTGCGCGTGCCGTTCGCCGACGTCTCGCCGCTGAAGATCCCCGACGGCCTCCCGGACGAGAAGGTGCTCTTCCTCACCGACATCTTCCCCACCGGCTGGATGGCCGCGGAGAACTGCAACATCAAGCCGGGCGACACCATCGCCGTCTGGGGCTGCGGCCCGGTCGGCCTCTTCGCCATCCGCAGCGCGTGGCTCCTCGGCGCCGCGCGCGTCATCGCCATCGACCGCTTCCGCGAGCGCCTCGAGCTCGCCCGCAGCGACGGGAAGACCGAGATCATCGACTACGGCGACGACGACGACGTCTTCGACACCCTCAAGGAGATGACCGGCGGGCGCGGCCCCGACGCCTGCATCGACGCCGTTGGCATGGAGGCCCACAGCACGTTCTTCTACGCCATGGCCGATCGGGTGAAGCAGGCCATGAAGCTCACCCTCGACCGCGCCCACGTCCTGCGCCAGGCGATCCATTGCTGCCGCAAAGGCGGGACGGTCTCGATCCCGGGCGTGTACGCCGGCTTCATCGACAAAGTGCCGTTCGGCACCGCCTTCGGCAAGGGCCTCACGCTGAAGATGGGTCAGACCCACGTGCAGAACTACACGCGCCCGCTCCTCGAGCGCATCCAGCGCGGCGACATCGACCCGTCGTTCCTCATCACCCACCGCGTGTCGCTGGAGGACGCACCGGAGATGTACCGGACGTTCCGGGACAAGCAGGATGACTGCATCAAAGTGGTGATGCGGCCGTAGTTTCGGAAAGCGGCAGCAACGCTGCCGCACTCCAAATGCGCTTCGTGGCCCGATCCTGCAGGAACGCCACCGCGCCCATGCGCGGTCCGAGCGGCAACGCGACGCGCTCTTCGAGCGCGCCGCTGCCTTGCAGCGTGCCCACGCGCAGGAGCCTGCGCACGATGTGGTCGTTGGCGATCGTCCGTCCGGCGTTCTCGCCGCGCTCCACCTTCGTCGTGGCGCCGTCCTCGAAGACAACGACGATCACGTCGGCGTTCGCCTTCTCGGCCTGCGCCCGCACGACCACGTCGACGCGGTCGCGGCGCAGGGACACGCTTCCCTGCGGCTTGCGGCGCGACGCCTCCTCGATCGCGTCATAGACGGCGCCGGAGCTGGAGCCGACCATCTGCCGGCTGCCGTTGACCACGATCTGCGGCGTGTAGGCACTGTTCAGCTTCATCGCCCGCACGTACTCGCCCTGGCGCTCCGACCACTCCCGCGAGGAAAACGGATCGCGCCAGCCGAGGGAGTTCCAGTAGTCGACGTGGAAGGAAAGGGGGAGGACCTTGCCGCGCAGCGACGCCTCGCGGGCGATGCGCCGGAGCAGCTCGTCCGCGGGCGGGCAGCTGGAGCAGCCCTGGGACGTGAAGAGCTCGACGACGACCGGGCTCGTGCCGAGCTGTGGCGGAGCGGAGACCTTGCGATCCATGGCGAAAAGGGCGGCGACGGCGATGCCGAGGAGGAGCAGGAGCGATGCGCGTTTCATCCATGATAAGAATGCCGAAACTTCGTCAGGAGTTTCAGCCATGCGCCTCATTACCCGTTCCGACTTCGACGGGCTCGCCTGCGCCGTCCTGCTCCACCAGGTCGAGCCGATCGACAGCGTGGAGTTCGTCCACCCGAAAGACGTCCAGGACGGCAAGATCGCCATCGGGGCGAAGGACATCCTCACCAACCTCCCCTACCAGCTCGGTGTGGGCCTCTGGTTCGACCATCACTCCAGCGAGATCGCGCGCATGGAGGACACGGCCACCTATCGCGGCCGCTTCGAGATCGCCCCCTCGGCCGCCCGGGTGGTCTACCGCTACTACGCCGAGAACGGCGAGGGCGAGAAGCTGCAGCGCTACGAGAAGCTGCTCGAGTCGGTCGACAAGTCCGACTCCGCGCAGCTGACGATGGAGGACGTGACCCACCCGCGCGGCTGGATCCTCTTGTCGTACGTCATGGACCCGCGCACCGGCCTCGCCTACCACCACGGCTACCGCATCAGCAACCGGGAGCTGATGGCGAAGATGATCGACCTGATCGGGCAGCACCCGGACGATCCCGACGCCGTGCTCGCCGACCCGGACGTGAAGGAGCGCATCGACCGCTACTTCGAGCAGCAGACGGCGTTCGAGAAGCTGATGCGCGAGCGGTCCACGGTCGACGGGAACGTGATCCTCACCGACCTCCGCGGCGTCGACCAGGTCCCGGCCGGCAACCGCTTCCTCGTCTACACGATGTTCCCCGAGGCCAACATCCAGGTGCGGATCTTCGACGGCCGCAAGGGCGAGTTCACCGTCTGCGCCGTCGGCCACAGCATCTTCAACCGCACCTCCGGCACCGACGTCGGCAAGCTCATGGACCGCTACGGCGGCGGCGGCCACCGCGGCGCGGGCACGTGTCAGCTGGCGAACGCGGAGGCGGAGGAGAAGATTCGGGCGATCGTGGAGGAGATCCAGAGGGACGGGTGAGACGAACGTAGAACACGGAACACGGAACACGGAACGGCGAACTGGCTTCGTTCCGTGTTCCCTGTTTCGTGTTCCGTGTTTGTCTACGCCGCTTTCTTCACCGGTTCCGCAGCCGGCGCCGCCGCAGCCTTCTTCCATCCCGAGGTCTGCACCAGGGCCACGCCCGCCAGGATGATCACCATGGCCACGATCGAGAGCCACGTCAGCGGCTCATTGAGGATCAGCCAGCCGAGGAACACGGCCACGACCGGGTTCACGTACGCGTAGAGCGAGCTGTGGGTGGTGCGCATGTGCGCCAGGGCGAAGACGTAGGCGCTGTAGGCGATGATCGAGCCGAAGACGGTCAGGTAGGCCAGCGCGGCGAAGGTGCGCGGGGTGAGGGCGAAGCGCGGGGCTTCGCCGATGGCCAGGCCGACCACGGTCACGATCACGCCGCCGAAGAGCATCTGCAGGGCGGAGCTGGCCATGAGCGGGACGTGGCGGAGGTTGTATTTGCCGTGGGCGGAGCCGAGCTGCCAGCACATGCCGCCGATCTGAATGGCCAGCGCGCCGAGGAGGAAGCCGAGGCTCCAGGGGACACCGGAGCCCTTGGGGGTGACGAGCAGGGCCACGCCGGCGAAGCCGATGAACATGCCGATGCCGCTGCGGAGGTCGACGCGCTCGCCGCCGCTGCGGAAGGCCTCGATGATGGCCATCCAGAACGGGGCGGTGGCGACGAGGAGCGCGGCCAGGCCACTCGGCACGTACAGCTCGGCCCAGACTACGGCCAGGTTGCCGACGCCGACCATGAGGAAGCCGATGAGAGCGAGGTTGCCGAGGGTGCGGGCGTCGCGGGGAAGGGCCTCGCCGCGCAGCTTCGCCACGAGGAGCATGATCAGGCCGGCGGTGACGAAGCGCGAGCCGGTGAGGAGCAGCGGCGGAATGGTGTCCAGGGCGATGCGGATCGCGAGATAGGTCGTTCCCCAGACGATGCAGACGGTGGCGAAGGCGGCGTAGGCGAGACCTTTCTCGTGCTTCATGACGCCGCTTCCTTCTTGGCGATGTCGATGCCGCCGATCTTCTCGCAGTGGGTCTCCATGACGATGGTCGTCCGCGTCGCCAAAGACATCGGGGCGACGGAGAGCTGCTGCACGAGCGTGTTCAGGCCGCCGATGGAGTCCGCGCGGACCTTGAGCAGGAAGCAGTCGTCGCCGGCGACGGTGTGGGCCTCGAGCACTTCCTCGCGCGCCATCACCTCGCGGAACTTCTTCCACCCCGCGGCGTTCATGGTCGCGCCGCGCGCGGCGATGAACGCGGTGATGTTCTTGCCGACCGTGGTCGGGTCGACCACGGCCGTGGTCCCGCGGATCACTCCCTGACGCTCGAGCTTGTCCAGGCGGTCGGCCACGGCCGGGCGGGAGAGCCCGATCTGCTCGGCGATCTGGGCCGCCGGCGTCCGCGCGTCGCGCAGGAGCAGGTCGACGATCCTCAGGTCCAGTTCGTCCAGATCGACAGCCATTCACACAATATGGCGTCGATTCGACGGAAAAGCAAGTATCCTACCGACGTTTCGTCAGACCACCGAGGCGATCGGGAGACTGAATCCGAACGGCCGCCGCACCGCCGGCATCGCGAAGAGCCGCGACAGCCGCGGGTAGCGGAACTCGCTCCGGCGGGCGGCGCTGTCCAGAAGGTCGCGCTGCAGGTACTCGATCTTGACCGCCGAGGCGGGGTCGTCGACGAGACGCCGCAGCGATTTCCGGTTGAAGACGATGGTGCGCAGTTTCAGCCCCTCGGCGCGCACGGTGTAACGGATCGTCTCCCTCTCGGGTGAGCACGCACGTGCGACGCCCGCCGGAAGCACGCTCGTGATGAGCTCTGCGATGCGGGTCTCGTCCATCTTCTTGGTCATCTCACTGCCCTCCACACGTTGCGTTCTCATGCTGTAATAGACGCTGGCCACGGGCGAAAGTTTTGTCCGCGGATGTGAGATCCCGGTGAACGCCGAGTCAAAGGTCGTGACATTCGTCCCCCTCGGCCTGACCGCCGCAGCCAAGGCGAACGAGACCGTTCTCGACGTCGCCCGCCGCGCCGGCGCTCCCCTGGGAAACTCCTGTGGCGGTGTCGGCGTTTGCGCGCGCTGCCGCTTGCGCGTCCTCTCCGGGGCCGGAAACCTCAGCGCCCCGACCTCGGTGGAGCTACGGTTCGGCAGCGCGCGCGGATTCGCCGAGGACGAGCGGATGGCCTGTCAGGCGGTGGTCACGGGCGATTGCACCGTGACCACCTCGTACTGGTAGTCAGTCCCCGTCGTGCGCGATGGCCTCGGCGGCAGCCGCGCCCCAGGTCTCGTTGCCGGGCTGCTGGAAGAAGAAGGCCTTCCGCGTCCGCGGATGGTTGCCGATCTCGTTCATCGCCGCGGCGTCGAAGATCCGGCCGTTCACGACCGTGTAGCGCACGGAGTGGGTGTTGCGGATGTTCTCGAGCGGGTTGGCGTCGAGCACGATCAGGTCGGCGAGCTTGCCGGGCTCGAGCGAGCCGATGTCGGCGTCCATGCCGAGGTAGCGGGCGCCGGAGAGAGTGGCGGCGCGGAGAGCCTCGTGCGGGGTCATCCCGCCCTGCTGGAACATCCAGATCTCCCAGTGCGCGGCCAGACCCTCGCGCTGGCCGTGCGCGCCCAGCTGGATGCTCACTCCGCGGTCGATCAGCTGCTTGGTGATCGCGGCGTTATTGAAGTGATTGAACTCGTCGTCGGGGGACATGACCCGGCGGCGGGAGCGGGCGTTGAGGATGCGCCGCGGCACGAAGGTCTGCAGGCGCTCGTCGGCCCAGACGTTCGTCTTCTGATACCAGTAGACCTCGCCCCAGTTGCCGCCGTAGCCGACCACGAGCGTCGGCGTGTACCCGGTCCGCGACTTCGACCAGAGCTGCAGCACGTCGTCGTAGACCTTCGCCACGGGGATCGAGTGCTCGACGCCGGTGTGGCCGTCGATGATCATGGTCATGTTGTGCTGGAACAGCGACCCGCCCTCGGGGACGACCATCATCCCCGTCTGCCGCGCGGCCTCGATGACCTGCTGGCGCTGGTCGCGCCGCGGCTGGTTGTAGCTCTTCACGCTGAACGCGCCGGCGGCCTTCATCCGCCTGAGGTGCGCGAGAGCGTCGTCGAGGGAATTGATGTCGGCCTTGAACGGCGCCTTCGCGCCGTAGAGGATCGTGCCCGTGGAGAAGATGCGCGGGGCGACGATGAGTCCCGCCCGGGCCATCTCGCTGGAGGTAAAGATCTCGGCCGTGTCGTTCGAGGGATCGTGAATGGTGGTCACGCCGAAGGCGAGCGAGGCGTAGTTGACCCAGCTCTGCTGCGGGATGATCTGATCCGAGCCCATGCCGCCGTGCCAGTGCACGTCGATGATGCCGGGCATGATGGTCTTGCCGCGCGCGTCGATCACCTTCGCGTCGGACGGCACGCTGACGTTCGCGCCGACGGCGACGATGCGGTTGCGGTCGATGACCACTGTCCCGTTCTCGATCACCTCATCGCCACGCATGGTGATGACCCGCGCGCCGGTGAGGGCGAGCTTGCCGCTCGGGACGTCGTAGGCGTGGGAGAAGCCGATCGGCGTGCCCTTCTCCGGCGCCTCTTTGTCATCCCGAGCGTTAGTCGAGGGATCTGGTGGTGCGGGTGGCGCGGTCTGCGTGCCCCTCCCGCCCAGGTCCCTCGACTCCGCTCGGGATGACACCGGGTTGAGCCACGCAAAGGCATCGATCAGATCTTTCTGGAACAGCTCGGGCCCCAGCGACCAGTACAGCCGCTTGGCGTCCCCGGACCAATGCAGGTACTCGCCGGCGTCGCGCGTCACCGTGGCCACGGGAACGGAGGACATCTTCGGCCCGATCTCGACGGACTTGCCGGTGCGGACGAACGGCGTGACGTGGGCGTCGAAGTTCTCCGTCCAGGCCAGCCACTTCTCGTCCGGGGAGATCGCGAAGTCGGTGGCGAATGCGGAGACCACGTGCTCGCGCTCGTCGCCGCCGTCGATGTCCACCGAGCGCAGGGCGCGCTTGCCTTCGTCCTCGAAGGTCATGAAGAAGATCCGGTCGTTGGACGCGCCGAACTGCGGCAGCGCGCCGCGCTTCGACACGCGCACGGGCTTGCCGCCCGCGGCCGGGATGACGTAGATCGCCGGCTCGTTCGACCAGAGCGCGGAGGTGAGGAAGCCGTCGCGCGTGGTGCGGTAGGCGATCTTCGAGCCGTCCGGGGAGAACGCGGGCTCGATGTAGTGGCCGGGCTCCGAGGTCACGGCGCGTCCTTCCCCGCCCGTCGCCGGCGCGACGCGGATCGAGCCGTGGGTCTCGTCGTTCCAGGTCACGTACACGATCGACTTCCCGTCGCGCGACCACGAGGGATAGAACTCGAAGTGATCGGTCTGGCGGGTGAGCCGCCGCGGCGTACCGCTCGGCAGGTCGCGGACGTAGAGGTGGCCGAGGGCGGAGTAGGCGACCTGATTGCCGCGCGGCGAGACTTCCACCCAGCGCAGCATCTTCACGTCGAACTGCTCGGGCGCGACCTTGACCGGGAAGCGCACCGCCTCCTGCACGCGCCGCGTGGCCTTCACGTGGAAGGGGATGTTCGCGACCTGCTTCGAGGCCGCGTCGATGCGGTGGATCTTCCCGGCGGCCCAGAAGACGATCGACTTCGAGTCGGGCGTCCAGCTAAGGGTCGGATAGAGTCCGTGGACGGCCCAGGTCTCCTGCATGTCCCGGTCGAGGCCGTCGAAGAGCGGCGTCTCGCGGCCGGACTCGAGATCGCGCACGAAGAGGGTGGTCTTGTAGCGGACGCGCCGGATGAACGCGAGCGACTTGCCGTCCGGTGACGGCGTCGGGCGCACCGACCCGCCCGGGCCGATCACGTAGCGCTCGATCTCGCCGCTCTCGCGGTCGAGGCGCTGGATGACATAGATCTGGCCGTTGGGGTCCTTGTTGTACTCGAAGATCGCGCCGGGCGTGACGTCGTCGCTGAAGTAGAGGTAGCGGCCGTCGGGCGAGAACACCGGCTCGCCGGTGTCCTTCTGGTCGGTGCGCTTCTTGGTCAGCTGCAGGCCGTCGCCGCCGGTGCGGTGATAGAGCCACATTTCTCCAGCTCCGAGAGACCGCTCGGAGGTGAAGTGCTTGCGGGCGACGAGGAACTCGCTGTCCGGCGACCAGGCCGGCTCGTTGAGCAGGCGGAAGGTCTCCTTGGTGACCTGCTTCGGATCCGAGCCGTCGCGGTTCATGTACCAGATGTTGTCGCCGCCGCTGCGGTCGGAGGTGAAGGCGATCCACTTCCCGTTCGGCGAGTAGCGCGGCTGCATGTCCCAGGCGACGCCAGTGGTGAGCGCCTTGGCCTCGCCGCCGCCGATGGGCATGACGTACAGGTCGCCGAGGAGGTCGAAGGCGATCTCCTTGCCGTCGGGGCTGACGTCGAGACTCATCCACGTGCCCGTGGTCACATCGAGGTCGACGTCATACGCCGGTCCCGGCGGATTCATGACGTCCCACTTCTTCTCGTCCTTCTTCTCCGGCTCGGTCGCCGGCGCGACGGCGGCCGCCGGCTGCGTCCCGGGCGCCGGAGCAGGAGCGGGCGGCGCGTCCTTCTGCTGCGACTCCTTCTTCTGCAGCTCCTGCGACACCGGCCGCGGTTCCTGCTCGGCCTTCTCCGGCTTCTTCGGATCGGCCTTCTTGTCGGTCGGAGGAGTCGGCGGCGGGGTCTGGGCGGAGGCGGTGGCGACGGCGAAAGTGAGGAAGAGAACGGCGAGCAAGCGTGTCACAGCGCCGTACCGTATAGCGTCTACCACAGTGACGTCCACCCCCCTACCTAGACGTCGAGAGAGAGAGAGAATCAAGGAGGTGCTTCCCATGGCGAGCCCGCTATCGCTGTACGTCCTCATCAAGACCGACCCGATCACCCAGGGACTTGCGGAGAAGCTGAGGGACGGTCTGGTCGACGCCGTCGGAAAGGGACTGAACGCGTCTCAGATCGTCCACTACGCCCGCGTCGTCCTCATCCCCTACCCCGAACATCTGCGAAAACCGGACGACCCGAACAAGCCGAAGTGGCTGGGGCTGATGCTCGTCACGACGTTCGACGAGTCGATGACCGACTACCTCGGATGGTTCTGGGAGCACGAGAGCACACGCGCGGCCTTCCAGGGGCTGGCGATGATGGCCCTGAACACGCCCGGACCGGTCGATGATCTGCCGGCCTTCGAGAAGTTCATCACCAGGAACAACCTCAGCGACGATTCCGACCAGCTCTACCAGGCTTACGACCAGACGGTGAAGCAGATCAAGGCGGCGTTTCCGCCGGCGTCATGAGCACGCCGGCCGGACCGCCTGCAGACGAAAACCTGCAGGGCCTGATCAAGCGCGGGTACACCCATCCGTACTCGACGCACATGCTCTTCCGGTTTCCCGAGCCGCGCGCGGCAGCGGCGTTCGTGAGGGCGCTGCTGCCTCAAGTGCAGTCGGCCAAGGACTGGGGCGGCCCCGAGAACAAGCCGAAGATGATGCTCAACATCGGCCTCACCTTCGAGGGTCTGAAGGCCACCGGGAAGCTGACGGCCGAAGATCTCGACCGCTTTCCCGACGCCTTCATTTTCGGCCCCACATCCAAGGACGCGCAGCGGGCGCTCGTGGACAAGGGCAAGAGCGATCCGTCGCTCTGGTGGGAGAAGAACTTCGCCCAGGCCGACCTGCACTGCATCGTGCACACGTACGCGTTGGGCCCCGGACCGATGAAGAAGATCGTCGACTTCGTCGACAAGGCCGCAAAGACGGCGGGGGTCGTGGAGCTGTTCATGACGCCCGGCGGAAAAGCGAGGCTGACGCAGGTCCAGCTGCCCGACGACGAGATCCACTTCGGCTATCGCGACGGCATCAGCGAGCCGCACCTGCGCTGGCCGATCGAGGGGCAGCCGTTCGACGCGGGCACGCTCAACAACTTCGTCATCGGCTACGACACCAAGTTCGCGGTCGGCCCGACCGGCGACAACCCGGCAGGCCGGTTCGCCAGGGACGGCTGCTACAACGCCTTCCGGGTGATCTCCCAGGACGTCGCCGAGTTCGAGAAGTTCCTCGACCAGAACGCGCCGCAGGTCGACCTGCCCTACCTGCGCGCGCGGGAATGGCTGGCGGCGAAACTGATCGGCCGCTGGCGCGACGGCTCGCCGCTCGAGATCTCGCCCGAGGAGCCGGACAAGGCCACGCGCGACGCCAACGAGTTCTCGTACGCGCCGGACGCGTCGGGCCTGCGCTGTCCGATCTCGGCGCACGTGCGCGTTTCGAACCCGCGCGACGAGCCGCTCACCCCGGCCGACTTCCGCGTGCCGCGCCTCATCCGGCGCGGCATGCCCTACGGTCCGCCCCCCGGCACGGGCCATCCCGACGCCGACCGCGGCCTGATCGGATTGTTCCTCTGCGGCGCGCTGGCCTCGCAGTTCGAGCTGATCTGCCGCTGGATGAACACGAACAGCTTCAGCCCCCTGTTCAGCCCCGGCTTCAACCAGCAGGACGCGGTCGTGGCGAGCCGCGAGGTGAAGGGCGCGGACCGTTCGTTCCGCATCCCCACGCCGAACGGCGCGATCAGCGTGACCCTGCCGCAGTTCCTGACCACGAGAGGGACGGCGTATTGCCTCCTGCCGAGCATCCCCTCGCTCCGGGCAATCGCGGAATCGTGA
>JBIOTX010000093.1:0-8743 GCA_044866315.1 Thermoanaerobaculia bacterium | reverse complement strand
CGTGCCCGAACGCCACACGACACTCTCCGGAGGCTCACCCTGTGGACATCGCTGTAATCGGCACGGGCTACGTCGGCCTGGTGACCGGCGCCGGCCTCGCCGACTTCGGCAATGACGTCATCTGTGTGGACGTCGACGTTCGGAAGATCGACGCCCTGCTCAGCGGGCAGATCCCCATCTACGAGCCCGGCCTCGACAAGCTGGTCAGCAAGAACGTCAGCGAAGGGCGCCTCCGCTTCACCACCGGGCTCGCCGAGGCCATCCGCTCCGCGCGGGCCATCTTCATCGCCGTCGGCACGCCGCCCAAGCCCGACGGCTCGGCCGACCTGCGCTACGTCGAGGACGTCGCCCACTCCATCGCCAGGGAGATGAACGGCCCCAAGCTGATCATCACCAAGTCCACCGTCCCCATCGGCACCGGCCGCATGATCGAGGAGATCATCGCCTCCTACGGCAACGGCCATAAGGCCTCCATCGTCTCCAACCCCGAGTTCCTCCGCGAGGGCTCGGCCATCGAGGACTTCATGAGGCCGGACCGCGTGGTCATCGGCGCCTCCGACGCCGAGTCCGCGGAGATGATGAAGGAGATCTACGCGCCGCTGCACTCGCTGGAGATCCCCTTCGTGGTCACCAACGTCGAGTCCTCGGAGCTGATCAAGTACGCCGCCAACGGCTTTTTGGCCACGAAGATCACCTTCATCAACGAGATCGCCGTAGTCTGCGAGCGCGTCGGCGCGAACGTGCAGGACGTGGCCATCGGCATGGGCCTCGACTCCCGCATCGGCCCGAAGTTCCTCCAGGCCGGCCCCGGCTTCGGCGGGTCCTGCTTTCCCAAGGACACCTCGGCCATGGCCGACATCTCCCGGCGCAACGGCTACGAGTTCCAGATCATGGAGGCCGTCCTGCGCGTCAACGACGCCGTGAAGCTGCGCATGATCGACAAGATCGTCGAGGCCCTCGGCGGCGACGTGGGCGGCAAGACCATCGGCATCCTCGGCCTGGCCTTCAAGCCCGAGACCGACGACATGCGCGACTCGCCGACCATCCCCATCATCAAGGGCCTGCAGGAGCGCGGCGCGCGCGTCCAGGCCTACGACCCCCAGGCCATGGACAACTGCCGGTCCATCTTCAACGGCATCGAGTACTGCGAGGACGCCTACGACACCGCCGACGGCGCGGACGCCCTCGTCCTGGCCACCGAGTGGAACGAGTTCCGCGCCCTCAACTTCGAGCGTGTGAAAAAGGCCCTCCGCCAACCCGTGCTCATCGACCTCCGCAACGTCTACGAGCCCCAGCGCATGCGCGCCCTCGGCTTCGCCTACACCTCGGTCGGGCGCGCCGAGGACGTGAGGAAGCCCCACTGATGCCCCGCGCCCTGATCACCGTCACCTCGTTTCCCCTCTCCCCGCGTGCGGGGAGAGGGTGCCCCGAAGGGGCGGGTGAGGGGCCCCTCATCCGGCGCTTCGCGCCACCTTCTCCCCGCGCGGCGGGGAGAAGGGACACCAAGAGAGGATCCGCATGCCCCGCGCGCTGATCACCGGTGGCGCCGGCTTCCTCGGCTCCCATCTCTGCGAGCTCTTTCTCTCCCGCGGCCACGAAGTGGTCTGCATGGACAACTTCATCACCGGCTCACCCGACAACATCAAGCACCTCTTCGGCCGCGACGGCTTCACGTTCATCAAGCAGGACGTGACCCACTACATCCACATCGACGGCCCGCTCGACTACGTCCTCCACTTTGCCTCGCCGGCCAGCCCCATCGACTACCTGGAGAAGCCCATCCAGACCCTCAAGGTCGGCTCCCTCGGCACGCACAAGACCCTCGGCGTGGCCAAGGACAAGAAGGCGCGCTACCTCCTGGCCTCGACGTCCGAGGTCTACGGCGACCCGCTCGTGCACCCGCAGAAAGAGGACTACTGGGGCAACGTGAACCCCGTCGGCCCGCGCGGCGTGTACGACGAGGCCAAGCGCTTCGCCGAGGCCATGACCATGGCCTACCACCGCTTCCACGGCATCGAGACCCGCATCGTGCGCATCTTCAACACCTACGGCGAGCGGATGCGCCTCAGCGACGGCCGCGTCGTCCCGGCGTTCATCTCCCAGGCCCTGCGCAATGAGCCCCTCACCGTCTTCGGCGACGGCTCCCAGACCCGCTCCTTCTGCTACGTCTCCGACCTCGTCGAAGGCATCTACCGCCTGCTCCTGTCCGACGAGGTGAACCCGACCAACATCGGCAACCCCGCCGAGATGACCGTCCTCCAGTTCGCCGAGGAGATCAAGCGCCTCACCGGCACCAGCGCCCCGATCGAGTTCCGCCCCCTCCCCGAGGACGACCCCAAGATCCGGAGGCCGGACATCACCAAGGCCAGACAGCTCCTGGGTTGGGAGCCGCGGGTGCCGCTCGAGCAGGGGTTGCAGCGGACCATCGACTACTTCCGTGGCGTCTTGTAGGGCAGGCGTCCCGCCTGTCCCGCGCCGGGCATCCTGCCCGGCGCCTCTAGAATTCACCCGATGACTCGGGCCATGGTCTCCGGTCGTGACTATCAGCTCCGCTATGCGCTGTGGCGGCTGCTCCGCGCCGCGCTTGGCAGCGAGGGAACCGAGGTCGCGCGCGTCCGCGTGGAATGGCCGGTCCCCCACGGGAAGGGCAACATCTTCGTGGATGCGCTCCTCGAGGGCGCGGACGGAAACGCGCTCGAGATCGTGGAGTGCAAGGAGCACGAGAGCTTCATCGCCGTCGAGTCCATCCGGTCCTTTCTCGAAAACGCGGCCAAACTGCGCTCCAACGGCGCGTCGTTCCGTTTTGTGACGAACGCACGCTATGTCCGCGCGGGCGGCAGGGTCTACGACTTCATCGACGGCGACGACCGCGTGCGCGGGCTCGACGCTCTTGGCCTGAAGTCTTCCCCTGGCGTGATCTGGGACGTCGGCGCTCCCGGCAAGTCGCAGCTGACCGGGGACTGCATCTTCCACTTTGCCAAGGGACGTGGAGACGCGCACGAGATCTATGCCGGCCTGTACGTGCGTCTCGCGGCGCAGATGGCTCTGCGCAGACCGAAGCAGTTCGACCAACTGCTCCAGCATGTCCGCGACCTGCAGCTCGAGCTGATGAGTGAAACATTTGCGGAGGACCTGGAGGCGGATGGCGATTTCCTCGGCACGGCCGAAGTTCGCCGGCTCCTGGCGAGGCGCCGGCGCAGCGGCGGGACGATCGCGCGTCATCAGGCCGTCGATGCCCTTCGCCGCAATCTGTTTCACGACACCAACGTCTCCCTCGGCCAGCTGTTCGTCGAGCCGGAAACAACGCTGTCCATCGCCGATCCGCAGCGGAAGCGCTCTGTCCTCAGCTTCGGCGGAGGCATGGGCATGCTGTTCCGCTGGCTCGGCAACGTGCGCGACCGCGCCGTCGCACGAAAGCCGCTCATTCTCCTCGGCCCGTTCGGCTCCGGGAAGTCATCGCTTCTCACGGCCTTCGCCGCGCGTGCGTCGGAGACCTCCGCGGTGACCCCGATTCTCGTTCCGCTGCGCGACATTCTCGCTGCCGGCAGGGCTCGCTCGCTTCGCGACGAGGTCGTGCGCCACGTCAAGGAGACCCGTGGGATCGATCTGGCCACGCCGCATCCCGACGACGCGCTCCTCTGGTGTCTGATCTGCGACGGATTCGACGAGCTCAATCTCTTCTACTCCGGTCGCGACGACGCGAAATGGGTCGATCAATGCTTCCGCGACCTCGCCTCGATGGCCCTCCGCAGCGATATCGCGGTGGTGATCTCCAGCCGGCCGATCCTCTTCATGGATCTCACCAGCGCCGGCCATCCCGCGGACGGCTGTCCCCAACTCGAGATCCGCCCGTTCGAGGATGAGCACATCCGCCTCTGGTGCTCGAATTACCGCCGCGCGGCGGATCTGCCGGCCGAGTTTTCCTGGGAGTTCCTCGAGGAGCGGAATCTCGTCGAGGTCGCGCAGACACCGATCGTGCTGTTCATGATCGCGCGGATCTATGAGACCGCGCCGGAGATGCTCGCCCGGCGGAAATACACCCGCGCCGACATCTACGGAACGTTCATCAGCTGGACCGTGCGTGGCGGATACCGGGCGGACGAGCAGAAGCATTACGTCCCGGAGAATTACCGGCAGATCCTGCAGGAGATCGCCTGGCACATGTTCCAGAGCGGGGCGGGAGTGGCGGACCGGAAAGGAATCCTCGCCTACCTTCGCGGCCGGTTCGGCGAGATGATCGACGACATCCCTGTCGACGACAACTTGCTCGTGGCGCACATGTTTCGCCCGATCACGGCGGACGGTCCCGATCGCCGGCTGATCGAGTTCTCACATCAATCGTTCCGTGAGTATCTCGTGGCCGAGCGCGCCTGGGATCTGCTCGAGCCCGCCCGTCGCAGTGGAGCTCTTGACGCCAAGGCCTGGAACGAGCTGTCCGGAAAACTCTTCACCACCGCGAAAGTCTCCTTTCTCACCGACATGGTCAGCCGCTGCACTCCGGAGGAGGCCCGCGCGCTCTTCCACGCCCTTGCGCACGCGGAGAACGTTCACTCCTACTGGAACGAGTTCTCGAAGCCGCTGTGGGCGCGGCTCGAGGCGGGAGCGGCGACCCTGAAAGAGACCCGGGAAAAGTTCGAGACCTTGGCCGTGCGGGCAATCGCGCAGGCGGTGCTCGCGTTTCTCCTGCGGATCAAGGCGCTGCAGCAGATCCCGGACCGGCAGGACATTCTTGCGGAAGTGGAGCCGGTCGGCACGCTGCGCCGGCTGCTCGAGTTCCAGAAGACATTCGGCGAGACAGGACTCGTTGCCGCGAGCCGGGATCTGTTGCTTCGGAATCTCGAGGGGCTGCAGTCGAAGCGCAGGCGTGTCGATGCGACGGGCATCGACCTCGACAACGCAAACCTGACCCGGGTGGAGCTGGCCGGGTGCGACTTCTCCCGAGGCTCTTTCGTCGGCACGGACCTCATCGAGTCGTCGCTGACCTCGTGCATCTTCGCCGCCTCCTATTTCCGCCCGCGGATGATGGATGAGGTGGTGTTCGAAGGCTGCGACTTCTCCGGCGCAACCATCACCTTCGGCTCCTATCTTGCGGAGGGCATCGCGGCCCCGCCCCACGAGCGGATCACCTTCCGCCGCTGCAAGTTCGACCGGGCGCTGATCCAGAGGATCTCTCTGGTCGAGTCGCTGTTCGAAGACTGCACCTGGACGGGAGCGATGTTCGCGCCGCGCGAGCGGCACGCCGTGCTCGCGTCGTGGATGGACCTCGAGACGTTCTCGGTGCTTCGGGATGCCGGGGTGGCGTTGGTCGAGTAGGGCCTTCCGTCCATCCTCGTGTCGCTTCGCGCCGCAAGGATAGACAGGGGAACCGTCGTCCCCGCGTTCATCTCCCAGGCCCTGCTTGAGCGCCCCCTCACCGTCTTCGGCGACGGCTCCCAGACCCGCTCCTTCTGCTACGTCTCCGACCTCGTCGAAGGCATCTACCGCCTGCTCCTGTCCGACGAGGTGAACCCGACCAACATCGGCAACCCCGCGGAGATGACCGTCCTCCAGTTCGCCGAGGAGATCAAGCGCCTCACCGGCACCAGCGCCCCCATCGAGTTCCGCCCCCTCCCCGAGGACGACCCAAGATCCGCCGCCCGGACATCACCAAGGCCAGACAACTCCTCGGCTGGGAGCCGCGCGTGCCCCTCGAACAAGGGTTGCAGCGGACCATCGACTACTTCCGCGGCGTTTTGTAGTTTGGAGTGCGGCGGCATCGTCGCCGCCGCTTTCAAAGCGGTAGGGAACTCCCCTCCGAACGGCACTCCTTCCTCAAGGAGGGAAACCGTCATGGCAGATGGATATGTCGGTCATTTCCATTTCTGGAGAACGGGCCAGCAGATCAAAGTCATCGACGCCAAGGTCAGCGGGCAGTTCGGCGACCTGGGTGTCCAGCTGCAATCGATCATGCTGATCGGGAACCCCGCGGAGAAGAATGGTCAGCCGGTGGACAAGGAGTACGCCTGGCTCCACCTGGTCGCGTACACGATCATCGATCCGCCTCCGTTCCAGAAGGACGTCTTCGTGAGCAACCAGTTCACCCAGCAGGAACTGTGGCAGCTCGGCTCGCCCGAACTGCTGCTCGTCCCCGCGGTCAAGGTTCACCAGCCGCCCCCGCCGGATCCGCCGAAAGGGGGGCCCCACTTCCTCTGCTATCGGGTGACGAAGTTCCCGAACGTCGTGCCGGGGCCGGTCAAAATCGCCGATCAGTTCCAGACCAAGGACGTCACGAGTCTCCAGCCCCGCTACCTCGGCATCCCCGTCGACAAGAACGGCGAGGGCCACTGGAACGAAGATATCCATCTGGCGATGTACCAGTACAACAGCCAGGTCCCGAATCCCCAGATCGGGATCGTGTACACGCGCGACCAGTTCGACGAGCGGCACATCGATCCGGGCGGCAGCTTCCTCCTCGGCGTGCCGAGCAAGAAGTGGTTGTGACCCGACTCGACGCGGGGGCGAAGCGGCGACTCTCATTCGCCCCCGCCGCTCCAACCGTCCCAGTGGGTCGCCGCCTTCAGGGCTCCCAACCCTCCGGAATCGAGTCCACACTGAAGTTCTCCACGTTCTGCTGGTTCGCGACCAGGTAGATCCAGAGATGCAGAGTCTTGCGCTTGCCCGCCGAGAGGTCGCGCGTGACCGGCATGGCGCCGGAGTTTTCGGCCGCGTACTCCTCGGACGTGAGAGTCCAGATGGTCTTTCGCTTGGCGATGACCTGCTGCTGGTCGCCGAGGTTCACGAACTCCAGCATGACGCTGAAGACCATGTCGTACAGATAGAGGATGTTGTTGTAGATGAACTGCCAGGCCAGCGTCGCGTCGTGAGTCGAATTCCAGAGGTCGACGAATTGCTGCGGGAGGGCGTCGTCGAACGGCAGCACGCGCACGGTCGCGTAATACGCGTACGTGATCGAGCCGCTGGTCGGCGCCAATGGGCCGAGGAGGGCACACGCCGGAGTCTGGGGGTCGCCGCTGAACGGATAGAACGCCAGCACGGCAAAGCCGGGACTGGCCGCGGCGATGCCAACGGTTGCGACGCCGGTCTCATCGGACTGGACGACCGTGACGTTCGTCGGAGGGCCGGAAGGGCAGGTTTTGCTGGAGGTGGACACCGTCGACTGCTGTCCGTTCGTGAAGGTGACGAGAGGCGTAGCCCCCGCCGGGACGACGGACAGGCTCTGGTCGTACTGGGCGACGAGCACGCTCGTGTTCGGGCTGATGGCGCCGAAGTTGTAGACCGCGACGGGGAATTCGGCCGTCCCGTTCTGGTCCAGGTAGATGCCGCGGCTGTCGGTCTGGGCGCTGTACTGCAGCTCCTCCAGGGCCGTCACCGGGTCGCCTGATGGCGGCTGGATCTGAACGGCGAGCGGACCGCTGGCCAGCACGGTGCCGGTCCCTGAGCCGAACTTGGTTTGTGAAAACGGGATGTCGATGATGCCCGCCGTGCCCTCGTAGGCCGCCTGCGCGTACTGGTCGTACGAGATCTCGGCGACGGAGGTGAACGTGGGATTCATCACCCCGAAGTCGAGCGTGCCGAAATTCGCCTTCACGAGATCCGACGGCCACTCGCCCACCGGCCCGCACTCCGGCATCGTGCTGCCGAGGTCGAGCGAGATGACGGAGTCGTTGACTTCCACGATCATCGGTCCGAGAGTCGCGGAGGGGAGAGATGGCGCCGGAGCGGCTGCGGCCGCGGCTGCGCCATGCGAGGTACCGGGCGCCGGGGCGGGCGGTGGGGGAGGCGTCGGGCAGGCCTGCTGCGGCGATACGGCGAGGTTCGCCGGGAGATAGCGGCCCACCGGCGCGCTGGCCACTTCGTTGAGGCTCCAGACGCCGAGCGTGCCGACGATGTGGCTGTAGCAGGGGTTGGAGAAGAAGTCCTTCGTGCTGCCGTTGTTGTTGTTGAATTCGTCCCAGGCCCGCTGCAGCGCCGCGGCCAGATCTTTGTACGTGCGCGGCCGCGGGAAAAAGTCGTTGAGCTTGCCGTTCGCGAAATAGACATTCACGTAAGCGGTGAAGCGGACCATGATCCCGACCGCCGCCGACGCCGCGGTCTTCAGCTGTTCCGCCAGAGGTGAGGTGACGGTCGGCCAGCTCACGTCACCGAACGGAATCGCGGTCTGGAAGCAGCAGGCGACGCTCGCCGCCGGCTGGGTGAGCGCGGAATTGGCGTTGTAGACCCGGCCGAGGTTGAGCCATCGCGAGTGCATCCGGACCTGTCTCGGGCCGCTGATGACGCAGTCGCCGCTGCCGAAGGCGATCTCCTCCCAGTACACCTGACTGGACCAGAACGACGCCGGATTCGTGTCCACCAGCTTGGCCGTCGTGCGGTTGCCGGAGAGCACGACCGGACCTCCGATCAGCGGATCGGACGTCACCGGCTCGGTGGGGCTGAGCGCGCCGCTCGTGATCGTGGTGAAGATCTCGCCCTTCGGAAACTGGACGAACTTCACCGCGTGCGAGCCGAACATGTTCCATTCGGCCGGCAGGCGTTCACCCGGCGGCTGGTCCACGCAGTCGGGCTGCAGTGCGATCGCCCACGGCCGGAACGTCGAGGGAAAGTTCTGCGGCGTGATGCCCTGTGTGGCCAGGAACGGCCAGTTCAACGCGGCGTTCACGCCGTCGTAAGTCGGGAACTCCTGCCAGTCGTTGTTGTTGAACGTGCACGGATCCCACTCCATGTAACCCTGGAAGTAAATGCGCGG
>JBIOTX010000092.1:0-26292 GCA_044866315.1 Thermoanaerobaculia bacterium | reverse complement strand
AGCACGCGCTGGAGGAGTTGCGCGAGAAGAATCTCGTCTTCGACTGCGCCTGCTCGCGCGCCGACCTGCAGCGCGCCGCCTCCGCGCCGCTCGGGCGCGAGCCGGTCTATCCGGGCACGTGCCGTCACGGACTGCCGCCCGGCAAGACCCCGCGCGCGATCCGCTTTCGCGCGCCGGACGAGATCATCGGCTTCGAGGACCTTCTCGCCGGGCACGTCGAGGAGAACGTGGCCGAGGCGACGGGGGACTTCGTCGTGCGCCGGGCGGATGGGCTGTTCGCCTATCAGCTCGCGGTGGTCGTCGACGACGCGGAGCAAGGTGTAACGCAGGTCGTGCGCGGCGCGGACCTCCTTACGTCGACGCCGCGACAGATCGCGCTGCAGCGCGCCCTCGGTCTGCCGACGCCGCAGTACGCCCACCTGCCGCTGATCGTGAATCCAGACGGCTCGAAGCTCGGCAAACGCGACGGCGCACTGCCGCTGCCGGCGCTGGACGCCGCCCGCGTGCGCGAGACGCTCGCCCTCGCCCTGCGCCACCTCGGCATCGAGGTGACGCAGGACGAGCCGCGGAGGATGCTCGCGGAAGCGCGGTCTGCCAGCTTCGCCGCTGCTCCTCGGATCTGAGCGTCAGATCCGAGGAGCCTGTCCGTTGGTTTTTCAGCGTCATTTCCGGTTTTCGCAGCCGATCGCCCGATTTGAAAGCATCTCTGGCCGGTTTTTTCAGCCTCCTTTCCGGTTTTCGCAGCGCATCGTCCGGTTTGAAAGCATCACCGGTCGATTTTTCAGCGTCGTCGACGGTTTTGGGATCTGAGCGTCAGATCCGAGGAGCATCGCCGACGCTTTCAAACCGGCAGCGCCGCGACCGCGAGCCAAAGTGGTGCGGCATAATCGGCGTTCATGCAACTGACACTCATCGCCGTGGTTTTCCTGGCCCTGATCGCGCTCGCCTACCGCTGGTACGGCGGATGGATCGCCCGGCAACTGCAGCTCGATCCGGCGGCGACGACGCCGGCGCGGGAGATGGAAGACGGCGTGGACTTCGTGCCGACGAAGCCGTTCTACCTCTTCGGCCAGCACTTCGCCGCCATCGCCGCGGCGGGGCCGATCGCCGGTCCGATCATCGCCTGCCAGGCCTTCGGCTGGCTGCCCTGTCTGCTCTGGATCGGGCTGGGGGTGGTGCTGATCGGCGCGGTTCACGACTTCATGGCCCTCGCGGCGAGCGTCCGCCACGGCGCGCGCTCGATCGCCGACATCACCCGCGAGCACCTCGGCCCGCGCGCGGGCGTGGCCATGATGGCCTTCATCTGGCTGGCCCTGGTCTACGTCATCGTCGCCTTCGCCGACATCACCGCCTCGAGCTTCGTCACCGGCGGCGAGGAGCTGGCCGGCGCGACGGTCGACTTCCATCCCGGCGGCGCAGTCGCGGCGGCGAGCATCTTCTACCTGCTCCTCGCGGTGGTCATGGGGCTCGTGCAGAAGTTTCTGAAGCCGCCGCTGTGGCTGGTCACGATCCTCTTCGTCCCGGCCACGTTCTTCTTGGTCTGGCTGGGGACGCAGGTCTCGACGCAGTTCGTGATGAGCGCGAAGTGGTGGGCGCTGCTGATCCTCGCCTACTGCTGCGTGGCGTCGATGGTACCGGTCTGGTCGCTGCTGCAGCCGCGCGGCTATCTCGGCGGGTTCGTGCTCTACTTCGCCCTCGCCCTGGGCATCATCGGAGTCTTCTTCGGCGGCTACACCATCCAGCAGCCGGCGTTCAAGACCTTCGACGCCGGCGGGATGACCGGGCTGCTGTTCCCGTTCCTCTTCGTGACCATCGCCTGCGGCGCGTGCTCGGGGTTCCACGGCCTGGTCTGCTCGGGCACGACCTCGAAGCAGATCGAGCGGGAGACCCACATCCGCCCGGTCGGCTACGGCGGCATGCTCGCCGAGGCCTTCGTGGCGCTGATCGCCATGGTCACGGTGATGATCGTCGCCCAGAAGGACCTGACCGGCCTCAAGCCGGGGACGATCTACGGCAACGGCATCGGCAACTTCCTCACCCTGATCATCGGCGAGAAGTACCGCAACTACGCCATCACCTTCGGGGCCATGGCCTTCTCCACCTTCGTCTTCGACACCGTCGACGTCTCCACGCGCCTGGGGCGCTACATCGTGCAGGAGCTCTTCCGCTGGCCCACGCGCTTCGGGGCCTGGGTGGGGACGCTGATGACGGTGGCCCTGCCGGTGTACTTCGTCGGCTTCGCCCCCGCGGGAAGCTGGGTGAAGTTCTGGACGCTCTTCGGCGCGTCGAACCAGCTCCTGGCCGCGCTGACGCTCTTGGCCATCTCGGTCTGGCTGCACCAGCGCCGGCAGCACGTGGCCTTCACCCTCGTGCCGATGTTCTTCGTCCTGGTGACGACGCTGTACGCGCTGGTGAAGCTGACCGTGGCGAACTTCGCCACCGCGGCCACCGATCCGGTGGCGATGGTGAACGGCATCACCTCGGCCGCCCTCATCGCCCTGGCCGTCTACCTGGTGATCCGGGCCGTCGTCCGGGTGCGCACGGAGCGGCGGCTGGCCACGGCCGCCGCATGAGATTTGCACCGTCCGTTGCGCAGCTCGGGAAGCGGATGCGCTGAGTTGCGGTAGACTTCGCAGTCTCAAAGACAACCTAAGGAGACTGCGATGAAACGGATTTCTCTCGCCGTACTTGTTCTCGCATTTGCGGCGCTGCCCGCGTTTGCCATCACCTATGGCCAGCTCGACGGGAACCGCCACCCGAACGTCGGCGCGCTGGTGGGTCAGTTCACCTCGGGCACGTTCCCGTACTGCTCGGGCACGCTCATCTCGCCGACGGTGTTCCTCACCGCCGCGCACTGCGACATCGGCTCGGCCACCGTCTACGTGACGTTCGACTCGGTGTTCAGCAGCAAGTCGAAGCTGTACCGCGGCACGTACTACGGCGACCCGCTCTACAACTTCGCCCAGAACGATCCGCACGACATCGCCGTGGTCGTGTTCGACCAGCCGATCAAGGGCATCACGCCCGCGGCGCTCCCGGCGGCGGGCGCGTTTAACTCTCTGAGCCCCGACCAGCAGTTCACGTCCGTCGGCTACGGCGCCCAGGAAGTCACCAATCAGCCCGGCGGTCCGATCAACGCCTACTACGACATCCGCGAGTTCTCGACCGGCACGCTGAACTCGGTCAATCCCGCCTGGCTGCGCATCTCCCAGAACCAGGCCACCGGCAACGGTGGCACGTGCTATGGCGACTCGGGCGGCCCGAACTTCCTCGGCGCGGGATCGTCGGAGACCAACATCGTCGCCGGCATCACCGTCACCGGCGACGTCTTCTGCAAGTCCACCAACGTGACCTACCGGACGGACTCCGCCTCGGCGCGAGCGTTCCTGAGCCGGTTCGTGACCCTGCCGTAAGCATTTTGGAGTGCGGCGGCAGAGCCGCCGCCGCACTCCAAAAAAAATCCACCCCCGCCGGTAATTTGAGCCTCCGTTGGTCCGTCGATCTCGGTCAGAGAGTCGCAGACCAGTCAGTCCACCGGAGGTTTAGATGAAACGTTCGATCGTTCTCAGTGTCGTCCTCCTTGCGGGATTTTCCGCCCATGCCCAATGGGCCACGCCCGACAACTCAAAAATCATCACCAATTGCACGACTGCGCCCTGCCTGGTGGGCATTGGAGCGTCCGCGCCGTACACGCACCTGACGGTGAAGGGTACGTCCGCCGCCGCTTCGATTACGGCACATACGTCGGCTTCGGCTTCCATTCAGGGATCGAACAACGTCGACGTGGCCATCGGCACGGACCCGGGGTTTCCGTTCGGCGCCTGGATCCAGGTCAAGCACGACGTGATCAACCAGGCCTACCCGATGCTCTTGCAGCCGGCCGGCGGCGACGTGGGCATCGGCACGAGAGCGCCGTATGCGCGGTTGCAGGTGGTCGGGCCGTCGGCGGCGGCGTCCATTACGCACAATTCCGCGGCGGTCCTGTCGGTCATGGGCTCGAACAACGTCGATCTGGCGATGGGCACCGATCCGACCGGCGCTTTCCCGGCATGGATCCAGGCCAGACACAATACGATCGACTTCGCCTATCCGCTGGCCCTGCAGCCCGCCGGTGGAAATGTCGGAATCGGATCTCTCAACCCGACGGACAAGCTGGAGGTTCGGAACTCGCCTGACGGTGCGCACAGCGTCAGCGTCAGCATGCCCGGTACTTCCAATTTCCTCCCCCACACCGCGATCGGCGGTTTGCGGATGACCTGGCAGTTCGGCCAGTACGCGCCGAACCACGTCGATCTGCAGGTCGTCCGTGGAGCCGGCGCGACGGATGGCGCCGGATTGTCCATTGCCACCAGCCCGGACAACAACACGGCCCCGATCGAGCGTCTGAAGATCACCTCGGCGGGGAAAATCGGAATCGGCGAGCCGAATCCCACGGTGGCATTGCACGTCAACGGCGAGATCAAGGGCACGAAAGTCACCGCGCACTATCAGGACGTCGCGGAATGGGTTCCGTCGCGCGAGGACCTCGCCCCGGGAACAGTCGTCATTCTCGACCCTGCCGTCGGGAACGGAGTCCAGGCCTCGACGATGGCGTATGACACGTCGGTCGCCGGCGTCGTGTCCGCGGAGCCCGGCATCATCCTCGGCGTCGGCGGCGAGGCGAAGGAGCAGGTCGCGACGACGGGGCGCGTGCGGATCAAAGTCGACGCCAGCCGCGGACCGATCAAGGTCGGCGACCTCCTGGTGACCAGTGACCGGCGGGGCTACGCCATGCGCTCCGTCCCCGTGGACGTGAGCGGCATCGCCATGCACCGTCCGGGGACCATCGTCGGCAAGGCGCTGGAGCCGCTCGCAGAGGGGCAGGGCGAGATTCTGGTTCTGCTGTCCCTGCAGTAGTCCGACCGGCCGAATCAAGGGGAGATCGTCATGCGCAATGCCCTTTGTGTGTCTGTCGTATTGATGCTGATCGCGCCGATGGCCCAGGCGGCGAAGCCGCCGCGCCGCCTCGGTGTCACCGTGGGAGCCACCTCCGTGACGGTCGAGCGTGCGACCGCGGGTGGCACGGTGGTTCTGATCGGTCACGCGCTGTTCCGGCGCGATTACTCACCGGTCCATTTGCGCGTTTACCGCGAGGGAACGGCCGGAGGCGATCGGACCGTGCGATTCGAGCTCGGTCGTCCCATCGAGCCGAAATCGTTCTGGGTGGCGTTCGATCTCGCCACCGGCGCGTACGGGGCGGAGTCTTCACCCCAACAGAAGCTGCGCGAGGCGGAGCTGCCGGACGAGGCCTTCAAGAAGGAGCCCAACGCCAAACGCAAGAAGATCGGATTGCCTCTCAACTACGTCTACACGCTGGTCATCCGTCCCGGCCAAGGCGTGTGGGAGCTCACGGCCGGGGACGGCGGTGAGACGGATGACGACCTCGCCCTCGATGGCCAGGTTCACCTGGCTGCGGCGCGGATGAAAGGCGTCGCCAAAACGGCCGCTGCGCTCGACGACTTCCAAAAGGGCGACGTCGTCGCTGTCTTTGCGCCCCACGCCATGGGGTACCTCGTCACCGAGGTGAACCAATGAGCGCGCGCCTGCGAGTGCTGCTCTTCGTCGGCCTCGTGGCCGCGGGCGCGACCGCTGTCGCCCAGCCGGATCCCACGACCGAACGCGGCGTACGGCCCGGACTGGCGTATCGCGTGGAGGGGTTGGATCACGTCAATCTCTTCAACGGAACGATGACCCTCAACGTGCCGCTGGGGCCGACCTATCCGGTCAATGGCTCGCTCTCCTACAGCTTCATCGCCAGCTATGCCACCAATGCATGGGAAACGGGAGAGCACGCGGTCGAGGTAGGCAGTGCCGGGGAGGACTTCTACCTCGTCACCGAGTTTTACCACTACACGTATCCGTCCAGGCACGCCAACGCGGGCTTTGGATGGATCGTCACCCTGGGAAAGATCTTCAAGAGACCCGAGGACGAACAGCTCGTATATGTGGCTCAGGACGGCGGCGAGCACGAGTTCTATTCGTCTCTGCACGGACCCGGCGTCGGAGGGCCGATCACGACAGGCGTGTATTACACCAAGGACGGCACGTACCTCCGTCTGAAGGTGAGCTCGATCCAGTACGTGCTCGAGTTTCCCAATGGCCAGGTGCACCGGTTTCACCCCGACGGCCGTCTGGCCAGCATGGAGGATCGTTTCGGCAACCGCGTCGACGTCGCATATTCCAAGCGCATCGATGTGGACGGGTCCTCGGGGAACACGGCCCTGGACAACAGCGACGTGTGGATCGTGACCGATTCCGCGGGGCGGGAACATCGGGTGTATTTCCGTCCGGGTTGGTCGTATATCGAGGAATTCTGGGAAGGCTTCAATTTCAACGGGTACCCCAAAGTCCCCCATCAAATGGTCGACAAGCTCGTGTTGGCCGCGGAAGGCGGTGACGAGGCGGTGTACACGTTCCAATACGACTCGGCGACTCTTCCGGAGAACCTCACCCTTGGCAGCAACGGCGCGCCGAACCTCCAGCACCGAACATCCCGCCGTTGCGGGATGCCGATCAAGAGGCTCGACCCGTTCATCCCGAGATACGAGCTCGTGAGCATTCTCACCTCACTGCAACTGCCGGAAGGCGTCACCTACTCGATGATCACCGACCGCGGGGATCAGTCCGGCTGCGACCTCGACTCCGGAAACATCACCAGGCTGGTACTGCCGACCGGCGGTCGAATCGACTGGACCTACCAGAACTATCTCTTGTCGAAGGCGTCAGGACCGACGAGCGGCAGCTCGACGCGCAACGCCGGCGTGGCCAGGCGAAAGACACGATTGACGAACAGCGATACCGCCCCGGTGGTCCAGACGACGGAGTATGCCCTCGGAAAGCTGAACGAGCCCGCCTTCTGGTCGGACCTCTATCGGCTGGTGACGAACAAGGAGGGCGAGAGCACCGTCATCAACGCGACGAAGCACTATTTCAACGGCTGCGGAACTTCCTGGAGCACCTGCGTGGGCGGCGAGTATGGCCTGCCGATCACACGAACGTCGTCGGACGGAGGAGCCTGGCTCTCCACCGAATTCCAGGTTCCGGACGCCGGCGGGAGTCTCCAGACCAGGCGCCGCACGTACCTCCGCTATGAGGCCGACACAACGCTCGGCACGCACATGCTGTTCGGCAACGTCAATCAACGCCTCGCCTATGAGCGCACGGTCTACGCCGACGATGGCGGCCGCTATGCGGATGTGGCGTACACGGAGTTCGATGGCCTCGGCCACTACCGCAAGTCGGTCACGGACGGCAATTTCGAACGCGGCAATCAGCGAACCACGGTCACGAATTACAACCCGGGCGCCGGAACCTTCGGGCAGCCGGGGTTCACCATACCGGCCACGACTTCACCGTGGATCCTGACGAATTACGACTATCAGCGGGTCACTGAAGAGTCGCAGACGTCGGAGACGAAGCTCTGCTTCAGCGACACCACCGGCGTGCTCACCAGCCGCCGTGTTTACAAGAGCTACGGGGCCAGTCCCGCGTCGAACGACGCGGATCTCCTGATCGTTCTCACCTACGACAATGTGGGAAATCTCCAGACCGAACGGAGCTACGGCGGTGAGCACTCGGCCGCTCCCGCGCATTCCTGCGGACAGACGCCGCCGGCGGGAGAGACGTACCGGATCGAGCATCGCTATCAGTACGGCGCTCTGAAGCAGTCGTGGTATGCCAACAGCTCCGGCAATCCTCTGTCGTTCTTCATCGTGGACCGCGACATCGACCTGCATACGGGCCTGATCTCGAAGGAGCGGCAGTTCCGGACCAACCCCAACGGAACGGACGGAGTGGAGACCACATTCGCCTATGACCTGTTGGGGCGAGTCACGGATGCGACCAGCGCGATCCGGACGGTTCATTACGACTATTCCCTTTCGCCGCCGAAGACCACCACGACCGAAAAGCGCGCGGACGGAACGGTTCTGAGGCAAGCGTCGGTGCAGTACGACGGTCTCGGGCGTACCGTCCTGGAGTCGCGCTCGATGCCCGGCGGCGGCGGGGCGACGCGCAGCTGGGAGTACAACGCTCTCGGCTGGCCGACGAGCGTGACCGAATGGGGAGCCTCGGCGCCGACGGTGACGACCTACGACGCGTTCGGACGCCCGGTTCGGATTCAGCCGCCGGATCAACCGGCCGAGAACGCCACGACGATCGCGTATACGGGCGCTTCCAGCGTGACCCGCAACGCGAAAGTCCGCACGGGCGGAGATGCAACGACGTTCACGCTCGGTAATGCGACGACCAGGGAGGACTACGATCGTCAGGGGCGGCTGATCCGCGTGACCGAGCCGCAAACCGGCGGAGGAGCCGGACCCGTGACCGAGTACGTGTACGACGTCGGCGGCCGGCTGACGACGGTTTGCGCGAACAAGACCGGCACGACGTGCGGGCAGATCCGGACCTTTCAATACGACAATCGCGGCCTGCTCACGTACGAGACCCACCCCGAGAGCGGCACGACGAATTACGGGTCGTATGACGCCAAAGGGCACCTGCGCCGGCGGTACGTCGCCACCGGCTCCTTCGACCTGCGCTTCACCTACGATCGCGCGGAGCGGCTCACGGACGTCGACGAGGGATTGCCGGCCGGTTCGACCCGGCCCTTCAAGCGCTTTCTCTTCGGCACGGCGAATTCCGGGACGGATCTGAAGAACGGCCAGCTGCTGACGGCCGTGCGCTGGAACTGGCTGCCGAACGCCTGGACCGTTCAGGTCGCGGAAAACTACGGGTATGCCGATGCCGAGGGCCGCGCTGTGTCCCGGACCACCGCGGACTACGTCTGCGGGCCCGGCGTGGACTGCACGGCCATGACCCCGGCGGACAAGAAGCAGCACGAGTTTCAGCAGTCGTTCGCCTACGACGAGCTGGGCGCGACGAGCACGATCCACTATCCGACGTGCCTGACCGGCGGCTGCACGGGCATCTCCGGCCGGACGGTGACCAACACCTACTCCAACGGATTCCTGACCGGCGTCGGCTGGACCGGCAACACGAACACCCTTTCCTATCACCCGAGCGGATCGGTCAACGTGGTCACGCATTCCAACGGCGTCACCGATACGCAGGCAGTCGATCCGCGTGTGCCTTCGCGGCCCCAGAGGATCGTAACCGGAAACATTCAGAAGACCGGATGCGTCGCGCCGGCGTTCACCGCTCTGCCGCAACCGAAGACCATTGCCGGCGGCGGCACGGCGACCCTCACGGCGTCGGCGACCGGAGACACGGCATCCTCGATCACCTACCAGTGGTATCGCGGCACGGCGCCGGACACGAGCACGCCTGTTGGCGCCGGGTCTTCTTATGCAGCGCAGCCGGCGGCGACGACGACGTACTGGGTGCGCGCCTCGAACGGCTGCGGTGCGGTCGACAGCCAGTCGGTGACGGTGACGGTTTGCACGGCGCCCCAGATCGGCACGGGAGCGAGCAACAAGTCCATCACCCGCGGCCAGCACGCGCATCTATCGGTGTCGGGGGTCACCGGCTCCGCGCCGCTGTCGTATCAGTGGTACACGGTCGTGGGCAGCGTCGACATCCCGATTCCAGGCGCCACCGGAATATCGGTCGACGTCTACCCGGATCAGCTCACAACCTACCGCATCAAAGTCACGAATGCCTGCGGGTCCGACTCGGATACGGCCGTGGTGGACGTCGACGATCCCCTTCCGGCACCCGCGAACGTACAGGCCACCTACGATCTCGCGATCGGCAAGGTCCGCGTGACCTGGACGCCATTGAACGGAGTCTCCGAGTACAGGATTCAGCGAATTCGCGCCGGATCGTTGGACATCTTTTCGGTGAGCGGCTCGGCGACGTCCTGGGAAGACACGACCGCCGTGGCCGGCAACGCCTATTTCTATCGGGTCCAGGCCCGCGACACGCAGCTTGCGTATTCCGAGCTGAGCGATCCGGACGTCGCCTCGCTCCGAGTCTTCACCGATGACACCGTGAGCGGCAGCACGGCGATTCGCGGCGTGCACATTTCCGAGCTGCGCGAAGCCGTCGATGCCGTTCGCGCCGCCGCCGGATTCCCCGCCGCGTGGAGCAGCTACGCCCCGGCCACCGGAGCGGTCGACGACGCGCACTTTACCGAGCTGCGCGACCGCCTCAACGACGCGCGGGCGGCGTTCGCGCTCGATGTGGTGGCGTTCACGGATGTGGTGGCCGGTACCTGGCCGATCAAGGGAAGCAGCATTCGCGAGCTGAGGGATGGTGTCAAATGAGCTCGACCGGAAAGCATCTCCTGGCGTTGTCCATCGTCGTTGCCGGCCTGCTGACAGGACCGGCCCTGGCGGATACCCCGCCGCGGCTCGAGCCTCTGGACGGTCCGACGGCGTCCATCTACGGTCCCTTCTCCTACGATCCCTCCGGAAACATCATCGCCATCGGCAGCACGCCCGGCAGCTACTACGTGTACGACCCGATGAGCCGGGTCATCGGCGCCGTCGTGCAACGCGGCACGGCGGTGCAGACGCAGTCCTACGCATACGACGTCTACGGCAACCGGACCGCCGTGGGCGGCTCCGGCGCCGGCACGTATTCGGTGAATCCCGCGACGAACCGGCTGACCTCGCACGGCGCGCAATACGACGCCGCGGGCAACCTGATCGAGTGGTATCCCCCCAACTCGGTGTATGCCCGCCAGTACTCGTTCGACGCCGGGGGAATGCTCACGCGCGAGCACGCGCCGGGCGCCTCGGCGGTGGGCTCGGTCATGCACATCTACACGCCCGCCGACGAGCGCTACTGGAGATTCGAGACCCTGGCCGACGGCTCGAACGTCTCCCATTACACGATCCGCGATCTCGGCGGAAAGGTCCTGCGGGACTATCTGGAGACGTCGTGGGCGGGCTTTTCCCTGGAAGGCGACTATGTGTACCGCGACGGGCTGCTCCTGGCGTCGCTCAAGGCCAGCGCGACGCACCACTATTCGCTCGACCACCTCGGCACGCCGAGGATCGTCACCGACCAGGGCGGCGCCAAAATCGCCGAGCACACGTACTACCCGTTCGGGACGGAGATCACCGACGGCTCCCCCACGGACGGCCCGCTCAAGTTCACCGGTCACGAGCGCTCCCTGGACGTCCTGGGCGAGACCAGCGCCACGCTCGATTACATGCACGCGCGGTTCTACTCGGCAAATCTGGGCCGGTTCACGAGCGTCGATCCATACATTGACGAAGATCTGAGTCTGGGCGATCCGCAGCGGTGGAACCGGTACAGCTATGTCATGGGCAGGCCGCTCATCTACACCGATCCGGATGGTGAAAACGCCGTTGCCGTCGTTGTCGTCGGCGGCGGACTGGTGGTGGCCACGGCGGCAGTGCTGTGGCACACGAGTCAGATGAATGCGAACGCCGAGTACCGGGAGGCGATGACTCAGCTCGCTCAGGACCTCTGGATCCTGATGGGAAAGCGCACCGGGCGACAGCGGGACACGGGCCTCATCGGTCTGAGCGACGAAGAGCTGGCGAGGCGCCTGGCGCAAGCGCAGGGGGCGGACAGGCTGCGTTATATCCGGGAACAGAAGGCGCGCCAGCAACGCAACAAAGGAAAATCGCGAGGAGGGAAACGCGAGCCCAAAAAGCCGAAGAAGAAGAAGGGTGGCCCGAACAAGTCAGTGACAGGCTTCGATGATGCCGACTCGTTTCTCTTTCGAGATTTCGATTTGTACAATCCTCTGACGTTCGACCATTCGCTCGACTTTTCGGACACCGGCCCCTCATTCGATGACTTCGGGATCGATATCTTCACGATTTACAGCACGATGGACCGGTTGTCCGGCTTGCGCGCCATCGCCTGCCCCGGAGGTCTGACTTGTCCCTTCTGACGAATCTCGGCCGAAACGAGATCGCGCAGCAGCTTGCCCGAATGTCAGGTGGGGCCGCGAGGCGTGATGCAAGCGAGGTCGAAGCGCTCCTGCATGGGCCCTGGCCCGAGGTCCGGGTGGCAGCGACGGAAGCTCTCGTGCGCGGCCGGATCGGCCGCGATGCACTGAGAACGGCCGCGCGCAGGGAGAAGAACGATGTCGTGCTCGCTGCAATTTGTGAGGCGTTGTTGTTGCTGGATGACAAGACCAGTGTCCCGGTGCTCTCGAAGCTGGCCCGGCGTCATCCATCGCCGCTGGTCCGCCGGCACGCCGCGTGGGCCGTCTCCGAGATCCTGAGGAAGGGGGCCGTTCCGTTCCTGCGGAGTCTCGAGCGAAACGAGAGCAGCCGAAGGGTGCGCGCCACCATCAAAGCCGCTCTGGTAAAAAACGGAGACCAGGGCCAGTTACCCGGTCTTCTGAAGATGCTGAAGTCGCGCGACTATCTCGTGCGAACCTCGCTTGCCAACTTCTTCGCCGAAAACGTTCGTATCCAACGCGATCGGGCCCTCGTCGCCCGGTCTCTGGAAGAGGCCTTGGCCGTAGAGCAGAGCCGTGCGGCGGCCGAGGCGCTGACGAGAGCGCTGGCACGCGTGACCGCGAGCCGGCGAGCCGGGAAGGGCCGCACGGGGCGGACACGTCGACGCGGTCCCGGGACCGCGTCGAAAATTGATGGTTTGAACTAGAACCGCAGACCGATCGTGAGGGCGATCTCGTCGTTGTCGCCGCCGTCGTTGTCCTCCAGGCTGCGCGTGTACTTCACCTGCCCGTACGGCTTGAGGAAGGCCAGGTCGAGCTGCACGCCGCCGATGAGGTTGCCGAGGGTCTCGGTCTCGCTGCCGAAGTCGTCGTCGACGTAAAAGAGGCCGATGCCGGCGCCGACGTAGGGGGTGACGCTGGAGACCTTGAAGATGTCGACGGTGACGTCGAGATTGATCGTGCCGGCGGTGACGTCGGCGCCGTTGTCGTCGAGGAGCCAGTATTCGATGTTGGGATTGATGTTGACCGGACCGGCGTCGAAGAGCACTTCCGCGCCGATGAACTCCTCCTCGGCATCGCTGAGGCGGCCCGCCCGGACGCCGAAATCGGCCGCCAGCGCGGCCGGCGCGAGGATCAACACGAGGGCAACTGCGGAGAAGATGCGAGACTTCATGACGGTGAACGACCTCCTTGGTTTCCGAGCCTATCGCAGCCGGCCGTGCAGGAGTGATTCCATCTCCGCGTTTGACCTGCACGCTGGAATCGGCACAGAATCCGCGAAAACCAGGAAAGAGCTGACGAGCGAGGTTTGATGATGGCGACGAAATCTTCTTCCAAGGGCGGCGGCAAGGGTCTCGCCGCAGAAGTCACCCCGAGCCCCGAGCTGGCGGCGGTCATCGGCTCGAACCCGATGCCCCGCAGCGAGGTCACGAAGAAAGTCTGGGACTACATCAAGGCCAACGGCCTTCAGGACCAGACCAACAAGCGGATGATCAACGCGGACGACAAGCTGCGGGTCATCTTCGGCGGCAAGAACCAGGTCTCGATGTTCGAGATGACCGCCCTGGTGAACAAGCACCTCAAGGCCTAGGACAGGCAGGATTGCCGGTCCTCCACCGCGGGCGGCCCGTCACGGCCGCCCGTCGTGTTTCAAAACGCGCTCGACGGCGTCGAGGGTGGGGTCGATCTCGACGATGTTCTCCGGCCGGTAGTTCGCATCCGGATCCTTGAGGATGTGCCCGGTCAGGACGCAGACCACGCGCTCGCCCTCGCGCATCACCCCGGCCGCGCGGAGCTTGCGCACGCCGGCGAGCGTCGCCGCCGAGGCGGGCTCGCAGCCGATGCCTATCCCGTCGATCTCCCGCTTCGCGGCCAGGATCTCCTCGTCGGTGACCTCTTCGACCACGCCGCTCGTGGCCCGGATGGCGGCGACGGCCTTGTCATAGCTGACCGGGTCGCCGATGCGGATCGCGCTGGCGATGGTCTCCGCGCTGACGCGGTGGCGCGTGGCGAAGGATTCGGTGTAGCTGCGGAAGAACGGGTTCGCGCCGTGAGCCTGGATGGAGGCGAGGCGCGGCATGCGCTCGATCCAGCCGCGCGCGTGGGCTTCGACGATGGCCTTGCCGAACGCGCTGGTGTTGCCGAGGTTCCCGGCGGGGACGACGATCCAGTCCGGCGCCTCCCAGTGCAGGTCCTGGAGAAGCTCCCAGATGATGGTCTTCTGGCCCTCGATGCGGAACGGGTTGATGGAGTTGACCAGGTAGATGCCGAGGCGGGCGCAGGCCTCGAGCACCAGCCGCATGGCGGCGTCGAAGTCGCCGCGGACCTGGAGGCAGGTTGCTCCATAAGCGAGGGTCTGGGCGAGCTTGCCGCTGGCGACTTTCCCCGCGGGCACGAACACGATCGCCTTCAGCCCCGCCTGCGCCGCGTACGCGGCCAGCGAGGCGCTGGTGTTGCCGGTCGACGCGCAGGCGACCGCCGTGGCCCCGACGCGCACGGCCTGGGTCACGGCCACGGTCATCCCCCGGTCCTTGAATGAGCCGGTGGGGTTCTCGCCCTCGTGCTTGAAGAACAGTCCCCCGCGCTCGTACAGCCGCGTCCCTCCCTCGGGGTGCGTGATCACGCGGTCGGCGTGGATCACCCCCTCGCGAAAGCGCCACACCCCGCTCTGGTCGATCGGCGCATGGGAGGTGCGGCGGTCGTCGAAGGCATCGCGGTCGACGATCGCGTCCCGCTCGATGGAGAGCAGATTCCCGCAGTCGCAGGTGTAGCGGACCTCGAGGACGTCGTAGCGCCGTGAGCAGCTAATGCATTGGAGCCATTCCATAGTGCGAAACGATGAACGATGAAGGATGAACGCGGAACGGCCGTTCATCGTTCATCCTTCCTCGTTCATCGTTCCCTCCTCACTCCCTCTTTCGTAATCGCCCCGACGTGCGCCGTGGAGTCGATCTCCGCGAACGCGCGCTGCATCGCCGCGGCGCATGCGCGGGCGGCGGTTTCGTCCGCGGCGATGGCGAACAGCGTCGGCCCCGATCCGCTGATGGAGCAGCCGAACGCGCCGGCATCGAGCGCGGCGCGCTTCACGTCCGCGAAGTGGCGGATCATCGGCGCGCGCGCGGGCTCGGCGTAGCGGTCGTCGAGCGCGCGCCGGAGCAGCTCGCCGTCGGCGACGGCGAAGGCGTGCGCGAGCGCGGTGGTGTTGGCCATCTGCTGGATCCACGTGGCGCGGTCGAGCGACTGCGGCAGGAGCGCGCGGGCGTCCTTGGTCTGGATGCGCACGCGCGGGGTGACCATGGCCACCCACCACTCCGCCGCGACCGGCAGCTTGATCACGTCGATCGGGTCCGTACTGCGGGAGAGGGCGAGGCCGCCGACGGTGCTCGGGGCGATGTTGTCGAGGTGTCGCCCGGCGACTGCGGACTCGCCTTCGAGCGCGGCGGCGATGACGTCGCGCGCGTTCGGCGACTGGCCGAGGGCAAGGCCCGCTGCATAGGCTCCGGCGACGCTCGAGGCCGCGCTCCCGCCCATCCCGCCCGCCAGCGGCAGGCCCTTCTCGATGGTCACGACGGCGCGGTAGCCGAACGGGCGGAGGTAGGCGTCGGCGGCGATGGCGGCACAGTTGCGCTCCGCGTCGCGCGGCACGAGCTCGGCGTCGCGGCCGGTCACGTCCTCCACGCGCGAGGCGCCGCGCGTCAGCTCGACGGTCACGCGGTCGCCGATGCCCTCCACGGCCAGGCCGAGGACGTCGAAGCCGGGGCCGACGTTGCCGATCGAGCCGGGAGCGAAGGCGGTGGCCTTGCTCATCGCCCGACCTTCCGCCGCTCGTGCATGGTGATGGCGACGATGTCGTTGAGCACCCCCGCCGCGGTCACCGCGGCGCCTGCGCCGGGACCGGTGACGACGAGCGGGTTGGTGGCGTAGCGCTTCGAGTGGATGACCACCGTGTTGTCGGTGCCGCGCAGGCGGCCGAGGGGGGAGGCCTGATCGACGGCCTCGATGCCGACGCGGATCGTGCGCTTCGTGATCTTGGCCACGTAGCGCAGCACCTTGCCGTCGCTCTTCGCGCGCGCGACGCGCCCGGCTATCTCGTCGTCGAGTGCGGCCAGCTTGTCCACGAAGCGCGCGGGGTCGTTGTCGTCCACGGCGCTCGTATACAACGACTCGAGAGCGATGTCGGTGAGGTCGAGACGGCGCCCGAGCGTGCGGGCGAGGATGAGGGCCTTGCGGGCGACGTCGGTGCCGGAGAGGTCGTCGCGCGGATCGGGCTCGGTGTAGCCGCGCTTCCAGGCCTCGCGCACGGCGTCGGAAAAGCGCCGGCCGTCCTCGAGCGCGGTCATGATGAAGCCGAGGGTGCCGGAGAAGCAGCCGAGGATCGTCTCCACCCGGTCGCCGGCCTCCTGCAGCTTGGCCAGGGTGTCGAGGACGGGCAGGCCGGCGCCGGCGGTGGCCTCGTAGCGCAGCGCCAGGCCGCGCTCCTTGGCCGTGGCCACCAGCTCGTCGAAGGCGAGCTGGGTGACGGCGAGCGGCTTCTTGTTGGCCAGGACGATGTGGAACCCGTTCTCCAGCGCCTTCTGGAGCAGCGGCGCCGTCTCCTCGGAGGTCAGGTCGACCAGGATCGGGCGGTGGGAGGGGAGGAGCCAGAGCTCCTTCTCCATCATCTTCTGCAGGTCGGGGATGGTCAGCGGCGAGTCGCGGTCGAAGAGGCGCGTCCCGGTCGCCTTCTGCTTCGCCAGGCGCTGGAGCGTCGTCGCGCTGAAGCCTTTCTCCTCCACCTTGATGCCCGAGCGGTCGGCTACGGCGACGACTTTGACGTCCAGGCCGAGCTCCTGGCGGAGGTGCTTGTCCTGGGCGGCGAGCTGCGCGGCGAGCTCGCGGCCGATCTGGCCGAAGCCGAGGAGGGTGAGCTTCGACTCCCGGCCGGACGTGTCGGCCAGCGGGTGCAGCTTGTCGAGCTGATACTCGTTGTGCAGCGCCTGCAGCGCGGGCGTGGCGTCGCGCTCGGAGACGGCGATGGTGATGTTCAGCTCCGACGAGCCCTGGGCGATGGCGACGACGTTCACGCCGGCGCCGCTGAGCGCGGAGAACGTGCGCGCGGCGATGCCGGGGCGGCCGCGCATGCCCAGGCCGACCACGGCCACGAGGGCGATCTCCTTCTCCGCGCGGATGCGGTCGATGAGCTTCGACTTCCGCTCGAGGACGAACGCCCCTTCCAGCGCCTTCACCGCGTGATTGGCCTCGGCATCCGGCAGCACGAAGCAGATGCTGGCCTCGCTCGAGGCCTGGCTGATCATCGACACCGAATGGCCGGCCTGGGAGAGCGCGGTGAAGGCGCGGCCGGCGACGCCGGGGACGCCGATCATGCCCGAGCCCTCGATGGAGATCAGGGCCTGCTTGCGGATCGCGGTGAGGGCCTTGACCGGATACGAGCCGGGTTTGACGTCGTCGGCGATGCGCGTGGCGCTGCCTTCGCGGAAGGTGTTGCGCACGAAAAGGGGGATCTTGCGGTCGACGAGCGGGATCATCGTCCGCGGGTGGAGCACCTTCGCGCCGTAGAAGGCGAGCTCCGCGGCCTCGCGGTAATGCAGCTCGGTCAGCACGCGCGCGGACGGGACGCTTTTCGGATCGGCGGTCATGAGGCCGTCCACTTCCTTGAACAGCGTCACCGCGCTCGCGCCGATGCTGCGGGCCAGGATCGCCGCGGAAAAGTCCGTCCCGCCGCGGCCGAGGGTGACGATCTCGCCGTCCGGACCGCTGGCGAGGTAGCCGGGCATGACCGCCACGCGGCCGCTCTCGAGGATCGGCACGACATGCTTTTTCGCCGCGCGCTCGCAGCGGCTGAAGTTCGGCCAGAGGCTGCCCAGGCAATGCTCGGTGAGGATGACCTCCTCGGCGTCCACGAATCCGGCGTCGATGCCGTTCTCCACCAGCGCGGCGGTGAAGATCCGGGCCAGCATGCGCTCGCCACGGGCGACCAGGGCGTCCTGGGCGCGGGTGGTCAGCTCGCGCAGCACGGCGACGCTCTCGCACATGGAGCGCATCTCGTGCGACGCGTCGCCGACGACGTTGCGTAGTTCGTCCACGCGAGGACGGCGCTCGAGCACGGCGTCGATCAGCTCGTGGTGCCGGGCCTCGAAGCGCTTGGCCGCGGTGATCCAGGCGATGCGGTCGCCGCGCAGCGCGGCCTGGGCCGCGTCGAGGAGCATGTCCGTCACGCCGTTCGCGGCCGAGACGACGGCGGCCACGTTCGGCGCGGCGCGCCCCACGTGGGCGACCGCGGTGCGAATCGCCTCCGGCGACCCCACGGCGACGCCGCCGAACTTGAACACTTGCGGATGCATAAAGGGCCGAAAAGCGCGAATGCTAGCATCTGCGCTTCGGAGGACGCCGCAATGGCCGCAGCCGGAGCAGCAGCAGCTGCCGCAGCAATCACTGCCCTGAGAGCGATGGGGGTGGTGGTGAAAGTCGAGCCGCAGGACTTCTTTCGCATCGTGCAGAAAGTGCCGGACGCGCTGGTGGTGCACTCGCCGCCTTCGTTCTTCGGCAGCAACCAGTACCTGGTCAGCTACAAGGGCTTCGCGTTCTACACGAAGTCGTCCGAGGAGCTGCGGCTGCCGGGGTCCGTCGAGATCGTGCGGGCGCGGTCGATTTACGTGCCGCGCTGACGCTTCACGCCGCGATAGAGGTAGGCGACCCCGAACGTCAACGTCGTGTAGTCAACGGTCGCGAAATCGGCCGACTCGCGCATGAGGGCCACGAAGTCCTCGCCGCACGGAAAGCGCCCCGCCGACTTCTGCAGGTATTCGTAGGCCTCCGCGTCGCCGGTGACCGCGCCGCCGAGGCGGGGGAGGATGCGGCGGGCGTAGACGTCGTAGAGCGCGCCGAAGACGCGGCCCTGCGGCTGACCGAACTCGAGCACGATCACCCGCCCGCCGGGCCTCACCACGCGCGCCATCTCGGCGATTCCCTTGCGCGGATCGCCGACGTTGCGGATGCCGAAGGAGATGCTGGCGATGTCGAAGGTGTCGTCTTCGTACGGCAGGCGGGTGACGTCGGCGACCTCGAAGGTGACCTCGTGCGACTTCGCCCGGGCCAGGGTGAGCATCTCCGGGACGAAGTCCGTCCCGATTACCCGACCCGTTGGGCCCACCTTTTTGGCGAAGGCGATGGCCAGATCGCCCGTGCCGGTGGCGCAGTCGAGGACCTGGTCGCCCTCCCGCGCCCCCGCCCGGCGCACGGCCCTGCGGCGCCACAGATGATGCACGCCGGCCGAGAGGACCGTGTTCGCGCGGTCGTAGCGCGTGGAGATCGCGGCGAACATGGCGCGGATCTTCGTCGGGTCGGGGCCGGTGTAGTTGGTCATACAATCGCCGCGTGCAGCGCGACTTCGCCTTCATCCAGACCGCCGCGGGACGCGTGCTCGTGGGCTGGGGGCCGTTCGAACAGCTGCCGTTCCGGCGGCCGGAGCGGCCGGCATTCTACGTCAGCGATTTTTTCCTCGATGATCCGCATCCGTGGCGGCATCCGGCGGAGTGGGAGGAGCTGTCGATCGAGGAGCTGGCGGCGCGCTTCGGCACGGACGAGGCGCCGGAGATCGAGTGGGAGCCGTTCGCGCGCGACGAGTTCGCGCGGCTGTTCGCGTCCGCCCACGAGTCGATGGAGCGCGGCGACTTCTCGAAGATCGTGCCGGTGGTGTTCGAGAACGGTCGCTTCGTGAGCCGCGGCGAGTGGTGGCGGTATCTCTTCGCCCAGCTGGCCACGCTGCCGCCGGGGCTGTGGGCGTACGGCTACTCGTACAAGAGTCACGGCATGGTCGGGGCGACGCCGGAAGTGCTCTTCCAGGCGGAAAGGCACGGCTACCGCACCATGGCCCTCGCGGGCACGCGGCCGGTCGGGCATGCCGAGGAACTGCTGCATGACGCCAAGGAACGGCGCGAGCATCGCTTCGTCGTCGACGACATCGTGCGCCGGCTGGCGCCGTTCGGAAACGTCGAGGTGGGGCCGCTCGGCCTGATGCGCCTGCCGACCATCGCCCACCTCATCACGCCGATCTTCTTCGCCGAGAACGGCGGCAGCGAGAAGATGTCCTTCGCCGAGATGGTCCGCCGCCTCCACCCGACCGCGGCCTTGGGTGTTTCGCCGCGCACGCCTGCCGGCGAGCGCTGGCTGCGCGAAGCCGACCGCGGCGTGAAGCGCCGCACGTTCGGCGCGCCGTTCGGGATCGAGCGCGAGGACCGCTCCGCGCTGGCGCTGGTGGCCATCCGCAACGTGCAGTGGAAGGGCGAGCACGTGCGCATCGGCTCCGGCGCGGGACTCCTTCCGGAGAGCCGCCTCGAGCGCGAGCTGGAGGAGCTGCGCCAGAAGCGCGAGCAGGTCAAGGCCCTCTTCAACCTCGAGACGGCATGGGCAACATCGACCGCGCGGCGCGCCTGATCGAGCGGCTGCGCGCGGCGGGGGTGAGGGAGGCCTGCGTGTGCGCCGGCTCGCGCAACGCGCCGCTCCTGGCCGTCCTCGGCGAGTCCGATCTGCGCCTGTACTCCTTCGTCGACGAGCGCTCCGCGGCCTTCTTCGCCGTCGGCCGCATCAAGCTGCACGGCGATCCCGTCGCGGTGGTGACGACCTCGGGGACCGCGGTCGCGGAGATGCTCCCCGCGGCGATCGAGGCGTACTACTCGGGACTGCCGCTGATCCTCGTCTCCGCCGACCGCCCGGCGCGCTTCCACGGCACCGGCGCGCCGCAGGCGATCGAGCAGGTGGGACTCTTCGGGCCGTACGCGGAGACCGCGCTGGAGACGTGGAGCCGCGCCCGGCCGCTGCACGTGAACGTCGAGTTCGATGAGCCTCTCCTGACATGAAGAAGCCGCTCGTCATCATCGGCGGTCTGGCCGCGCCGCATCGCCAGCGCGTCCGGGAGCTCGTGCGCGAGGCCATCACTTACGCGGAGCCGCTCTCCGGACTGCGCCAGGACTCCTCGATCACGGCGGGCGAGCGGATGATCGGGCGCGGGCGTTTCGACGGCGTGATCCGCATCGGCAACGTGCCGACGCTGCGCTTCTGGCGCGATCTCGACACGCTCGATCTGCCGGTAGCGCACTACAGCGACCTGCCGTTTCCCGGCCTCACACGCGGGGAGGTGCATCCGTTGTCCGAGCTGCCGCGCGTCGAGTCCTCGGACGAGGCCTTCCTGGCCGAGGATCGGGAGATGCGGGCGCGGATCGAGTTCATCCTCGACGAGGAGCCACAGTCGGAGCTGTCGATGCTGCGCGCGCTCTCGCGCGAGCTGCCGCCCGACGCGCGCGTCTACCTCGGCAACAGCCTCCCCATCCGCGAGTGGGACCTGGTCGCCGCGCGCGAGCCCTTCGAGCACGAGGCCAACCGCGGCGCGAACGGCATCGACGGGCAGCTCTCGACCTTCTTCGGCCAGTGCGACCCCTCGCGCGAGAACGTCTGCATCGTCGGCGATCTCACCGCCATCTACGACCTCGGCGCGCCCTGGATCGTGCCCCAGCTCGGGGACGTGCGCTTCCGCATCGTCATCCTCAATAACGGCGGCGGGCGGATCTTCTCGCGCGTTCCGTCGCTGCGGGCCATGAATGCTTCCGTGCGCGAGCACATCGTCGAGAACGCGCACGGCATCCGCTTCGATCACTGGGCGGCGATGTGGGGCATCGAGGATCGCGTGACCGAGCTGCGTCCCGATCTGGAGGCCTCGCGCCGGGTGTGGCAAAAGTACGACGAGCTGTGGACATGATCTGGACGCTCTCGGGCTTCCTCGGTCTTCCGTCGGATTGGGACTTTTTGCCTTGGCCGCACAGCGCTACGCACGGCGACATCCTCCTCGGCTACTCGATGGGCGGACGTCGCGCGCTGCAGATGCTCGAGTCGCGGCGGTTCGAGAAGGCGATCATCGTCTCGGTGGGGTTGAACGCGCCGGACGAGGAGCGCCGCAAAACGGACGAAGAATGGGCGCGGCGGTTCGAGACCGAGGAGTGGTCGTCGCTGATGCGCGCGTGGAACGCGCAGCCGGTGTTCGGCGGGCACGAGCTCCCGCGCCGGGAGGAAGACTACGACCGCGCCGAGCTCGCGCGGCAGTTGCGAGAGGGTTCGCCGGCGGTGCTGCCGCCGCCGCGGCTGGAAGAGATCGAGACGCCGATTCTCTGGGTCGCGGGCGAGCGCGACGCAAAGTACGTGGAGATCGGGAGACGCGCCGTCGCGCGCCTGCCGCACGCCGAGCTGTGGATCTGTCCCGGCGCCGGGCACCGCGTGCCGTGGGAGCAGCCGCGAGCGTTCGTCGATCGATTGCGCGACTTCCTCCAGTTGCACTAACGTGCGCGTCCATGCTCACGACGTGGCACAAGCTGCACGACTTCCAGGACATCAAGTACGAGCGCACCGACGACGGGATCGCCAAGATCACCATCAACCGCCCCGAGGTGCGCAACTCCTTCCGACCGCTGACGGTGGGGGAGCTCAAAGAGGCCTTCGACATGGCCCGCGACGACGCCGACATCGGCGTGGTCATCATCACCGGTGAAGGGCCGGAGGCGTTCTGCGCCGGCGGCGACCAGAAGGTGCGCGGCAAGGGCGGCTACGTCGACCCGAAGGAGAAGATCCCGCGCCTCAATATCCTCGACGTGCAGAAGCAGATCCGCAGTCTGCCCAAGCCGGTCGTGGCCATGGTCGCGGGGTACGCGATCGGCGGCGGGCACGTGCTGCACGTAGTCTGCGACATCACCATCGCCGCGGAGAACGCCCGCTTCGGACAGACCGGCCCGCGTGTCGGCTCGTTCGACGCCGGCCTTGGCTCGTCCTATCTGTCGCGGATCGTTGGCCAGAAGAAGGCCCGCGAGATCTGGTTCCTCTGCCGGCAGTACGACGCGCAGCAGGCGCTGGAGATGGGGCTGGTCAACACCGTGGTGCCGCTCGAGCAACTCGAGGCCGAGACGCTGAAGTGGTGCCGGGAGATGCTCACGCTCTCGCCGATGGCCCTGCGCTTCCTCAAGGCGGCGATGAACGCGGACTGTGATGGGCAGATCGGCCTGCTCGACCTCGGCGGCAGCGCCACGCTCCTCTATTACCTCTCCGAGGAGGCCCAGGAGGGGCGGGACGCCTTCGTGGAGAAGCGGAAGCCCGACTTCCGGAAGTTTCCGCGCTTCCCGTGATCCGGCACTGGATTCTCGCCGCGCGCCCGAAGACGCTCGCCGCGGGCGTGGTGCCGGTGCTGATCGGCTCCGCGCTCGCCGAGAACGAGCCGGCGGGTGTCCAGTGGTGGATGTTCGTTTTCGCCCTCACCGGGGCGGTGCTGATCCAGATCGCTACGAACTTCATCAACGACGCCCTCGACTTCAAGAAGGGCGCGGACACCGCCGAGCGTCTGGGACCGATCCGGGTGACCCAGGCGGGTCTTCTCAGCGCGAGCGCGGTCATGAGCGGCGCGTGGATGTGCCTCGTCGGCGCGGCGCTGTGCGGGATTCCGCTGATCTATCGCGGCGGCTGGCCGATGCTCGTCGTCGGCGTGGCCTCGATCCTTGCGGCGTATGCGTATACCGGTGGGCCGTATCCGCTCGCCTATCACGGGCTGGGCGAGCTGTTCGTGCTGATCTTCTTCGGCTTCGTGGCCGTGGGCGGGACGTTCTACGTGCACTCGCTGCAGCTCACCCAGTCCGCGCTCGTGGCGGGCTTCGCGGCGGGGTCGCTGTCGATCGTGCTCCTCACGATCAACAACCTGCGCGACGTCGACAGCGACCGGCGGAGCAACAAGCGCACGTTGGTGGTGCGGTTCGGGGAGCGCTTCGCGCGCGCCGAGATCGCCTTCTTCGCCCTCGCGCCGTTCGCGGCGGCGGCGCTCATCGCCTGGATGCAGGGGCGGGCCTGGCTGCAGGTGACGTTCCTGGCGCTGCCGCTGGCAGCGGTGGTGATCGCGCGCGTGTTCCGCAGCCGCGGCGTAGAGCTGAACCGCTGTCTGGCCATGGCCGGCGGACTGCAGTGGACCTATGGCCTCCTCTTCGTCCTCGGCGCGATCTTCTGATGTCCCTCTGGATCCATCGCTACACGCTGGTGCCGCGGCGGCGGCTGAGCGGCGTCGCGCACGAGGGAGCGCGGGAAGGGGCGCTGATCCGCGTGGATGAGGGCTTCGCGGACGTGCATCCGTGGCCGGAGCTCGGGGACGCGCCGCTGGACGAGCAGCTCGCGCTCCTCGAGCGCGGCGAGACCACGCCGCTCACGCGCGCCTCGCTGCGGCTGGCGCAGCTCGATGAGGGAGCGCGGCGGCGGGGTGTGTCGCTGTTCGAGGGACTGACCATTCCGGAGAGCCACTGGCCGGGGAACGATCCGCCGGAGGGGTTCGACACGGTGAAGATCAAAGGTGTGATGGCCGTGCCGGAGCACGTGCGGATCCGTATCGATTTCAACGCGACGCTGACGCCGGACGAATTCGTGCGCGTGGCGGAGACGCTGCCGAAGGAGCGGATCGACTTCGTCGAGGACCCGTGTCCTTACGATCCGAAGGTCTGGCGCGAGCTGCGCGCGCGGACGGGGCTGCGCCTGGCGATCGACCGCTTCGACGGCGTCGCCGACATCGTCGTGCACAAGCCTGCGCTGCGGGTGGAGTGGCCGGATCACGAGGACGTGGTCGTGACGTCATACATGGATCACCCGGTCGGGCAGTTCGGCGCCGCGTACGTTGCGGCGACGCACCGGGTGAACGCGCGCTGCGGCCTGATGACGCACGTGCTCTACGAGCCGGACGCGTTCCTCGAGCGCGTGCAGCGGGACGGCGCGCGGCTCCTTCCACCGCGGGGCACGGGGATCGGGTTCGACGACCTGCTGGAGAACATCCGCTGGGAAAGGCTCGCCGAGTGATCGACTTCACAAGCGACGAATCCCACCTCCTGCTGAATCCGCGGCTGCCGGCGGACGAGCGGCGGCGGCTGGAGTCGTTCGTCGTGCCGCTGCCCGGACACGTCTGGATGGCGACCTCGGGGACGACCGGCGCGCTGAAGCTGGCCGCGCTGTCGAAGCGGGCGCTGCTCGCGTCCGCGGCGGCGGTGAACCGGCACCTCGGGGCGACCGCGGGCGACGTGTGGTGCTGCGTTCTGCCGGCGTTTCACGTCGGCGGCCTGGGTATTCACGCGCGGGCGTTCCTCAGCGGCGCGCGGGTGGTGGAGGCGGCGTGGGACGCGCGGCCCTTCGTGGCGCAGAAGGAGATCACGCTCGCGTCGCTGGTGCCGGCGCAGGTGGTAGATCTCGTGCGCGAGTCGCTGCGTCCGCCGCGGAGCCTGCGGGCGGTGGTGGTGGGGGGCGGTGCGGTCACGGCTGAGCTTTACGACTCGGCGCGCGCCCTCGGCTGGCCGATCCTGCCGAGCTACGGGATGACCGAGTGCTGCTCGCAGGTGGCCACGGCCGGGCCCGGATCGCCGGAGCTGCTCCTGCTCGATCACTTCGAGGCGCGCGTCGAAGAGGACGGCCGCCTGGCCTTTCGCGGCGAGGCGCTGCTGACCGGCTACGGGACGGCGGATGGATTCGTCGACCCGAAGGAGGACGGCTGGCTTGTCACGGAAGACCACGGCTCGCTCAGCGGGCGCGTCCTTACGGTACTCGGCCGGGCCGGCGAGTTCATCAAGATCGGGGGCGAGTCGGTCGATCTCGGGCGCCTGGACCGCATCCTGGAGGCCGTAGCCGGCCCGCACGCGGCGCTGATCGCCGTCCCGGACGAGCGGCTGGGCCATGTCATCGAGCTCGCCGTGGACCAGACGGTGGACGCCGACACGGTCGCGGCCGCCTATGCCGAGCGCGTGCATCCGTTCGAGCGGGCCCGGCGCGTGCACCGCATTCGCGAGATCCCGCGCTCGCCGCTGGGAAAGCTCATCCGTAAGGCGGTCGCCGAGGCCGTCGGAAGCGGTGCGGAATAGCGACCTGCCGGTAGGCGTTGTGGCTGGTCCCCACGCGGGACAGCTCCTTGAAAAGCCGACGTAACTTGCTCGTATGCAAGCATTTATCGAGATCCTGAGAGGTCTCAGGACCAGGAAGCGCATGGAATAGGAAGGTTCCGAAAGTAGTTATCATCGTTCCCGCGACGACGTTGACAAAGTCGCGACCCGGCACCTACAATCGCCGGTCCCTGCGGTAAGTCACCTCACGGCTCTTTCCACCACCTGCACCACGAGCAGTCAACGTGTCCGCATCAGGCGAAATGCGTTCGTAAAGTACGGGACGCATTTCGCTTGACACGGACAAGGGGGTCTGGCAATCTGTCGGCCCTTTTGGCGAGGCCGGTTCTTTGACAACTGAATAGGAAAGCAACGAAGGCAAACGTGATTCCTTTGAGAGTCCCGCAAGGGGCTCTTCAGAAACACACAAAAGTAGTATCCGAATGAATGCATCAGTCGTTTGACTGGTGCCAGAGC
>JBIOTX010000091.1:0-10957 GCA_044866315.1 Thermoanaerobaculia bacterium | reverse complement strand
CTGCACCGCGAGCCCGCGCAAGTCACAGGAAAGGAGAGATCGAATGTATCGTTCCCCCACATGGTTGCGCGCGGCACTCTCCGCGTTGCTCGTATCGCTGCTGGCCGTCAGCGCATACGCGCAGTTCCAGACCGGCAACGTCTACGGCACGGTCCAGGGCAATGACGGGGCGGTGCTTCCGGGCGTCACCGTCACTCTGAGCGGCGTCGGCGCTCCCCGCAGCACCGTCACCGATGCTCAGGGGCAGTTCCGTTTCCTCAACCTCGATCCCGGTTCGTACGCCCTGAAGGCGGAGCTGGCCGGCTACGGCACGGCCACGCGGGCGGGCGTCTCCGTCAACATCGGCCGCAATTCCGATGTCACGATGATCCTGAACCCGTCCGTCACCGACACCATCACCGTGACCGCGGAGGCGCCGCTGCTCGACGTCCGCCGCACCGGCACCGGTGCCACGGTGACCAAGGTCGAGCTGGAGCAGATCCCCACCGGACGCGATCCGTGGGTCGTCCTCCAGCAGACGCCGGGCGTGCTCATGGACCGCATCAACGTCGGCGGCAATGAGAGCGGCCAGCAGTCCAACTACACCTCCAAGGGCACCACGGCCGCCCAGTCCACCTGGAACGTCGACGGCGTGAACATCACTGACGTCGGCGCCCTCGGCTCCTCGCCCACGTATTACGACTTCGACTCGTTCGAGGAGATGCAGCTCACCACCGGCGGCACCGATCCGCGCATCCAGACCCCGGGCGTGCAGGTGAACATGGTCACCAAGCGCGGCACGAACGACCTGCGCGGCTCGCTGCGCTACTTCCTCACCAGCGGCGACTGGCAGGCCGATCCGGAAATCCCGGTCGAGGCCCAGCCCTACCTGCTCAAGGCCAACGAGATCGACAACGTCGAGGACTACGGCCTCGAGGCCGGCGGTCCGATCGTGCGCGACCGCTTCTGGCTCTGGGGCGCGTACTCCAAGCAGCAGATCGACCTCTTCACCGCCCAGCCCAACACCCCGATCGGCATCGCCGCGGGCCGCTTCGCCGACAAGACCGAGCTGGAGACGCTGAACGCCAAGGCCAACGCGCAGCTCGGCGCGGCCAACAGCCTGAGCATCGCCGGCATGGTCGGCAACAAGATCAAGCTCGGCCGCAACGTCGGTCCGACCCGTTTCCCGGAGACGGCCTGGAACCAGGACTCCTCCTACAACGGTCCGACGATGTGGAAGATCGAGGACACGCACGTCTTCGGTCCGAGCTTCTACCTGACCGGTCTCTATTCGAAGGTCCAGGGCGGCTTCCAGCTCATCGCCGACAACGGCGAGGGCTGCGAGACCTATGAGTGCGGTCAGGACGCCCTGCCGGCCTACTGGGACTTCTTCGGCGACACGGCCTGGCACCGCACCTACGCCAGCTTCGTCACCGAGCGTCCACAGAAGCAGTACCGCGCCGACGCTTCCACGTTCTTCACCACCGGCGCGCTCAACCACGAGCTGAAGTTCGGCCTCGGCTTCCGCGACGCCCAAGTGACGTCCGCGAGCGGCTGGCCGGGCGACCGGTGGATGCTCTTCTTCGACACCCCGGGCGTGGCCGGTTCCACGGGCGGCGCGTACTTCCAGCGCCCGACCAGCTTCACCTACAACCTCGAGTCCACCGACATCTACGTCGGTGACACGATGATGTGGGGCAACCTCACCCTGCAGGCCGGACTGCGCTTCGACAACCAGCTCGGCAGCGTCGAGAACGGCTCCACCACCGCCAACCCGATCATCCCCGACATCCTGCCGGCGATCTCCTTCAACGGCGCGGACCTCGGCGAGATCGAGTGGCAGACCATCGCTCCGCGCATCGGCCTGACCTACACCCTGGGCTCGCAGCGCAAGACCCTTCTCCGCGCCGCGGCGAACCGCTACGTCGACCAGCTCGGCGGGATCACCATCTACGGCACCGCTCCGACCAACTACATGTATCTCTACTACTACTTCACCGACGTCAACGGGAACCTGGACATCGAGCGCGACGAGATCGACTTCGCCACCGGCATCGTCGGCTGGGGCGGCGTGGATCCCAACAACACCACCTTCGGCAACCAGGTCCGCCGCTACGACGCGGACATGAAGGTTCCGCACACCGACGAGTTCCTCATCGGCGGCGAGACCGAGGTTCTCAACAACTTCACCGTCGGCGCCACCTGGACGTACCGCAGGCTCGAGGACTTCGTCGGCTTCCGGGGCGAGAAGCACAAAGGCCAGGGCGACTACTACACCAGCGATGACTACGAGCTCGGCGGCTCCCTCGATGCCAATCCCGACCTCGACAATCCTCCGGGCAGCTACAGCGTGCCGTACTACGTCCTCAAGGAGGGCGTCCCGCTCCCGAACTACTTCGTCATCACCAACATCCCCGACTACAGCCAGAAGTATCAGGGGCTGGAGCTCACCGCCACCAAGCGCATGGCCAACCGCTGGATGATGCGGGCCAACCTGACCTGGAGCGACTGGACCGAGGACATGTCCGAGGAGACCTTCCCCGATCCGACCAACCAGCGCACGGCCTTCGGCTGCACCAAGTGCGACGGCGGCACGGTCATGTCCGGCTCCGGCACCGGCAGCGGCGCCAAGGGCGGCGTCTTCATCTCCGCCGACTGGGCCTACAACCTGACCGGCGCGTACCAGATCCCCATCATCGAGACCACCTTCGGCTTCAACCTGACCGGCCGTCAGGGCTACGTGATCCCGTACGTGCACCGCGTGACCACGAGCGAGGGTCTGAAGTTCGTCATGGTCCAGGACGACCCGGCCGACTTCCGGCACGATGACATCCACACCCTCGACCTCCGTCTGGCCAAGGACCTGCGCTTTTCCGGCATCGGCCTGACCATCTCGGCGGACGTGTTCAATGTGCTGAACAACGACAACGTCCTGCAGCGCAACACCCGTCTGGGCGTCTCCAGCGGCAACCGCATCACCGAGCTCGTCTCGCCGCGCGTGGTCCGTCTGGGCGCGCGCCTGACGTTCTAGTTTCTTGAGAGGAGTAGGGCGCGTTAAGGGTTAGGGCACCGTTTCCGCGCCTCGCACGCGCCGCAGCTCCCGCTGCGGCGCGTGTTTTTTACCCCCGCACCCGCAGCACCAGCTTCCCCCGGCTGCGCCAGGTCCGGCTCCTCTCGTGTGCCGCCCGCGCCTCCGACAGGGGGTAGACGGAGTCGATGACGCTGCGGACCTTGCCATCCGCCATCCACGCGGCAATCCGGCCCAGGTCTTCGCCGTCGGCACGCACGAAAACGGTGCGCGCGCTCTGGGCGTTGCCGCCGCGCAGGAGGCGGAAGAGGGCGGAGGCAGAGGCGCGGGCCAGGGTCGCGGCGCTCGGGATGGTGGTCACGTAGCGGCCCCGCGGAGCGAGGACGGGAGCGCAGGTGCGCAGGCTCTCGCGCCCGATGGTGTCGAACACGAGGTCCTGCGATCGCACGAGGGTCTGGAAGCGCTCCGTCTTGTAATCGATGACCTGGTCGGCGCCGAGGGATCGCACCAGAGCAGCATTGCCGGCGCTGGTGACCGCGGTGACGGTGGCGCCCATCACCTTGGCGAGCTGGGTGGCGTAGGTGCCGACTCCGCCCGAGGCGCCGATGATCGTGACTCGGGAGCCCGCGCTCGTGCGGCCGATCCGCGACAGCGCGCCATAGGCGGTGAGAGCGGCGCAGGGAGCGGCGGCCGCCTCCTCGTGGGACACGTTCGCCGGCTTCGCCGCGAGCGCCCGCTCGGCGACGGCGACGTACTCGGCGTAACCGCCCATCCGGCCGAGCGGAGTCTGCATGCCGAAGACCGCGTCGCCGCGGCGGAACCGCGTCGCGCCGGGGCCCGCCTCGACGACCACGCCGGAGACGTCGCTCCCCAGAATCAGCGGGAAGCCGGGCATCAGCCAGCGAAAGACGTAGCGGCCCTCCCGCAGAAGCCAGTCTCGCGGGTTCACCGAGGCGGCATGCACTTCGATGAGGACCTGTCCGGCCCGGGGAACGGGCCGAGGCTGCTCACCGTCCTCGAGCACCTCCGTGCCGCCGTACCGGTTGATGAAAATCGCTCGCAGGACAGACATCATCATCCAAGAGTGGTCATTCCCGAAAGCCGCGGAGTGGTCATTGAACGATGGCCGCGCCTCATCGACGATGAGCGCATGATCAGAAGAGCGCTCCTCCTTCTCGCGTGCGTCGTGCTCGCCGCGGACGGCTTCGCCGAGACCCCGCGCGACGGCCAGCACGACTTCGACTTCGAGATCGGCACGTGGAAGACCCAGCTGCGCCGCCGCCTCCGCCCGCTGACCGGCTCGAATACGTGGGTGGAGATGGAGGGCACGAGCGTGGTGCGCAAGGTCTGGGACGGCCGGGCCAATCTCGTCGAGCTCGACGTCACCGGTTCCACCGGCCGCCTGCAGGGTCTCAGCCTGCGGCTCTACAACCCCGAGTCCCGGCAGTGGAGCCTGAACTTCGCGAACGTGAGCGGCGGCACGCTCACCCCGCCGACCATCGGCGAGTTCAAAGGCGGCCGCGGTGAGTTCTATGCCCAGGAGACGCTGAACGGCCGGGCCATCCTGGTGCGCTTCGTCATCTCGGACATCACCGAGGACTCCTGCCGCTTCGAGCAGGCTTTCTCCGACGACGGCGGCAAGACCTGGGAAGTGAACTGGATCGCCGTCGACACGCGCGTCCCTCAACGCCCGAAGAACTGAAGCAGATTGCCTTCTGGCCATAACATCCAGTTGTCATGCGGTACTGGATGCGGTTCCTTCCGCTGCTCCTGCTACCTTGTTGTGGGAGCACGACGCCCATGATGCAGACCGGCTTTCTCGACCGCACCGTGGCGATCGCTGGTCGCTCCTATCCCTACGTCGTCTACGTTCCCCGCGACTGGAGCCGCGACCGGGCCTGGCCGGTGGTGTTGTTCCTCCACGGCGCCGGCGAGCGTGGGACCGAGGGGCAGCGGCCGGCGCAGGTGGGCCTGGGAAGCGCGATCCGGTTCGCGCCGGAGCGCTTCCCGGCGCTGGTCGTGTTTCCCCAGGTGCCGCCGGAGGAGCGGTGGATCGGTGCGCCGGCCGAAGCGGCGATGCAGGCGCTCGCGAAGGTCGTCGCGGAGTTTCGCGGCGACGCGGAGCGCATCTACCTCACCGGTCTGTCCATGGGCGGATACGGCACGTGGCACCTGGCCCTGGCCCATCCGGACACCTTCGCGGCGCTCGTCCCGGTTTGCGGAGGGATCGTGCCCAACGGCTCGGCGACTTCGGTGCGGCAATCGCCGCTGACGATGGCGGCGGACGATCCGTACGCGTTTACCGCCGGGCGGCTGCGCCATCTGCCGATCTGGATGTTTCACGGCGCGGACGATACGGTCGTCCTGCCTTCGGAATCGCGAAGGATGCGCGAGGCGCTCGAGGCCGTGCGCGCCGACGTGCGTTATACCGAGTACCCGGAGGTCGGCCACAACTCCTGGGACCGCGCCTACGGCGAGAGCGAGCTATGGCGGTGGTTGTTCGCGCAGAGGCGTTGAGTCATGGCGCGACCATCATCGTGCACAGCCCGCTCACGATGACCAAGAGGAATCCGATGAGGATGAGCAGAAGGAATTTCGCCGCTTTCATCCAGGGCGTGCGCTCGCCCCACGGCCCGGCGAATCGCTCGAAAAACCACTCCCCGAAGAACCAGAGCGGCAGGCCGACCAGGAGCAGGACGATGAACCCCAACATTTAACGGCAGCTCACGCCTTTGTGGCGATCGCCGGGGAGGCGCTCCGCAGCGCCAACATCGTCCACACGGCTCCGGCAACGTCGATGGCCGCCAGCGGGAGCAGCTGCGGAGGCAGGTAGCGGAGCGCGACCAGAACCGTGCAGGCGAGTGCAAACGCGAATCGAATGGGGACGCTGGCGCGGATGTTCGCGACCGCGTTGCTCCGGCCGGACACGACGTCATAGGTGCCGATCACGAGCGACAGGACGCCGACCATGCGGATCCATCCGTCCGTGGCCGGCGGGAACTGCAGGAGGCGCAGGAGGACGTCGGGGGCGAGGGTCACCGCGGCGCCCACGGCCAGCACGTAGATTCCGAAGACGAACACAGAGCGTGCGGCTGGGCTCATGACGTCTCCCGGCTACGTGTCCGAACGATCCTCGTCCGCCTCGTCCGGGCCCCCCTTGTCCTGCTCTTCCTCGGCGACCTGCGTTTCCGGCGCCGGCGCCGCGGTGGCCGCCCGCCTCGGGACGCGCTGCCGGATCCCCGCGCCGGCGTCCTTGCTGCGGTCGAAGCTCTCGACGGCGCGGTCGGCGGCGACCAGGACGTTCTCGCCGAGGTGGCGGCGGAACTCGTCGAGGTCGAGGTGGCGGAGCTGGAGGTCGACCGGGCCGAGGGTCAGGGTCTTGAGCTCCGGTAGCTGGGAGAGGATCTTGAGCAGGGTGCTGAGGGTGACGTTGCCACCCTTTTCGAGGATCTTGAGCTGGCTGCGGGGGACTCCCGCCCGTCGGGCGAGCTCGACCTGAGTCAGACCATGGTTGATGCGGGCCTGGCGAAGTTCGTCATGCAGAGCCATGCGGTGACTCTAACACAGTGGTTGGTTTAAAAGCCCTCAACGCCTACAACTGGCATCCACGTTCGATTCAGGACACCGGCCGGGGTCAGGGCCGCCCCGGCCGGGCGTCCACGACATTCAGGGTAGGGATCGGGCCTGCTCGCGGCTCTCCCTGGCGAGATGAAGCAAGAGACCCCGTCCCCGAGCGACTTCCGCCTGATCCGCATCCGCCTCATGGCGCCCCCGATCTGACCCACCACTTTTTTAATGGGTGGAGGTAGGGAAATGGTGACCTCCGTCACTCCTGTGGCGGAGGAAGCAAACCGATGCGTAAAACGCGATACGTCCTTGCCCTGCTCACGCTGTTTCTTGCCCTCGGCACCGTCGCGGCTCCCCGCGAGCGCGACGAGCGGCCCTCGCTCTCCAAGCGCTTCGTGCGCGCCTTGAAGTTCGTCCTTCAGCCGTTGGGCGGCGTCATCTCGCCCCCGCACCCCTGATTCAGGCGGCGGTCCGGCTCCCCAGAAACTCGCTCAGGAAAGCGGCCGCGCGGCCGAGGGCTTCGCGCAGTCCTTCGACGGAGTCCGTCCGGACGGAGGCAGCGCGCAGGTCTTCGATCGCCGCGCGGACGCTTTCCGGCACGTCGTGCTCGCCGAGGCTGGCCGCCAGGCGGGCGCAGACGTCCTTGCCGTAGGAGACGTCGCCGGTGAGCTCGGTCACCACCCCGCCGATGTCGATCAGCACCATGGCCGCCTCGGCGATCATGCCGCGCTCGAGGAAGCGGGCGTGGACGTTGTGCAGCGCGAACAGCGCTTCCGGGAGGTTGTTGCGCTCGCGGGCGATCGAGGCGGTGAGCCAGATGGCGCGCTGCAGCTCGCCGTGCATCCGCTGCCGGGTGAAGCCGAGGAAGGCTTGGTCGAGGTGATCGCTGGCCACGCCGATCTGGCCCATGCGCAGGGCGCAGGCGGCGAGATTCTGATGGATGCGGGCCTGCTCCCGCTCGTCGCCGATGTGCACGGCCTCGTCGAGCGCGCGCAGGTAGAGGTCGAAGGCGTCCTGGTAGTGCTCCTCGTCGAAGACGATCATCGCCCCGACCTGCGTGGACGCGAGATGCCCCACGGCATCGTGGTGCTCGGCCAAGACCGGCCGGGCCTCCTCGATCACCGCCGCGGCCTCCTCGTTGCGCCCCAGGGCGTGGAGGATCAGGGCCACCAGCACCAGCGCGGAGGCCCGGTAGGCGACGTGGAACGGATCGCCGCTGAAGAGTTCCACGGCCCGCTCGGCCGCTTTCAGGGCCTCGTCGAGACGGCTGAGCATGAACAACGCGTTGCCGTGCTCCTTCCAGGCCGTCCCCTGCAGCTCGCGGACGAGGAACTCCGTGTCCGGCGAGGGAGGGGGGACGCGATCGATGTGGCGCAGGACGAAGGTGGTGATCTCCAGCGCCTCCAGGGGATTGCTGTCCAGGCTCTCGCGGGCATGCTCGATCAGCGTCTCCAGCGTGCCGACGCGCAGCCAGTCGGGATTGGCAGCGAGCAGGGCCTCGCGCTGCGGGCCGGCGGCCAGGAGCGCGCGCGCGGCGCGCTCGCCCTGGATGGCCTCGTCGTTGAGCAGACCGAGATACCCCGTGCGCTCGTAGTCTCGCGTGTCGTCAGGCATGGCGGATTTTTTTCGACGCTAACACGCGGGCGAACGGGGTTGCAAGGAAACGTAGGAATCTATACGGCACCAAGGCCTCTAACGCGGCGCTGCTGATCGCCTACCTGCTCGACCCCGCGGAGCGGGTCATCCACATGATGGGAGTCTTCCCCGCCGGCGGCGCAGCTCGAGCGGCTCGGTGACTCCTTCAAGCCGCGAAGGGAGCGGGGCGACGGCGCGCCGCAGCGGGAGCCGCTGGAGCGGGTGCTCGAGCGCGTGCTCCGGCGGGCGGCGCGGATCCGGTGGCATTGAGAAAATCGTTTTCGCGGCCCTCCCATGTGAGGAGGGAGGTCGCCCATGTCCCGATCGGCAGTCGTCCTGGTCCTGCTCGTCGCGGTATCCCTCTGCGCTTGCGCGTCGGTGCCGACGCCGAATCCCGGCGTGACCTTCATCGAGGCCAGTGACGACCGCACGAAACATCCCGACCGTTACTTCGCCCACGAGTACGCGCGGCTCAACGAGCGGCGGAAGAATTTCGGATTCGAGGCCGCGGAAGGCATCGCGCGGCCTCCGAAGATCGTCGGCCTGGCCTTGTCGGGCGGCGGCATCCGGTCGAACGCGTTCCAGATGGGCGTTCTGGCCGGGCTGCAGGCGGAACGGCTCGGGAAGGCTACGCTGCTCGATCGCGTGGACTACGTCTCCTCGGTGAGCGGCGGTACGTGGGCCAACGCGGCGCTGTGGGCGTGGCCTGGCGAGGATCTGACGTCGCTGTTCGCCTGCCTCGATGCCATCGCCCTCGGCAACGAGTCGCCCGCCGGCTGCGACGGCACGTCCGGACTGCTGCGGAACACGCAGCGCGCGCGCTGGATCCCGACGCCGTTCAGCGGCCAGCGCAAGGAGATCTGGGAGCAGGACATCGCCGAGCAGCATCTTCCGCGCTGCAATCCGCATCTCGATGAAGCACTCCCGGAGAACTGCCTCACCGATGTCTTTCTGCGGCGGCCCTACTTCATCATCAACTCGACGCACGACGCGCCCAACGACCACCCGAGTGAGGAGAACTTTCCGCTGGAGGTCACGCCCGACCGGCTGACCACGGTCGTGGACCGCGGCTCGGCGCGGCCCGGCGTCGCCGCTCGGGAGAGTCAGCCGGCCGGCTTCTCCCTCGATTTCCACCGGCCCGACGCGGCGCGCTGGCATCGCCGGAAGTTTTTCCGTGCCCTCCTACCGGGCGGCGGCGACGGCCTGGAGCCGGGTGCCCAGCTCTCGCGGACGGCCGCTCACTCCTCGGCGGTGGTTCAGGGCTTCGGCGGCGGTCTCCGTGCACTCTTCCTCGACTTCTACTTCCAGCTGTCGCAGGGGCGGCAAGCCGTCCGCGATCCGCGACTGCGCAGGCGCTATGTCGTCGCCGACGGCGGCAAGTCCGACAACACCGGCCTCGTGCCGCTCGTCGACCGCGGCGCCGACGTCGTCGTGGCGTCGTACATGGGAAAAGAGGACCCGGACCGCCCGTTCGGCGATCTGGAACTGGCAGCCGGCCAGGCCAGACGGCTGTTCGACTGCACGATCGGTCTGGACACGAACCTCGAGGAGCTGGCCTTCGAGCGCAGCTACGACTGCCCGTCCTCTCCCGACAAGCGCTCCAAATCGATCCTGCACGTCCATCCGTGGCCGAGCAACATCGAGCCGTTCATGGAGAAACTGCGGACCGGAAGCGCCGGGGAGCGGGAGCTCCACGACTTTCTCGTCGAGGATCGGACGATCCACCCGGAGAACCAGCGGTTCCCGCAGACCAGGACGTTCCAGTTCGAATATGACCCGCGGCTGATCCGCGCCTATTACCTGCTGGGAAAATTCGTGGCGGCGGATCGGATCGCGACTTTTCTGCGAGAGGAGATCAGCCAGCCATGACACCAGTCACCATCGACGACATCATCACTGTGGCCCAGCAGATCCGTGCCAGCGGGGTCACCACGGAGCTCGAGAACCTCGAGGTCGCGGCCGGGCTCGAGCCGCTGACCGCGTTCACGGATGCGATTCTCGCGGCCTGGGTCGCGTTCCTGGCCGGCTCTCTGTTCGCCCGCGCCCAGGGCCGCCGGCCGGTGCTGCTCTGGGCATGGGCCTTCGTCGCCACCGTGGTCAGCTCGCTCGCCGGCGTGGCCTATCACGGCTGGCGGGTCTTTTTCGACCCGCTCGTGCCGATGTCCATCCTGTCGTGGAAGTTCGTTCCCATCGCCACGGGCATCGCCGCATTGTGCCTGGGATCCGCGGCGGCGCTGGCGTGGCTCGGACCGAGAGCGCGGAAGATCGCCCTGGCCATCCTCGTCCTGGAATTCGTCGTCTGCATTGCCGCGTCGCTCCCGCGCGAGAACAACTCCTTCGCCATCGCGGGCATCGATTACCTCGTGGTGCTGATTGCCCTTGCCGTCGGCTGTGCTCTGCACTGGTCCCAGCGATCGGCGCGATTCATCGCCGCGGGCATCGCCGTCTCGCTCGTCGCCATCGCCGTGCAGATGAGCAAGGCCCGTATCGGCTCGTTCGATCACAACGACGTCTTTCACGTCATTCAGATGGGGGCGATGTATCTGCTGTACCGCGGAGGGGTGCGGCTGGCGGAAGGGGAGGAGGCGAGCGTCTCTGCGGTAGAACCGGCATTGCTGCCGGAGGCTTCTGCGTGACGTTCTGACGGATGCCCCATCTGGGGCGTGAGGATCTTCAGGCGTCGCTTCGATTCGCGCTCGTGGCGTGACCTCATTTCGGAGTGCGGCGGCAGAGCCGCCGCTTTCAAAG
>JBIOTX010000090.1:0-10545 GCA_044866315.1 Thermoanaerobaculia bacterium | reverse complement strand
TCCATCGCCTTCGCCAGCGCCGGCGGCGTGCGCGACTGGATCGTCGAGCACGACGTCTACGTCGTCCCCGCGAGCGGAGGCGCGCCGCGCCTGATGTCGAAGGAGTACGGCCGCACGGTCGAGTCGATGCTCTGGGCCGAGGACGGCATCTGGATCGAGGGACCCTTCAACACGACCATGCAGGTCATGAAGCTCGGTTCGTCCACGCGCCTACGCGACGGCGTGGCGACCGATCCCGACGTGCACGGCGGCAGAGTCGTCTACATCCGCCAGACCCTCACCACCCCGCCCGAGCTCTGGCTCGACGACAAACAGCTCACCAACCACAACGCCGCCTACCGCGACCGCACCCTCGGCGAGACGCGCGTCATCCGCTGGAAGAACCCGAAGGACGGCCTCGAGATCGAAGGCCTGCTGACGCTCCCCGTCGGCTACCGGCCGGGCACGCGCGTGCCGCTGCTCACGTTCGTCCACGGCGGCCCGGCGTCCCGCTTCGACCAGGGCTTTCTCGGCTACCTCGGCACGACCTACGCGCCGCAGACCCTCGCCGCGGCCGGCTTCGCCGTCCTCCGCCCGAACCCGCGCGGCTCCGGCGGCTACGGCCTGGCCTTCCGCGCCGGGAATCTCGCCGACTGGACGGGCATGCCCTGGATGGACGTCGAGGCGGGCATCGACAAAGTCATCGCCGACGGCATCGCCGATCCGAAGCGCCTCGGCCTCATGGGCTGGAGCTACGGCGGCTACCTCGCCGCCTGGGCCCTCGGCAACAGCGATCGCTTTCGCGCGGTCAGCGTCGGCGCGGCGATCACCGACCTCCTCAGCTACCACGGCACCACCGATGTCCGCGACTACATCCCGTTCTACTTCCCCGCCCTTCCGCGTGACCTCCTCCGCGCCCAGAGCCCGCTCTGGCACGCGAAGAAGACCGCCGCGAGAGTGCTCATCCAGCACGGCGAGAACGACGAGCGCGTCCCGCTCTCGCAGGGGCTGATGTTCTACCGCGTTCTGAAGGAGCTGGGCGTCGACGTGACCATGGTGGTCTACCCGCGCACCGGCCACGGCTTTCGCGAGCCGAAGCTGCGCATCGACGCCGCGCGGCGGAACGTTGAATTGTTTACGACGACGGTGCGGTAGCTACGCCGCCTCCTCCCGACGCGCGCTCTGCTCGCGCCAGAGCGCGGCATACAGGCCGTTCACGGCGAGGAGCGAATCATGCGTCCCCGTCTCCACGATCTTCCCTTTCGCCAGCACGTGAATGCGCTGCGCGTGGGCGATGGTGGAGAGGCGATGGGCCACGAGCACGGTCATCCGCCTCTGGCCGTTCGTGGTCAGGTCGCGGATGGTCGCGGTGATGGCCTTCTCGGTGATGGAGTCGAGGCTGGAGGTGGCCTCGTCGAAGATGATCAGCTCGGGCTCGCGCAGGAGGGCCCGGGCGATGGCCAGGCGCTGGCGCTCGCCGCCGGAGATCTTGATCCCGCCTTCGCCGATCTTCGTGTCCAGGCCCTTGCCGCCGCGCTCGATGATGGGCAGGGCGGCGGCCTGGGCGAGGACCTCGATGCACTGCGCGTCGGTGGCGGTCGGGTTCACGAAGAGGAGGTTGTCGCGGATCGTGCCGGCGAAGAGCTGCGTGTCCTGGGTGACCAGGCCGATGCGCGCGCGCAGCTCGTCGGAGTCGACGTCCTCGATGGCGACGTTGTTGAAGGCCAGCCGTCCCGCGGTCGGGCGATAGAGGCCGACGAGCAGTTTCACCATCGACGTCTTGCCCGACCCCGACGGTCCGACGAAGGCCACGGTCTCGCCGTCGCGGATGTCCAGGTCCACCGACTCCAACGACGGCGTGTCCGCCGACGGATAGGTGAAGGTGACGTGGCGGAACGAGATACGCCGCAACGGCCCGACGGCCACCGGCTCCGCCGGCTTTGGCGCAGGCGGGATGGCCAGTATCTCCTCCAGCTTCTCCATGCTCGCCTTCGCCTCCTGGTACTGGGCGATGATCGCCCCCAGCTCGGCCAGCGGCGAAAAGATGGGGAATGAATAGAAGAAGAGGGCGTAGAACTCGCCGAGGGTGATGGACCGGTTGAAAAGCAGCCAGAGAGTGAGGAAGAGGATGCTCGCCCGCGTGGAGTTGATGATCGTCCCCTGCAGGAAGCTGTAGTAGCGGAGGAACTTCACCTTCTTCAGCTCCAGCTCCAGGATGCCGGCGTTGACGCGGTTGAGCCGCGAGATCTCCTGCCCCTCCAGCCCGAGCGACTTCACCAGCTCGACGTTGCGCAGGGTCTCGGTGGTGGAGCCCGCGAGCTCCGCGGTCTGGGTGACGATCACCCGCTGCTGGCTCTTGATCCGCCGGCTGATGAAGAACATCAACGTGCCGAGGGACGGGGCCAGGAGGAGATACACCAGGCCGATCGACCAGTGCACGGTGAACGCGTAGATCGTCACGAAGACCATGCCCACCAGGGCCACGAAGAGGAAGTTGATGAAGTTCGTGATCAGCGACTGCGCGTCCGAGCGCGCCTTGTGCATCTTCTGGAGGATCTCGCCCGAGCGCTGGTCCTCGAACACCGCGTACGGCAGCGAGAACGAATGCGAGACGCTCCGCTCGTACAGCTGCGCGCCGGTGCGCTGGGCGATGACGTTGACGAAGTAGTCCTGGAAGTTCTTGGCCACGCGCGACACCAGGGCCACGCCGACGTAGGCCAGGAGCAGGAGGAGCACCCCGCGCACGAACTGCTCGCGCGGAATCGAGCCGACCTTGACCGCGTACCGGTCGACGATCAGCCGGAACACCTGCGGATCGAGCAGGGAGAAGACCTGGTTGATCGTCGCCAGGAGCAGCGCGGCGAAGAGCAGGTGTTTGTAGCGAAGCAGGTAGGAGTAGAGCAGATGCACGAGCGGGAGGGTATCAGGCTCACAGGCTCAGAGCCGCACAGGCTCAAAGGAGAACCTGTGAGCCTGTGCGCCTCTGCGCCTTTACAGCTTCCGCTCGAACACCCGCTCCACGTCGATGCTCGCCACGCCGTTCTTCGCCCCCGTCCCCGCCGTGTACACGGCGATCACGTCGAGGCTGAGCGTGCTCTCGATGACCAGGAACCCTTCGAAGCCGTGGATGCCGAACGGCGGCCCGAACTCGGGGATGCGGCTGCAGTCGACGCGCGTGGCCTCGTCGGGCTTGAGCGACCCGTCGAGGAACTGGGTGATCAGCGGCGTGTCCGCGGGCGCGCTGAAGGCGTGGGCCAGCTTCATCCGGAAGCGCACGGCCCGGCGGTTCGGATTGTGGATGTTGACCGAGGTCTGGTAGCTGCCGGGAAGGAGCGAGGTCGTGGTCACGGACGTGTCGGGGATATTGGCCGTGCAGAGAAACTTGGCGGCGTATTGGAACGCGAAGGTTGGCATGGACTCCTCCTGTCTTGCGGACGTGTGACTTATGTACGTCCATGCGCCGATGCTGTCAACGCCAGGACGATCAGCCGGCCGGTTTCAGTTGCCGATCCGTGCGTGCCGCTTGCCGTCTGCTGCTGGTCTCGAAATAGAAGCTTTGCACGGCCTTCCGAGCCTCCGCCGCCGGGAGCGTCGGCAGGATTGCCCGAAGCAGATCGGCGTAGTGTTTCTCGCGCCAGACGTCGCGCAGAAAACGGCCGCTGCCGAGGAGCACGAGCAGGTTGCCGCCGAGAGCGGCGGTCACCCAGCGGATGTCGTCGTGGTGGACGACGACCAGGGCCATGATCGTCGCCAGGATGGCCAGATACGACGCGAAGATGGCCACGATCAGCCGGTTGTTGAAACGCACCTGCGCATCCAGCCGCTGCACCAGCAGCTCGACGTTCAACTGCGGCGGTGGGGCGGTCTTCTCCGCCGATCGCCCGAAGTGGACCTCCGTGCGCTCGGCGGCATCGGCGAGAAACTCCTCCAGAACGCGCGAGAGTCGATTCATGCCGTCTTCCTCCGATCGTTCATGAACAGGAGAAGAACCTCCGTCGCCGCCTGCATGTAGGTTGCGTCGCGCGCCTGAAGGCGCGCCAGCAGCGCGCGCAGGTAGCCGAACCACAACCGGGGCACGGCGTCCACGTCGGCGAACCGCACGACGCTGTTCGGCCGGTGGTGGCGAAGGCCGATGGCGAGGTCCTCGGACTGGCAGACGCAGAGATCCACCGCACCGTCGAACCCCTCCGGCACGGCGGCGATGATGTCCGCGATGTCGTGGATGGCATCGGCCAGCTCGATCCGGCCGGGAAGCCAGTGAGCGACGAGGATCAATAGGTCGGTGGGCCCGCGAAACGCGACCGCGAGGTCGGCGAGGGTGGCATCGACGACGACCGCCGCGCCGGCGGCGCGTGCCGCCGCAATCAGCTTCGCTGCCGGATCGACCACGCTCCAGCGATACTGCGGCCAGACCGGACCGCAGTTGCGCACGAAGTCCTTTCCGGGATTCTCGAGGTCGCGCCGGAAGCCCTGGAGGTCGAGCGGCACGCCGAACAGCAAGCGGCAGCGGTCGAGCGACGGGATGCGCTCAGGGTCCATACCAGTCCACGCCGATCCGCAGCTCGACGAACTGCGCTCGCCCGTACTCCTTTTGCAGTTGGAGCACGAGCTCTTTCTGGGAGATCCCCATCTCCCGGGCGATCTCGGCGCGAATCTCGTTCATGACCGACATCGTGCTTTCGCTGCTGGTGCGCTCGCCGGTGAAGTAGCTCTGTAGACGGGCCATGAACGCGCGCACCGCGTCGGCGAAGCGCGACCAGGCGGTGAGGTGGAACGTCGTGCCGCCCACCTCAAGCTGTGCGACCTGGAAGTAGTTGCCACCGTGGTCCTGCTGCATCGGCCAGTGGGTCATGCTCTGTCGCAGTACGCCAGAGTCCAGGAGCTGCCCGAGATCGTGCACCGGGCGGACGGCGGCTTGGGCGATCCGCGCCGAGCTCTCGAATTTCAAGCGATCTCGGAGCGTGAGCTCGGTCGTGTCGACGTAGACCACCGGTGAAAGCGTCGCGACCTTATCGATGAGCCGCCGCGGCGTGGCCTCGCGAATGGTGGTCTGGCGGAGCTCGGCGACGAAGTCCGTTCTCTCGGCCGTGCGAACCACGTTGATCCGAACGATCTCGACGGCAGGGATCGGACGTTGTGCGACAACCGCCTGCATGGCGGGCTGGGGCATTGGGCGAATCGGTTCGACGGGTCTCACCGCCGGTTCCAGCGGTCTCGGCATCGGCGCGACCACGACCGGCGGTCGGACGATGGTCTGCGCGGTGAGCGTTGGCGTGAGGAAGAATGCAATCGCGACGAGGACGCGACCCGCTCTGACGAGCTGGAGCATGAGGCACCTCCGATGAAGCTGTGTGGAAGAAAGATAGATCCCGCTTCGCGTCCCGTCCGCACTATTTGAGAAACAGCGCCACGGTCATGACCAGCCCGATGACCACCACCGCCCGCCGCACGAACACCCGGCCGAGGCGGCGAGCCAGGCGTGCGCCGAGGAAGCCGCCGGCGATGGTGCCGATCATCAGCACGACCACGTCCGGCCAGGAGACCGTGTTCGCCAGGGCGAAGTAGATCGCCGCGATGCCGTTGATGCCGACGGCGAGAATGTTCTTGAGGCCGTTCATCTGGTGGAGGTCCGTGAGACCGATCAGGCCGAGGGCGGCGAGCATGAGGATGCCCATCCCCGCGCCGAAGTAGCCGCCGTAGATGCCGACCCCGAACTGAAACAGGAAGACGAACACGAGCCAGCCGGGGGTCGGGTTCTCGTGCGCGTGGGCGAGCCGGCCGAGGCGCCGGGTGATCATCTCCTGCGTCGCCAGGAGGATCGTGGCGCCGAGGATCAGCAGCGGGACGATGCGTTCGAACGTGGCGGTCGGCGTGCGCAGCAGGAGCCAGCTTCCGACCGCGCCGCCGCCGAGGGAGGGGAGCATGAGCAGCAGCAGCCAGCGCCGGACCGTGGCCAGCTCGCGGCGGTAGCCGTACGCCGCGGCGAGCGAGCCGGGCCACATGGCCACCGCGTTCGAGGCATTGGCGACGATCGGATCGCGCCCCAGCCAGACCAGCGTCGGAAAGGAGATCAGCGTGCCCCCGCCGGCGATGGAGTTGATCGCGCCGGCGGCGACGCCGGCCAAGAGGATCAGGACCGCGGAGAGGGTCACCTCAATCCTTCCGCCACGTACAAGTCGCTCAGCGTCCTCACCGCGTTGTACGCCCACGCGCCGCCGTCGGGCGTGACCAGGACGGGCGCGATGCGGTAGACGCCGGCGGGATCGGCGGGGGTGAACTCCTTCCACAGCTCGCGCGCGCCGGTGGCCAGGTCGATGCGGAAGACGCGCGCGGGGAGGGCGGTGGGGCGGTAGACCAGCAGCGACGCGCCGTCGGCGGACCACTGCACCGGCACCTCGCCCTTCTCCACGCCGGTGACGGGACGGGCCTCGCCGCCGTCGATCGGATAGAGGACGAGGGTCTGCTCCTTGTTCATGCCGGCGACGAAGCGGCCGTCCGGCGAGACGACGAACGCCCGCATGCCGCCGGACCACACTCCCTCGGGGGAGATCGGCTTCGCGATCTCGTCGAGCGTGTCGAAGAGGTGCAGGCGGTAGCCCTCCTTCGGAATCGCGCCGCCGAGGATGACGCGCCGCGAGTCGGGGAGCCAGGCCGCGCCGGACTCGAACGAGCCGTCGATCTTCAGCTCGCGCGGGTCGCCGGTGCCGGTGGGGAGGAGGATGAGCTTCGGCCCCTGGTGGATGAGCACCCACTTGCCGTCGGGGGAGAGCGCGTCGGCCGTGCCTTGGCCGAGGCGGACCGGCGCGGGCGCGTCGTCGCGGCGGAGATAGACCGCGTTCGTCGCCCCGCCGCCCTCCCGGGTCTCGGAGAAGAGGATGGTGTGCCCGTCGGGGGAGAGGTCGGCGAGCATGGACCAGTCGAGCCAGGAGGCGTCGCGCTCGGGGAGGTCGGGAGGGGGCAGCATGGACTCGGGGGCACGGGGTTGCGCGGTATCGGTGGGAACGACGGGTTGCGCGATCTGAGGGTTCCGCGGCTTCCACACCAGCGCCGCCCGCCACGTCCCATTCGACAGCAGGACCTCGCCTTTCGGCGAGATGTCGAAGACGCGCACGGATCCCGTGAGCCGGCTGACCAGCCGGATCTCGCCGGTCTCGACGTTCACGGCGTGGAGGGCGGGTGGGGCGGCGTTGCTGGTGCCGGAGATGTAGAGCTCTTTGCCGTCGGCGCTCCAGGCCAGGCCGTTGGCGCCGCGGGACCAGCCGCGGGCGATGGGATCGGGCGGGCCGTTGGTGATGACGGCGACGTCGTACTCGCCGCGGGTGGGCTCGAGGATGGCCAGGCGCTTGCCGTCGGGGGAGACGCGCACCTGCCGCACGTCGTGGGTGGTCTCGTACTTGACCGTGCCGATCGGATACTCGATGCGCGTCCTGCCGTTCACGGTGCGGATGACGGCGAGGTTGGCGCCGTCGGGCGACCAGTCGGCCTGCACCACGTCCGCGGCCACTTCGCGGGGCATGCCTCCGCCGATGGGCACGCGGGCGAGGGTGCCGAGGTTCGTGACCCGGTCGCGGTGGAGGAGGATGGCCAGCTCCGACTTCGAGACCGCCAGGATCTCGCTGTCCGGCAGCTCCAGCGGCCGCGCCTCCGGCGCGCGTCCGGCGGAGACGAAGATGTCGGACGGCTGCCCGTCCCAGGCCGCGCTGTAGACAATCGTCTCGCCGTCCGGCGTGAACCGCGCCGAGCGCACCTCGCCGCGGCGGAAGGTCAGGCGGTGGAACCGCGGCTCCACGACCTCGCCCTTCGCGCGCTGGGCCCACTTCCATCCGCCGTAGGCCGCGCCGATCACCGACACGACGAACAGGAGCCCGAGGAGAACCGGCGAGACCCGCCGCTTCGGCTTGACCACCGGGCGGGGGCGGGCGGAGGTGGCGGCGGTGGGGTGGGCGGAGGTGCGGACGGCCGGGGTGGGGGGGACGGCGCCCGTGCCCGTGGCCGCGGGTGCGACCGCGGCGGGCATGGCCCGGCTGGACGTCGGCGCCCCGCCGCCGGTCATGGTCGAGAGCATCTCCAGATGGAAGGCCAAGTCGCGCGCGGACTGGATGCGGTGCTCGCGGTCCTTCTCCATGCAGTGGCGGACGAGCTTCTCCACCGCCGGGGGGATGTTGGGCAGGAGCTCGGTCAGGTCCTGCGGCTCCTCCTTGAGGATCGCGCTCAGGGTCTCGATCGAGGAGTTGCGGCGGAACGCGCGCGCGCCGCTGAGCATCTCGTACAGGATCGCGCCGAGGGAGAAGATGTCCGAGCGGTGGTCGACCGGCTCGCCGCGCACCTGCTCGGGGGACATGTAGCCGACCGTGCCCAGGACCATCCCCGGCTCTGTGGCCGCCATCTGGAACGTCGGCCCGTCCGAGCCCGCGGCGGCGGTGAGCTTGGCGATGCCGAAGTCGAGGATCTTCAGGCGCCCGTCGCGGGTGAGGAAGATGTTGTCCGGCTTGAGATCGCGGTGGACGATGCCCTTCTCGTGCGCCGCGGCCAGGCCCTGGGCCATCTGCAGCGCCGCGTCGATCGCTCGTCGCGGGGAGAGCGCCCCGCGCTGGAGGCGGCTGCTGAGGGTCTCCCCTTCCAGGAGCTCGGTGACCAGGAACGGCGCGCCGTTGGCCTCGCGGCCGACGTCGAAGACGGTGAGCAGGTTGGGGTGATTGAGCATCCCCGTCGTGCGCGCCTCCTGCTCGAACCGCTGCAGCCGCTCCTGGTCCTCGTGGGCCACGCCGGTCAGCACCTTGATGGCCACGTCGCGGCCGAGGCGCGTGTCCCGGGCGCGGTAGACGGCGCCCATGCCGCCTTCGCCGAGAAGGCCCGAGACCTGATAGGGGCCGAGCAGCTCATTCGGTTGGAGGGGCATGGCCCCGCATTGTAAACGGGTGGGTTGAAGGCCATCCGGGGTGCTATCGTCGCCGGGTTGCACGCGACGGTCGTCCACAAAGCCTGGCTCGCCGCCGTGGTGATCGCCATCGCGGTTCACCTCGGCGGCTTCCCGCTCCTAGACGCCGACGAGGGCCGCAACGCCGAGGTCGGGCGGGAGATGGCGGAGACCAACGACTACGTCATGCCTCGGCTCAACGGCCTGCCGTACCTGGATAAGCCGGTCGTCTACTTCGCCGCCGAGGCCGCGGTCATGGAGCTCCTCGGCCCGACCGAGCTCGCCGCGCGGCTGCCGGCGTACCTCTTCACCCTGGCCACGGCCGCGGTGGTGTTCTGGTTTGCCCGCCGCACCGGCGCCGACCCGTACGTGGCCGCGATCGTCTTCCTCTCCATGCCCCTGACCATCGCCTTCGCCCGGACGGTCATCTTCGACAGCGCGCTGATGTTCTTCTGCACCTTCGCCCTGGTCGCGTTTTACCTCGCGATCGAGGACCGCGACCAGCGCTGGTCGCTCGCGGCGTGGGCGGCGATGGGGCTGGCGATGATCACGAAGGGGCCGGTGACCTTCGTGCTCGTGCTCTTCGTGGCCATCCCTTACGCCTGGCGCCGCCGGGCCCTCTCCGCGATCTTCCCGCTCCTCGGCATTGTGCTCTTCGCCGCCGTGATCGCGCCGTGGGTGTGGGGGGTGATGCAGGTCGTGCCGGAGTTTCTGCGCTACGTGCTGGTGACCGAGACCGCGGAGCGGATGGCCACGGACGCGCTCAAGCGCACCGGCCCGCCGTGGTACTTCGTGCCATACCTCATCGCCGGCGCCCTGCCGTGGTCGCTGGTGGTGCTCTTCAACTGGCGGCAGCTCAAGGACCGGCGGCTCCTGTACCTGATCCTCTGGATCGCCATTCCGTTCGTCTTCTTCTCCATCAACCAGTCCAAGCGCCCGCAGTACATCCTCCCGCTGATGCCGGCGATCGCGCTCGTGGTCGCGCACATGTGGCGGGAGGCGAAGACGCGGGCGACGGCGATCGTGCTGGCAGCCTTCGGCGCCCTCTTCCTCGCCGCGCCGCTGTTCTTCCACCGCACGAAGATGAAGCCGGAGATCGCTGCCGTCGCCGACGAGACGGCGCTGGCCCTCGGCATCGCGTTCCTCGCCGGCGGTCTGATCGCGCTGTTCGCGAGAGAGCGCCGCGAGCTCGCGCTGATCGCGCTGTCGCTGCCGATGATCGCCATCCCTCTCCTGGCCAATCCGCTGATGAACGCCCTCGGCGAGCGCCGCTCCACGAAGTCGTTCATCGCCGAGCTGCGCCCGCACCTGACGCCGGGGACGGAGGTCATCGGCGTCGAGGCCTTCACCGGCTCGATGGCCTTCTATCTCGAGCGCCCGATCGTCGTGGTCACCGAGGATGCGAGCGAGCTGACCAGCAACTACCTGGTGCGGCGGTACGGCCGGTTCACTACCAATCCCGCCTCGCCGCTCAAGCCTCTCCCGTATTTCGAGCGGTCGCTCGCCTCACCGGCCCCGCGCGTGTACGTCCTGCGCAACAACGACGCGAAGCGGCGGGCGCTGCTCGAGGTCCGCGGCTGGCGGATGGTCGCCGACGGGACCCATCACGTGGCCTACGCGAAATCGTGGAGGGGGGGGGGGGGGGGGGG
>JBIOTX010000089.1:0-20656 GCA_044866315.1 Thermoanaerobaculia bacterium | reverse complement strand
GGAGAACGCGCGCGGCCAGCTCGACGAGTCGCTGCGCAAGCTGCACGAGCTGTCGGAGATGCGCGTGGCCCTGGAGGCGGAGGTCGCCGACTACGAGGTGCGCGTGCAGGAGCTGACCACGCGCGCGTTAGCCTCGCGCGAGAGCTGGACCACGGCCAAGGACGCGCTGTTCGAGTCCGAGCGCCGCGTGGACCGGGCCAAGTCGCAGTTCAACCTCCTGCGCGAGCAGATCTCCCTCGACCTGCACGCGGGCATCGACGCCCTGGCGGATGTGGAGCCGCCCGCGGACGACGAGGCCCGGACGTCGCTGGAGGGCGAGGTAGCGAAGCTCAGCGATCAGCTGGAGAAGATCGGGCCGGTGAACGTGCTGGCCATCGAGGAGCACCAGGAGCTCGAGCAGCGCGAGTCCTTCCTGCGCACACAACGCGACGACCTGGTGAACTCCATCGAGTCGCTGCGCCAGACCATCCGCAAGATCAACCTCACCTCGCGCGAGCTGTTCCGCGAGGCCTTCAACGCCACGAACGAGTACTTCGGGCAGATCTTCACGTCCCTCTTCGGCGGCGGCACGGCGCGCATGCAGCTCCTCGACGAGGAGGACGTCCTCGAGAGCGGCATCGAGCTTGTGGCCCAGCCGCCGGGCAAGAAGAACCAGTCCATCGCCCTGCTCTCGGGCGGCGAGCGCGCCCTGACGGCGATCGCCCTGCTCTTCGCGATCTTCCGCTACAAGCCCTCGCCGTTCTGCATCCTCGACGAGGTCGACGCGCCGCTCGACGAGATCAACACCGAGCGCTTCGTGCGCCTGGTGCGGGACATGTCGCGGGACACGCAGTTCATCGTCATCACCCACTCCCGGCGGACCATGGAGGCCGCGGACGTGCTGTACGGCGTGACGATGGAGGAGGCGGGCTGCTCGCGCCTGGTGTCGGTGAACTTCGCGGAGATGGACGCCTGAGTTTGCGCCGGGCGCTGGCGGTCTTCGTTCTCCTGCTCGCCGGCTGCGCGACCACGCCGCGGCCGGTGCGCGTCACCGTCGAAGAGCTGCCCGCGGATCGCTGGCGGGTCACTTACGATTTGCCTTCTCCCGCGTCGACGATGAGCTTCAGCCGCGATCGCCACGCCTTCCGCGCCGCGCGCTGGACCCTCGTCGAGCCCGCGGGCGCGCGGTGGGAGACCGTAGATGGTCGCGAGATCATCCTCTTCGCGGCGCCGGCCTCACGCGCGGTGATCGAGCTCGCGACCGACCTCGAGGTCCGGGAGAAGGACTACCAGCTCCATGTCGCCTTCAGCGAGGGCAGCCGGCTGCTCTACACCGGCCACTTCCTGCTCCAGGACCACGCCCACGTCTTCGACTTCCGGTCGAGCCGTCCCGTGCGCGTGCCGCCGGGCGAAGAGACGTTCGTCTACTTCGGCTCGATCGCGCCGGTGGAGAGCGAGCGCATGACCTTGATCGTCGATCCCGGCCTCCCGCCGTGGATCGCCCGGCAGCTCGCCGAGCGCGTGCCGCCGATGTTCGACTACTTCGCCGCGAAGATGCGCACCGAGCTCGGATTCCGGCCGCTGGTCTACGTCAACTACGGCGGCTCGCAGGGCTCGGGCAGGTCGTTCAAGGGCGGCACCGTCGGCCGGATCGCCCAGATCGAGGTGAGCGGACCGGGATGGTCGACGGAGACCCCCGCCGCCTCCGAGGGCTGGTACGGGCGCGTGGCCCACGAGGTCTTCCATCTCTGGGAGAGCGCGCGCTTCCAAGGGGACGATGACACCGAGTGGCTCGGCGAGGCCTCGTCCGAGCTGGCGATGGTGCTGGCCATGCGCGACCACGGCGTCATCGACGAGCGGGGCCTGCACCGCATGATCACCACCGCCGCCAACGAATGCGCCGCCAAGCTCGGCGACTCCTCGCTGATCCGGTCCGTCCAGGGAGGCCACTTCCGCAACGTCTACACCTGCGGCCTGGTCTCGCAGTGGATGGCCGCCCACGCCACCGGCGACGTCTGGACCCTCTGGCGCCGCACCTTCGACCGCAGCCACCCGTACACGACCGCCGACTACATCGCGACCCTGCGCTCGATGACCAAGGACTCCGCCCCGATCGAGCAGTTGATTCAGGGGAGGACGGAGGACCCGCGGGGGTTCCTGGACGAGCAGCTCAGGAAGACCGGTGTAGGAGTGCGGTAGCGAAGCTACCGCTTTGTGATCCGGATACGAAAGCGGTGGCTGCGCCACCGCACTCCTAAAAATGAGGACAGGCTTTCGCCTGTCCTCGTTCTCTCGATCTCTCCGCCTTGGTGAGGGCGGCTCTCCGAAGATTGGCTTACACGGTTTGGGCGATCAGCGGGACGATGACTACCTCGCCCGAAGGTTGGGTCATCAGGCGCCAGACGGCGGTATCGCTGACGTCGGCGAGCTTGGACTCGCTGCCGCAGTGCTTGCACGCGCCGGTCGCGGGCTCGGCGCCCGCGGGGACGAAGTGGAATCGCTCCTTGCGGCAGTTGTCGCACAGCTCGCGGAGCACGTCGTAGTGAAACAGAGTTAAACGTTCGCTGGCCATACTCTCCCCGGTTTGCGCCGCGCATTGTACGGACGAGAGGCAGACGCCTTTGTGAGCCAGCTCACGCCGACACAGATTCGTCGCGAACGAGCGATTTTGTCACCATCCAGGCGACGAGGAGGCCGACGACGGCGGAGGCGGTGACGTCGGAGGTCCAGTGGCGGAAGGCGAGGATGCGGGAGAGGCCGACCGCGGCGGCGAGGAGGAAGGCGATGACGCGCACCGTCCAGCTGCGCGAGCCGAAGACGAGCACGCCCGCCAGCGCGAATGCGCCCACGGTGTGGCCGCTGGGAAAAGACGTCGAGTTTCCGGGCGCGTAGTGGGTGGGCCCGAGCCAGAGCTCCGGACGCGCGCGGCCGACGAGATGCTTGATGATCTGCGCGGCGATGCCCGCGCCGAGGCCGGCGACGGCCATGGCCACCGCGTACGACACCCATCGCGGGTGCAGGTAGGCGACGCCGGCGACGAGGAAGAAGGCCACGACGAGCACGGGGTTCATCCCGCCGCCGAAGCGGTTGAGGATGCGCACCACGTCTTCCGTAAAGTCCGACTGCACCCCCTCGGCCCAGGCCAGCACCGGCGCGTCGAGGATGAGCCAGACCAGCGCGGTGAGCACCGCACCCACCAGAAGACCGAGCAGCGCACCACGCCACCGCAATGGCGCGAATCGCGTCTGCCGCAGCGGCGTGCGGACGTCGTGCGACTCCGCGGTGTGCACGATGATCAGCAGGAGCAGGCCGGCGATGCACCAGAACACGACGTCCCACGCCGGCGCCTCGCGGCCGAGGAAGGAGAGCTCGTCGACGGAGAGCCGCTCGCCGATCCAGAGGCGGTTGACCGAGACGACCGGCGACGGCCAGAACACGGAGAGGATCAGGAGAGTGATGAACGCGGCTGCAGCGTAGCGGCGTTTACTTGCGATAGACATCGAACCACTTTCCGATCATCTGCAGCTCGTCGACCTTGCGGTAGCCGCGCAGCACGTCCGCGATCTGGTGGGCGTCCTTGCGCCGCGCCACGAGCACGGGCGGCGGCGCGGTGCGGACGTCCTGGGCGTCGAGGTAGCGCACGCGCGCGAGGTCCGGGGGCATGTCCCGCGTCCAGAGGTGCGGGGCGACGAAGAGACCGATCGACTCCGGCGGCGCGTTCTGTTTGATGAGCGCACGAACGAGCGGACGCGTTGATGCCATTTCGTTCGCAAGCGGCACGAGCGCCACCGCGGCGTACGCCAGCGCGACGATCGGAACGAGTCCGGTGGCAAATACGGACGTCGTGAGCCGTCCACGAATCGTGATCACCACCGCGATCATCGCCGCGACGGCGAGAATCGCGAACAGAGCAAGGACCGCGCTCGTGCGCGGGACTTCCGCATGTCGAACGAACAGTCCGGCGATGCCGATCAGCGCGAAGAGCGCGAGCATCACCAGGTTCGCGCGCTTGCCCCACGCCGCCCACCGGTCCTCCACGCTCACCAGCGACGCGATGGCCAGGGCCACGGGCGGGATCATGGTCATCATGTAGACGTCGAGCTTGGACGAGAGCAGCGAGTACGGCACGAGCACGGCCAGGATCCAGCTGACCGCGAACTTGCCGCGCTCGTCGTTGCGCTTGTAGATGGCCACGATCGCCACCATCACGAGGAAGAACCACGGCAGGAGGGTCATCGGCGCGCGCACGAGGTAGAACCACGGCGGGGAGCGATGCACCCACGCGCCGACCGCGCGGCCGACGGTCTGCTTGAAGAAGACCTCGCGGAAGAACGGCTCGCCGCCGATGAGAAGCGCGGGGACGAACCAGAGCAGGGGGATGCCGAACATGGCGACGAGCATGAGTAGCCAGTTGCCGGTTGCCAGTCGCCGGTTGCGCAGCCATTCGAAGGCGAGCAGGGCGAGGATGATCACCGGCGCCATCGGTCCCTTGATCAGGAAGGCGATGCCCGTGACGACGCCCGCCTGCACGAGCCTCCCGCGCTGAACCATCCACGCCGCGAGCGCGAGCAGCGCGGTGAACTCCACGTCCATGCGCGCGGTTTGCGCAGAGCCCCACACCATCAGCGCGCTCGCGCAGACGAATGCCGCGATCGGTCCGCCCCACTTCCACATGAGCCACACCAGCAGTCCGAAGGCGACGAGCGACGGGAGCACGAACGGCCAGATCGAGTAGAGGCCGAGCGGATAGCTCAGCGCGTCGACGATCCAGAAGTGCAGCGGCGGCTTGTGCGTGAACGGCGAGCCGTGCAGCGTCGGCAGGAAGAACGACCCTGCGCGCATCTCGCGCACCACCTGCGCGTACTTTGTCTCATCGCCGACATAGAGCTCGCGCTGGAGGGGCGAGAGCAGAACCGTGAGTGTGACGATCGACACTGCGACCGCGGCGAGGCGCGACATCCGGCCCGGATTGTAGTGCAAACGCCTGAGAATGAGTCACTTATCGCGTCCATCCGCATGGCAGGCAGAGTGCTAGAATCTTGTTTGCGGATTGGAACTTCAAGGAGGGCAATCGATGTCGAATCGCACCGCTGAGATTCAACAAATCCTCGCTGACGCAGATCCCCAGTTCCGTGAATGGGCCGACGAGCATCGTCGTTGCGAGTCCCGTCTTCATGAGCTCACGTCCAAACGCGAGGTCACGACCGACGAGGAGTTCGAGGAAAAGACGTTGAAGAAGCGGAAGCTCCACCTGAAGGACCAGATGGCCGAGCGCATTCGCAGCTACGAGTCGCAGCACGCCGTGGCGTAACTCACTCAAACACAAAGCACCATCCGCCTCAGGGGGTTCCCCCAAGGGAACCCCCTTTGCATTAACATCCGCGCGCCGAATGAACGAGCCCGCGAAGAAGATGCGCCCGAATTTCCGCCGCGGGGTCTACGTCATCCCGACCACGCTGACCATCTTCAACATCTTCTTCGGCTTTCGGGCGATCGTGTACGCCACGCGCGCCATCGAGGCCAACGCCGTGGGCCGCGTCGACCTGGCCGTGCAGTTCTTCGAGACGGCCTGCCTGTCGCTGCTCTTCGCCGCCGTCTTCGACACCTTCGACGGCCTGATCGCCCGAGCCCTCGGCGCCACGAGCGAGTTCGGCAAGGAGTACGACTCCCTCGCGGACGTGGTCACCTTCGGCGCCGCGCCGGCCGTGCTGGTCTATGCCTGGGGCCTGCACGTGTTCGAGAAGCTCGGCGGCGGCATCGCCTTCCTCTTCCTCGCCGCCGTGTCGCTGCGCCTGGCGCGCTTCAACGTGCAGACCGGCAAGACCGACTACCGCTACTTCGTCGGCCTGCCCAGCCCCGCCGGCGCGCTCACGCTGGCGTCGATGATCTACTACGCGCCCGCGCCGGTGACCGACGAGCGCTTCGCCATCATCGTCATGCTCGTGACCGTGGCCACCGCCTTCGCCATGGTCTCGCCGGTGCGCTACCGCAGCCAGAAGGGCCTCGCGCTCCAGAAGGAGCGCTCGCTCATGTACTTCGTCGTCCTGGCCCTGATCCTCGGCGTGGCCTTCCGCTGGCCGCGCGAGCTCGGGTTCGCCGGCGCGATCGCCTATCTCTTCTCCGGACCGCTGGCGCGGCTGTGGTCAATCGCCTTCCCGCCGCGGACGCCGCCCGCCGTCGCGGAAGAGCCCCCGCCGGCGACGGAGCCGGCCTGACCATGCCCCATCCGAAGTCCACCGCCGGCTACCGCCTCGGCATCGTCAATCCGCTCACCCTGGTCGGCAACGAGATCAAGACCATCCTGCGCGAGCGCGGCTTCCCCTTCGCCAAGGTCGCGCTGCTCGACTCCAGCGGGCAGGCCGCCGGCGCGCTCACGGAGATCGACGACGAGCCGGCGATCGTCGCGCCGGTGTCGCAGGAGGAGCTGGAAGACCTCGACCTGGTCTTCTTCTGCGGGCCCGCCGAGAACAACCGCCAGTGGCTGGCGCGCGCCGCCGAGGATGACTTCATCGCCATCGACGTCTCGCAGCCCTCGACCGCGGAGGACGGCAAGCTGGCCATCGCCGGCGTCAATCTCGAGGAGATCCTGCAGGACGACAACGTCCTCGTCTCCCCGCACCCGGTGGCCATTCCGATCGCTCTGATCCTCCACCAGATCGCCACGCTCAGCCCGATCGAGATCTGCACCGCCACGGTCGTGCAGCCGGCCTCGGAGTTCGAGCAGGAAGGCGTCGAGGAGCTGGCCCGGCAGACCATCAGCGTCCTCAACATCCACTCCATTCCGAAGACCGTGTTCGACCGCCAGCTGGCGTTCAACCTCTACCCCGCGCTCGAGCACAACGAGCCGTTCATCGTCACCCAGGTGCGCGCGCTCACCGATCCGCGCACGCAGCTCGCGCTGCTCATCACCCAGGGCACCATCTTCCACAGCCACACCTTCTCGCTGTTCGTGAAGACGGGCGAGGAGCTGGACTTCGGCCGGATCGAGGACGCGTTGCGGGCGAATCCCGCCATTGTCATGCCCGAGGGCGACCAGCAGTTCGGCACCATCGACGCGGCCGGCAAGGACGAGGTCCTCGTCGCCGAGGTGCGACCCGATCCGACCATCCGCGGCGGATTCTGGGTCTGGGCCGTTTGCGATAATCTCCGCCGCAGCTCGGCGCTCAACGCCGTGCTCGTCGCCGAGAAAGTGCTGTTCGCCGCCACCGCCGCGAACTGACGCGAGGAGAATCCATGCAGGACTATTACGAGCCCAAGGTGGGCGACAAGGCGCCCGACTTCCGCCTCCCTTCCACGCGCGGGAAGAACGTCACCCTCAAGGAGCACAAGGGAAAGGACGTCATCCTCTACTTCTACCCGAAGGACGACACCCCGGGCTGCACCGCCGAGGCCTGCTCCTTCCGGGACCATGAATCCGATCTGGCCAAGGAGCACGCGGTGGTCCTCGGCGTCTCCACCGACTCGCTGGAGAGCCACGAGAAGTTCCGCGGCAAGCACAACCTCAACTTCCCCCTCCTCTCCGACCAGACCGCCGACGTGGCCAAGATGTACGGCGTGTGGAAGGAGAAGAACATGTACGGGAAGCGCTACTGGGGCGTGGCCCGGACCACGTACTGGATCGGCGCGGACGGGCGGATCAGGCGGGTGTGGAAGAAGGTGGACACCGCGCGGCACGCGGAGGAAGTGCTGGAGGCGCTCCGGGAGGCGCGGAAGAAGAAGTAGACGTGAGGATCGCCGTCTCCGGCACGCATTGCTCCGGCAAGAGCACCCTCGTCGCGGACTTTCTCGCTGCGCATCGCGACTATGTCCACGAGCCGGAGCCGTACGAGTGGCTGGAAGACGTTGCCGCCGAGCCGACCGAGGATGAGTTCTACCGGCAGCTGAAGCTCTGCGTGGAGCGTCTCCGCGGCTATGGACCCGGCGCGAACGTGATCGCCGAACGGAGCCCGCTGGACTTCGTCGCCTACCTGCTCGCGCTCCAGGACCTCGAGCGCAGCGGACGCGACTGCGCCCTGATCGCGTCGGCGACGGAGCTCGCCGCGGCCGGGATGGCGCACCTGGATCTGCTCGTGGTCCTGCCGCTGAACGGGATTCCTGCGCCTGTATCCGAGGACCTCGAGTTAAGGGAGGCGATGAACGAGCGCTTGCTCGATCTCATCAGCAGGGATGAGCATGCGCTCCTGGCGAATGGCCGGCTGCGCGTCGTCGAGGTTCAAGGAAAGCCCGAGCAGCGCATGCGGGTGCTCGAGCAGGAGATCGACGTTGATGTCTCGGGAGATCGACGTTGATGTCTTGGGAGATCAACGTTGATGTCCCAGGAGATCGACGTCGCTGTCTCGGGAGATCGACGTCGCTGTCCCAGGAGATCGACGTCGATGTCTCGGGAGATCGACGTCGGTGTCTCGGGAGATCGACGTCGATGTCTCGGGAGATCGACGTCGATGTCTCGGGAGATCGACGTCGATGTCTCGGGAGATCGACGTTGATGTCTCGGGAGATCAACGTTGATCTCTCGGGAGATCGACGTTGATGCCAATTTTGCTCGAATTGACGTATTTCTGACGCCGATCGAAGCTTAGACCGTCGCCGTCCGAAACGCGCGAATCCTCCGGCACGCCTCCTCCAGCGCCCCGAAGTCCTTCGCGAAGCAGAACCGCAGCAGGCGGTCACCCGCGCTCGAAGCGTAGAACGACGGCCCTGGCACGCTGGCCACTTTCGCCTCTTCGATCAGCGTCATCGCCGCCTCGCGCGCGTCGGTGAAGGCGTCCGGGATCTCGGCGAGCATGTAGTACGCGCCCTGCGGCACGAAGGGGCGGAAGCCGCCGTCGGTGAGGGCGTCGGCCAGGAGGTCGCGCTTCTTCTGATAGTCGGTGGCGAGGCTCTGGTAGTACTCCTCGCCGATCTCCAGGGCCCGGGCGATGCCCCACTGCAGCGGTGTAGGCGCGCAGACGTAGAAGAGGTCGTTCACCAGGCCGACCGACTGGGAGACCTTCCGGTCCGCGGCGACGTAGCCGATGCGCCAGCCGGTCACCGAGAACGTCTTCGAAAAGCCGCTGATGGTGATGGTCACGTCGCGGTCGACGGCGGCCATGGAGAGGTGCCGGCGGCCGTCGTAGACGATGTACTCGTAGATCTCGTCGGTGTACACCCACACGTTGTGCTCGCGGCAGAGCGCGGCGATCTTCTCCAGCTCCTCGCGGGTGAAGACCTTGCCGCAGGGGTTGGACGGCGTGCAGACCACGATGCCGCGCGTCTTGGGGCCAAACGCGGCGCGCAGAGCGTCGAAGTCGATGGACCAGTCGGGCAGCTGCAGCGGGACGAACTTGGTCTCGACGCCGAGGACCTTCAGCGTGTTCAGGTGGTAGCCGTAGTACGGCTCGAAGAGGATGACCTCGTCGCCGGCGTTGAGCGTCGCCAGCGCCGCCGCGGCGAAGCCGCCCGTCGATCCGACCGTCACCACGATCTCGCTGGCGGGATCGACGGTGAAGCCGTTGAAGCGCTCGATCTTCGCGGCGATGCGCTCGCGGAGGAGGTCGATGCCTTCGAACTTCGAGTAGGTCGCCTTCGAGGACGCGATGGCATCGCAGGCGCCTTCGACGAGCTCGGGGATGGTGGGGAGATCGCAGATCCCCTGGCCGAGGTTGATGCCGCCGACGCGCTCGCACTCGCGGGACATACGGCGGATGTCGGACTGCACGAGTCCGCGCAGGCGGTCGCTGATCTGATTCATGGACGGTAGTGTAGCGGGTCGCGGACAGGGCGCAGAGGGCAGGGCGCAGGGCGCAGGAGGTAAGTAGCTGCGTTTTCAATGAGAACAGAAAGTGGAGAGCCCGGCACCTGGGGTGCAGTCGAGGCCGCACGTTGGTAGCTCATCGAAAGGAAATCGTCCCGTGAGAACCTTAAGACTGCTCCTCGTTCTCAGCCTCCTCCTCAGCATCCCCGCCGCCGCACAGGTGACCGACACCTACGTCATCCCGGCGGCGGCCAATCAGGCCGGCGCGTCCGGCACGCGCTGGATGACCTTCTTCAGCCTCTTCAACCCGCACTTCGACTATCCGCTCGTCATCAGCGTCACCTACCTGTCGACCGGCGGAACGGTGGGCTATGAAGAGCTGATCAAGGTGCCGCCCAACTCCCTCGCCTACTCCGACAACATCCTCGACGCCCTCTTCGACGTGCAGGGCGGCGGCTCGCTGCTCGTGGCCGCGTTCAAGGAAGACAACCCCGGCGTGCCGGACACGATCATCGACCGCGCCTTCCTGGTGACGTCGAACACGTACAACAACGCCCGCACCGGCACGTACGGCCAGACCATCCCCGGCGTCTGGACGGGCCTGCTCGACTACGACTACGACGGCATCAGCGCCATCGCCCAGGGCATTCGCCACAGCGCCCGCGACGGCTGGCGCACCAACGTCGGCGCCCTGAACCTCGGCCGCTGCGCGGTCACCCTGCGCGTGAGCGTCTACGACGCCGACGGCAACACCAAGCTCAATGCCGCGCCGCTGGTCGTCCCGCCCCTCGGCCACATCCAGGACCGCCTCCCGGTCGAAGTCGAGGCCGGCTCGGTCGAGTTCTGGGTCGACGACCCCTGCACCAACAGCAACACCGACTACGCGGTGGTCTTCCCCTACACCTCCACCATCGATGCCCTCTCGGGCGACCCCACGTACCAGTCGCCGGCGCTCCTGGCCAGCCCGGGCAGCATCTTCGCGAAGTCCTTCGCCAAGGCCGCGAACTTCGACCCGCTGAAGGTGGGCAAGAAGATCGACTCCGCGATCGCGCTGGGAGTGCGCGAGCGCGTCCAGCGCCTGGGCATGGCCAAGCTGGAGCGGGACGCGAAGGGGTGGCGGATCACGCGGTGATTACTGTGTCATCCCGAGCGTGAGCGAGGGACCTGGGTGGGAGGGCGGCACGAGGAACGATCTTCGCGCCCCGCCCGCCCAGGTCCCTCGCTCCGCTCGGGATGACACGCGCATACAATGCGCCCCGCATGGCGGCCATCATCGAGACCACCCTCCCCTTCCCCCTCGCCCGTCGCGGCAAGGTGCGCGATGTCTACGACCTCGGCAAGAAGTACCTGTTCGTGGCCACGGACCGGATCTCCGCCTTCGACGTCGTGCTCTCGCCGGGGATTCCGGACAAGGGGAAGATCCTCACCCAGATCTCGAACTTCTGGTTCCGGCGGTTCACGCATGTGGAGAACCACCTGATCGAGTCGGAGTTCGAGCAGTTTCCGGACGAGATCCGGCAGCATGAGGAGCTGCGCGGGCGGAGCGTGCTCGTGCAGAAGTGCCAGGTGGTGCCGGTGGAGTGCGTGGCCCGCGGCTATCTGGTCGGCTCGGGACTCAAGGAGTACAAGGAGACGGGCTCGGTCTGCGGGATCCGGCTCGAGGAAGGGCTGACCACGGCCAGCAAGCTCTCCCGGCCGATCTTCACCCCGGCGACGAAGGAGGAGACCGGCCACGACATCAACATCTCCTTCGAGCGCATGACGGAGCTCGTCGGCGAGGAGCTCTCCGCCGACCTGCGCGACCTCACCCTCTCCCTGTACGAGCAGGCCGCGGAGTACGCGCTCTCGCGCGGGATCATCATCGCCGACACGAAGTTCGAGTTCGGGCTCTTCGAGGACCGCATCGTCTGGATCGACGAGGCCCTGACGCCCGATTCCTCGCGCTTCTGGCCCGCCGATTCGTACGCGGTCGGCAAGAATCCGCCCTCTTACGACAAGCAGTTCGTGCGCGACTGGCTGGAGACGACGGGCTGGGACAAGAACCCGCCCGCGCCGGAGCTGCCGCCGGATGTGGTGGAAAAGACGCGCGAGAAGTACCTCGAGGCGTACCGGCAGCTGACTGGCGCGAATCTGGAAGTCTGAGAGGCAGGCCCCGGCGAGAGGACCGTGGGGACCGTTTGGACGCTTCCTTGAACCTTACCGGGAGGAGCGAGAGAGTAGCACGACTTTGGTAGAAGTGCCACTACTGTTGGTTTCATGCGCCGTCCCCTGCTGGTCGTCCTGGGCGTCATCGCCCTCCTGATTCTCCTGGTCGTAGGGACCGGCATGATCGTCTGGCGCCTGGCCCGGCGCACGGTCGACGCCGCTGTCGATTCCGTCACCAAGCCCCAGGAAGAGACCATCGACATCTCCACGCTGGTGACCCAGGTCCGCGACCTCCAGCGGCTGGAGACGGCCTCCATGCACGTGGTCCACGTCGGCACCGTCTCGCAGACCTACAAGGCCATCCCGAACGCGCTGGCAGGCGACGAGATCACCTTCCTCGCCGCCGGCGACGTCATTGCCGGGATCGATCTGGCGCACCTGCAGCAGCAGGACGTCTGGCGCTCGCCGGACGGCACGATCAACCTCCGCCTCCCGCCCTCCCAGGTGCTGGTCACGCGCGTGGACAACAGGGAGTCGCGTGTCCTGACCCGGAAGACGGGTGTGCTCCGCCGCGCCGACGTCGACCTGGAGACCCGCGCCCGGCAGCACGCGGAGGAGAACATCCGCTCCGAGGCGCTGAAGAAAGGGATCCTGCCGCTGGCGTCGCGGAACGCGGAGAAAAAGCTCGCCGACTTTCTGCACACGCTGGGCTTCCAGCGCGTGCGCTTCGTCAGCGGCGGGTCAGTACCGCCTTTGCAACGCTGATGGCGCGCCTCAGGGCCTTGGACTTGTTCTCCGTCTCCTCGAATTCGCGCGCCGGGTCGGAGTCGTAGACGATCCCCGCGCCGGCCTGCACGTAGGCGCGGTCGTTGGCCAGGACGATCGTGCGGATGGTGATGCAGGAGTCGAGGTTGCCGTTGAAGCTGAAGTAGGCGACCGCGCCGGCGTATGGCCCGCGGCGCGTGGTCTCGAAGCGGTCGATCAGCTCCATGGCCCGGATCTTCGGCGCGCCGCTGACCGTGCCGGCGGGGAAGCAGGAGAGGAATGCATCGACGGGCGTGCAGTCCTCGCGCAGCGTGCCGTGGACGTCCGTCACGAGGTGCATGACGTGGCTGTAGCGCTCGATGTGGCAGAAGTCGGTGACCTCGACCGAGCCGCTCTTCGCCACCCGGCCGACGTCGTTGCGGCCGAGGTCGACCAGCATGAGGTGCTCGGCGTTCTCCTTCGGGTCCGCGCGCAGGTCGGTCTCGTGGGCGAGGTCTTCCTCGCGCGTCGCGCCGCGCGGACGCGTGCCGGCGATGGGGCGCGTTTCCACACAGTCGCCGGTGACCCGCACGAGCATCTCCGGTGACGCCCCGACGAGCGTGCACTCCGTGGTGCGCAGCAAGAACATGTACGGCGAGGGATTGATCGACCGCAGCGCCCGGTACAGCGTCAGCGCCTCGGCGCGCGGGAACTCCGTCTCCCAGCGCTGGGAGACGACGATCTGGAAGATCTCGCCGGCGACGATCTCCTCCTTGGCCGCGCGGACCATGTCCTCGAAGCCCTCGCGCGTGTAGTTCGAACGGAACTCCGCCGCCGGGACCTCGCGCGCGAACTCGATCGGCTCGACGCTGGCGCGTTTCAGGCGCTCCACGGCGTGGTCGAGGCGGCGGTTCGCATCCTCGACGGTCCCATCGCGGAAAACATTCGCCACGACATAGAGGCGCTGCAGGACGTGGTCGAACACGACCACGTTGTCGAAGAAGAGCAGCTTCGCGTCGGGGACGCCGAGGTCGTCCGGGTGCGAGTCGGGGATGCGCTCGCTCCAGCCGCCGACGCCGTAGCCGAAGTAGCCGACCGCGCCGCCGAAGAACGGCGGGAGCTTCTCCTCGCCCTCGACGCGCAGCGGGACGAGCTCCTCGTTGAGGACGCGCACCGGATCGCCGAGGCGCTCGTCGAAGCGCAGGCTGCGCCGCGGCTCGAAGCCGACGAAGGAGTAGCGGCCGAGGTTCTCGCCGCGCTCGACGCTCTCGAAGAGGAAGGCCTCGTCGCCCTCGCTGCTGAGCGCGGAGAACGCCACCAGCGGCGTGAGCGTGTCGGCGCTCAGCTCGCGCACGACCGGAATGACGTCAAAGTCCATCGAACACCTTCATGAACAACTCGTGCTGCCGCCTGGCCTGCGCGTGCAGCAGCTCGACCCCGCCGATGCGGCGCTCGCACTGCACCTCGCGCGGCGGTCCGGCGTAGGCCGCCTCGATGTAAACGCGGCAGGGCGGGATCGCCACTTCCGCGCCCGCGGGCAGTGTATTGATGATCAGGTCGCCGTCGAAGTGACACAAGTCGTCCAGCGGCGCGTCGCCCCTCTCGACGGTGCGGTTGTAGACCGTGGCCGGGATGCCGGCGTCCTCGAGCGCGACGAGCGCGGCCCGGGCCGTGGCCCCGGCGCCGACCACGGCCGCCTTCGTCCCCTCGATGAGCGCGGCGAAGCCGTCGACGTCCGTGTTGTCGGCGAGGATCTCGCCGCCGAGGTTCACGAGCGTGTTCACGGCGCGGGCGCGGCGGGCGTTCGGTGCGTGCTGCTTCGCGAAGCGGAACGCGTCTTCCTTGAACGGCGCGGTGACGCTCAGGCCGCACGGCTCGCCGCGGGAGAACGCGTCCGCGATCTCGTCGAACGACTCGATCGAGGCGATGGTGTAGGCGGCGGGAACGCCTTTCTCCCGGAACAGCCGGTTGTGAATGGACGGCGAGAGGCTGTGGCCGGCGGGATTGCCGGCGATGGCGAAAACACGATCCGCGCGGAGCGACGCCCGGCTCGGGCCGTAGATGTCCAGCGCGCGGTCGAGCGTGAGCTGCCCCGGCGCGGCGGCACTGGTCGCGGCGACGAAGGTCAGCTCCGAGCCGCGGAACGGCGCCAGGATGCGCGAGTAGAGCCCGCGCTCGCCCATGCCGATCACGGAGACGCCGTTGCCGCTCAGGCGCAGGAGGCGCTCGTTGTCGGCGAAGCTGTGGGGCGTGACGGCGATCTTCGTGTGCGCGCAGCCCGCGGCCTGCATCTCCGCGGCGATGCGCTCGAGGTCGCGCATGCCCTCGTAGTCGTGATGCGAGTAAACGACGCGGTCGGGAAAGCGCACCTCCTGGCCGTACTCGACGTCCACGAGATCGATCCCGGCCTCCAGAGCCGCCGCGATGTCCGGCACGCTGCTTCCTCGGTACGTGAGAATGATCGGCTTCGCCGTCGCCGCGCGGATCGCGTGCAGGTCGACCGAAGGAAACCGCTCCGCCCGCACCTCCACCCCGTCGTGATCGGCCGGCAGCGCCCGGATCACCTCGATCGCCCGCTCCGCCGTCTCCTCCAGTACGGTGACGAACAGCTTCATCGCGCGAGCAGCTCCGTCCGCTCCCGCGCGGCGTTTGCCTTCCTGGGGTCGCCCGCCCGTCCCCACATGTTCTGCAGGTTCGAGAGCACGCGCACGAGCGTCTCCCGCGGCGACCAGGCCCGCAGGTGCTCGCTGGAGAGCTGGATCGTCCCGCCGCCGATCTCGCGCAACAGCGCGTCGATCTCCGGCAGGGTCAGCGTCGTCCCGCCGTGGAACGGATCGACGTAGACCTCGTTCAGCTCGAACTGCACCTTGACGATGTAGTGCCCCGGCAGTCCGACACCCGCCGCGTGGAGGTCGAGCTTCGCCGCAATGTGCAGGAAGATGATCGAGAGCGTGATCGGCAGGCCGAGCTTGCGGTCGATGACCTCGTGCAGGTAGGCATTGCGCGGGTCGTAGTAATTCACCGTGTCGCCGCGGTAGCCGTCGACGTCGAACATCTCCGCGTGCAGATGCCCGAGGCGGAAGATGGGCGGCTCGCCGCGCGAGCAGCGGCCCTCGGCGCGCGCGGCCAGATCGTCCAGCGCGGCCTCGTACTGGAGGATGTCGATGCCGGGATAGTCCTCCAGCGCGATCAGCAGCGCGCCGTGGGCGAGGTTCCGGGCGGTGATCTCCCCCGCCGCGAACTCGCGGAACTGCCGGCGGGCCTCGGCGGGATGAACGAGCATTCGGCCGGCAGTGTATCGTCACGACACGTGAAGATTGAGCGGACCGAGGCGATCATCCTGCACACCCTCCCGGCGCGCGAGCGGGACAAGATGGTGGTGTTCCTCACGCCCGACCACGGCAAGCGCAAAGGGTGGGCGTACGGCGCGCGGGCGATCAAGAGCCGCTTCGGCGCGGCGCTGGAGCCGCTGGCCAAGGTGCGCATCGGCTACAGCGAGCGCGAGTCCGAGGAGATCGTGCGCATCGAGTCGGTCGACCTCGTGCGCTCGCTCTTCCCGGCCCAGCAGAACCTCGTCAGCAGCGTGGCCGGGACGTACATCGCGGAGCTGGTCGACACCTTCGCCCCGGCGAACGACCCGGCGGAGCTGCTGTACCGCCTCCTCGACCGGACCACCGAGGCTCTGCTCGCGGGCGCGCTGCCGATGAGCGTCGTCGCTTACGCCGAGATCTGGACGCTCCGCCTCGGCGGCATTTTCCCCTCGACACGCGCGTGCATCGAGTGCGGCACGGCGATCGCGCGGCCGCTGCGCTTCGACGCCGCGCGGCAGGGCTTCGTCTGCGGCGAGTGTGCGGGGCGCGAGGCCTTCGTCATCGGCAACGAAGTGGCGGAGGAGCTGGAGGCGCTGCTGCGGATGCCGGTCGCGGAGTTCGCGTCCCGGCATCCGCCGCTGGAGGTGCTGATGGAGCTTCGCTCGCTCGCCGGCACCGTGCGACGCAACTTCCTCGGCTACGAGCTGAAGTCGTTCGAGGTGCTGGCGAGTGTGATGCGCTGATTACCGCGGGAGCACCGTGTAGAAGTGCTGGGTCACGTTGTTCGTCACCGACACGAACGCCCAGATCTTCGCTCCCGGCGTCAGCGGCTCGACCTCCACACGCACGGGCGTGCCGTAGCTCGGGACGTAGTCCGAGAGATCGCACTCCATGTTGAACGACGGCGCGGCGTCCAGGCCGGCGGCGTTCTTCCCGGCGATCGGTCCCAGCGCGTATTCGTGCTCGTACTTCGGCTGCGCGGAGGTGAGGTCATAGACCCGGACGCGTACGGCGATCCACTGCGATCCGTCGAGCCCGTAGATGCGCAGGGTCTTGCGGAAGTCGGGATCCATGCGCACGCCGACGATCTGGATCCGGTCGGAGCGGAAGTCGCTCTCGCGCACCACCGGCAGCTCGGTGTAGCTGCGCTCCTCGGGGCGAGTGGTCTCGCTGCTCTCGGCGATGAGCATCATGCTCAGGTTCTTCGCGTCCTCCTTCGGCACGTAAATGAACGACGGGTTCGGCACCGGGACGTGCTGCCCGACCAGGACCGTGCCCGTGCTCGGCGCCAGCCCCTGGCACATGTCGTCCGAGCAGAACTTGTCCACCGGCCGGTCATGGCCGTTGAAGGCGACCAGCCGCGTGTCGAACTTCGAGTGGTACCCGCAGAACACGACCGACGGCGCGACCGGCAGCAGGAGCTTCTCGTATTCGGCGGCGGCGATGGGGAGGGCCAGGACGAGGACGAACAGGACGAGAGCGGAACGCTTCATGAGACCGAACCTCCTTCGGGGTGGAGGGGGCGTGCAGTAAGAGTGCCTGCTCATCTCATCCAATTCACGATCACCCTCCCCAACTCCCCCTCCCGCCCCCCGAAGCCGTGGTCCGCATCCTCCAGGATCGCCAGCTCGACGTTCGGCTTGGGCCCGAGGGCCTCGGCCAGCACGGCCACGCAGCGCGAGACCTCGGCCGGGGAGAACTGGTCGCGGTCGCCGTAGAGGAAGAGGGCCGGCTTGCGGATGGCGCGCAGGTAGCGGAAGCGCGGGCGGCGGGAGAGGCGGACGCCGCGGAGGACCTCCACGAACGGGAAGACGTTGTAGTCCCCATCGGGATTGGCGGTGTCGTAGAAGGAGCGCCAGCTGAGGGGCTGGATGGGGGCAAGCCTGGGCGGGATGAGCTCTTCGCCGCGGCCGTCCTTGATCATGGCCCGGGCCTTCTCCAGCGCGGCGCGGAAGCGGCGCGGGCCGAGGTGGGCGTAAATGAGGCCGGTGTCGTCGCCGCCGGCGAGGAGGATGTAGCGCTTCACCCGGTTGCGCGGCTTGTAGTGGTCGTAGACCGCGACCTTGTTCGCGCCCGTGGAGTGGCCGATGAGGGTGATGTCGCGGTAGCCGCGGCGGCGCAGCTCGCGGAGGGCGCCGTCGATGTCGTGGACGCAGTCGCGGATCTTCTCGTGAGCCATGCCGCCGACCAGACGGCCGTTGCGGGTCAGATGGCGCATCAGGTGCGCGCCGCGGTTGTTGAAGGGAAAGTAAGCGATGCCGGCGCGCAGAAGCTCCTCAGCGAGGAGGTTCGTCCGCCGCGACTCGAACACGCTCGCGCCGCCGTTGCCGTGGAGGAAGACCGCGGCGCGGTCGGTGCGGCGGCGCGGCTCGTACAGCAGTCCGGCCAGGCTGACGTCGTCCGTGGCCCGGAACCTCACGACCCGGCAGAGCGGCTCAGTCGCGTTCCGTCCCAGCGCCACAGGTTCTCCTTTGTCAGATGCGCGCCGCCCAGCCAGCGGTCGGGATCGTTGATGGCCACGTCGTCGACTTCGCCGCGCAGCACATTCTCGCCGGCGGGCGTGATGGCCAGCATCTCCTTCGGCGCCTCGCCGCTGATGGTGATCAGCGGCACTGCACACGTCGCCATCTGCCGCAGATGCCGCCGCACCTCGGTATCCCCGAATCCGAATCGCGGCGGCGCGGGATCGACCTGCGGAAACAGGGTCAGAAAGTCGGCGGCGCCGCCGGCGATCAGCTCCAGCGCGCGCTGCTCGATCGTGCCGAGGCCGTTGCGGGTGGAGGGGAAGCGCGAAGCGTGCAGCTTGAGGCCGTCGCGGAGGAACGGAAAGTCCGGCGTGTCGCGCTCGATCCAGCGGTTGAGCGACACCGCATCATCGGAAGTGTAGGCGCGCCAGACCTCGCGCGCGGCGGCGATCATCGACGGCGTGGCGGCGGCTCGCGACTCGAACAGCAGGTAGATGTCGCGCTCTTCGTTCTCCGTGAGCGGCTTCGGGCACCACACCAGCGACACGCGCGCGTCGGCGAAGCGGTCGAGGAGGTAGATGAGGTGCACGAGGCAGTAGAGGTCGTGCTCGAACCAGAGCACGATCTCGCCCTGCGAGGGCGCGGCGGCGAGGGCCTGCTCCTGCTCGACCAGGTCCGTTCGCACGCGCAGCAGATCGACCTGATGTCCGGCGGCGAGCGCGCGGGCGCGGGTCTCGATCCAGTCGGGCCCCGGCACGACCGGACCGCTGACGAGCGACTCGCGGAACGAGAGATGCTCGCCCGGCACGCCCGCGCGCGGGACGAGCATGGCCACCGCATCGCCGTTGTGAATGTGGATCATGGACGCCACCGCATGCCCAGCCACCATTGCGTGTCGCCGCGGAACGGCTCGTCCAAAACGCGCGCCACGCCGGCCGTGAAGTCGACTCCGGGGAGCTTGAGGATCGGGTTCGGGTCCGCGCTCGTCTCGAGGGTGAGACCGACGAGCGAGAGACTCGAGCTGTCGAATGCGTGTCGCTGGTAGAAGGCAGTGAACGGCAGTCTCGGCAACGTCGTCTCGATTCGCCAGCCATCGTAGTCCTCGCCTGCGAGCGCCGCCACCGGCAGCGCGGGGTCGAGCACGCGCCGGGCGTAGGCGGAGCGCGGGAGGATCGAGGAGGCCAGGCCGCCGAGGAGGAGCGGGGCGCCGCCATCGCGTCGGTATTGCGCGCCGACGCGGAAGGAGGGCGTGCGCAGCGCCGCCTCCAGCACGGCGCGGTAGTGGGTGTCGTCGTCGCCGGAGTCGACGTCGACGCGCACGGCCTCGTCGATGCGCCACGCGCCGCGGACCTGGCGCGTGCCGAAGCGCGCGCCGGCGAAGACGAGATCGTCGGAGAGCGCGCCGCCTTCGAGGGTGAGGCGGCTGAGGGGGAAGCGGCGCGTCCAGAGGCCGCGCAGCTCGAGGCCGTTCTCATCGTCGGCGTGGAAGGCGTGCGCCTGGATCTCCACGGGCCAGCCGCGCCAGGCGGTGGCAAGGGCGCCGCCGTCGGGGGCGTCGTCGCGGCCGAGGGAGGCGAGGAGGAGGGTGTCGAGGCGGCCGACGACGTCCCCGAGGCGGACGCCGAGCTCGAGGGCTTGGTGGTCGGGGGCGATGCTTTGGCCGAGGAGCCAGGCGGGCTCCTGGCGGCCGAGGGCGTAGTTGCGTGGGGGGGTTACTTGTGCGGATTCGAAGGGGGTGACGAGAGGGGGGGACGGGGGGATCGCGGGCACGAGGGGGGGCCCCTCACCTCTCCCCCCTCTCCCCGCTTGCGGGGAGAGGGGGGAGACACGGAGAACGTAGCCGTCAGGTTCCAGGCTCATGAAGAAGATGCGACCGTCCGGAGCCGGAGCGGAGCTGAAGGCGCCGCCAGAGGTGCGCGTGAGCGCGGTGAGGTCAGGGTAGCGAACGAGCTCGGCGAAGCCGGCCTTCGAGACCGTGAGTATGAGCTCCGTGTTGGACAGCCATTCGGGAGAAGACGCATCGCCGTCGATGGCGACCGGCGCGTCGTCGACGTGCAGGGTCCAGGCGCCGCCGCGGTGGGCGACGTACGCGACGCGGGTGCCGTCGGGGCTCACGCGCGGGTGGCTGTAGACGACGTCGATCGACGGGTCGGTGCGCGGGGTGACGGCGCCGGTGGTGAGGTCGACGGTCACGAGCTGCGAGGCGCCGAAGCGCGAGCGCACGGCGACGGCGGTGCGGCCGTCGGGGAAGGGATCGGCGTCGCGGACGTCGGCGAGGT